>CAYSFJ010000020.1:0-18460 GCA_964430785.1 uncultured Mycoplasma sp. | reverse complement strand
GCATTTATTACTCTCAGAAGTTAATTTCCGAGTTTCCTATCAATTTGGAGCAAGTGAGCAGAATCGAACTGCCGTCTCAGCCTTGGCAAGGCCGCATACTAACCGCTGTACTACACCTGCATAATCTTCCTTAACAACAAAATTATTTTACCATAATATGTATAAAAATTGCAAGGGTAATTGTAAAAAAAAAAAAATATTGATATAATATGTGTTGATAAGAAGGGTTTTATGAAAAAGAAAGTAAGTAATAATATGTATAAAAAAGCAAAAAAATCTTTTATTGAATATATAATCTCCAATAGATTATTTTTATCTTATGTACTAATTTCTATTTTTAGTATGGTTTTAGTAAGAGAAAATACTATTGGTTTATTTAGAAGTCCATTTCCTTTTATTACTGATTTGGGTATTATTTTGACAGTGGGTGCAATAGGTTACTTTATTAAACCACAAAAACAATATAAATATTTCTTTATATGGGTTATTATATTTTCTTTGATAGGATTGGTAAATTCAGTATATTATGTTTTTTATACTTCATTTGCGTCTTTTGGAGAACTAGCATCACTTTCACAAACAGAAACTGTAACTGGTTCAATATGGGAAAAATTTAGATGGAATTATCTAGTGTACATTTTTCTTCCATTATTATTTCATTTTATACATAAAAAATTATCTAATTCTAGTTATTATAACTTTTTAAATTGTGTTGAAAAGGGTAAAAAGATGGCTTTTTCAACTTTAATTGTTGGAATATTTTTAATAAGTTTAAGTTTTTCATTTGCAAAAAAAAGTGATTTTTCAAGACTTAATAAACAATGGAATAGAATATATATTGTAGAAAGATTTGGTGCAATTTTATATCAAGGTAATGATTTACTTCAAACACTAAGACCCAAAATAAGTAGTTTATTTGGTTATGAAGATGCTTTAAAATCTTTTGATGAATATTTTACATCTGAGGAAAGTCAAAAATATAAAGAAGATAATAAATACACTGGTATTGCTAGTGGTTACAATGTAATATTCGTTCATATGGAATCAATGGAAGATTTTACGATGAGTTTATCTTTTAACGGAGAGGAAGTTACACCAAATCTAAATAAGCTTGCAAAAGAGGGAATGTTTTTTTCAAACTTTTATCCTCAGGTTTCTACAGGTACATCTTCGGATACAGAATTTACACTTTTATCTAGTTTGATGCCTGCTGCATCAGGAACTGTCTTTGTAAGTTATTATAATCGAATTTATAATACAATTCCAAAAATACTTTCTCAAAATAATTATTATACATTTAGTATGCATGGTAATTTATCTTCAATGTGGAACAGAAATAAAGCTCATCCATCATTAGGATATCAAGATATGTATTTTGAGGAAAGCTTTGAATATACTGATGATGATGTAATTAATTTAGGAATAAATGATAAATTGTTCTTTAAACAGGCAATTCCTATTTTAGAAAGCATTGAAAGTAAATATCAAAATTATATGGGTACAATTATAACTTTATCAAATCATTCACCATTTACATTTCAAGATAAATATGGCGAATTTGATTTATCAGATACATTTGTAAATGAAAATGGACAAACTGTAACAACTGATTATTTATCTGGTAGTGCAGTAGGAAATTATTTAACATCAGTTCATTATGCAGATTCCGCATTAGGGGATTTTCTAACATATATTAATGAATCATCTGCATTTGATAATACAATATTTGTTTTTTATGGCGACCATGATGCTAAACTTACAAGAAAAGAAATGAATTATTTATATAATTATAATAAAGAAGATGGTTCTGTTTATGAAGAAGGTGATGAAAATTATACTCCATATGATTCATTTAAACATGAACTTAATAAAAAGACTCCATTAATTATATGGACAAAAAATAGTAAATTAAAAAATACCTTAAAAGGAGAAGTTAAGTACTATATGGGTATGATTGATGTTGCTCCAACAATTTTAAATATGCTTGGTTATAAAAATGAGTATGCTTTAGGACATGATATATTTAATATAAAAAATAATAATGTTGTAGCATTTCCTAATGGAAATTTCCTAAGTAATGTTATGTATTATAATAATTCAACTGGAGAATATTATGTTATAAATGATAGTACAGTAATCGAAGATAATTATGTTGATAAAACTAAAGAAAGTGTTGAAAAGATGCTTGAGGTATCAAATTCAATAATAGTTTATGACCTATTAAATAAAAAGGAGAGTAGTGATGACTAAAAGAAAAAAGCAAATAAAAAAATCAGTAATAATTATAATTATATTTACTATTTTAGTTAGCATAGGTTTATATTTTTTACTTTTTTCTAAAACAACAGGTGGACTTCTTGTAAGAAGTAAGGATAAAACTGCAAAGTTTGATTATACTCTTGATAAAGATAATACAAATTTAATGAAAGAAAATTTTAAAGAACTTAAGGATATTCTTGCTAATGACAACATAAATTATGAAGATTATGCAAAATCATTATCAAAATTATTTATTATAGATTTATATACTATTGATAATAAAAAAAGTATGTATGATGTTGGTAGTCTAGAATATGTGTATGATCAAGATAATTTTAAAATTAGATGTCAGAATACATTATATAAAGATTTAAAGGATAAAAGTACTAGAAAAAATAATGAATATCCTGTTGTAGAAAGTATTAATATTGATAATTTTGAAAAAGGTGAATTTACTTATAATGATAATAATTATGAATCATATGTTGTAACTTTATCTTGGAATTATAAAAAAGATTTAGGTTATGATGATAATGGGACTGTAACAATAATTAAAATTGAGGATAAATTATATGTTGTACAATATGAAGGTGACGTCAAATGAAACAGTTAAAAAGAAAATTTAAGCGAAGTAAACCAATAGCAAAAATAATTTATTTTTTGATTATTATTGCTTATATAATTAGTTATGCATTTTTTGTAAAAAGTGTTATTGCTTTAACTGGTATTGAAACATTAATAAGATATATATTACTTGTAATTTTTGCATTATATATAATTTTGTATATTTTTATAAACTTTTTTAAATTATGTTTAAGAAAGTATAAACATTTAATAATATCTTCGATAATAAGTATTATATTAATTATAGCATTTATTTTTTCCTCAAGTATAATAGACTTATTATTAGGAAAACTATCTTCATTAACTAGTTCAAATAATACAAAATATACAACATATTTAGTTACTTTAGCTAGTGAAAAATATAGTAAAGATATGATTTTAGGTATGGTAAGTGATGAAGATGATTATGAAGGTAATATATTAGCAAAAAAATTGATAGAGAAAGAAAATCTTAAAAATGAAATAAAAGAATATAGTTCTGAAATCGATTTACTTTATGCACTATATGATAAAGAAGTTGGTGGTATATTTATAAGTGGGAGTTATATTTCAAGATATAGTAGTGATGCGGATTTTACAAATATTGCCTCAGATACAAAAAAAGTATTTGAAATTAGTGAGAAAAAGAAGATAGAAAGTGATGATGATACACCAGCAAAGAGTTTAGATGAACCATTTACTGCATTAGTTTTAGGTGTAGATTCTGAAACTGACGAACTTAATGATGACGCAGCATTTAATGGTGATACTCTTATTTTAGCTACATTTAATCCTAGTACTTTAAGTGCTACACTTTTCTCAATTCCTAGAGATACGTATGTTCCAATTGTTTGTAAGGGGAAAACCTATAATAAGATTAATTCCTCAGCGGCATATGGTACAAAATGTGTAACTGATACTATTGAAAATTTAACAGGAATAAATATTGATTATTATGTTAAAATTAATTTTAAGGGAGTAGTAGACTTTGTCGAAGCACTTGATGGAATTACAGTGGATGTTGAAAAACCTGATTATGGATTTAATCAAGGAGTTGATTGTAAAGGCAAAGTATGTGAACAAAATTCTGATAGATTATGGGGAAGTAATACTGTATATATTGATACTGGAGTTCAAACATTAAATGGAGAACAAGCTCTAGCATATTCTAGATGTCGTCATTTATATGCAATTAGTGATTTAGCTAGAAATAAACATCAACAAGATGTAATAATGGCAATTGCAAAGAAAATGCTTACTATTAGAAATTATAATCAATTTGAAAAAGTGTTAAATGCTGTAAGTAAAAACATTTCTACAAATATGAGTCGTGATTCAATATTATCTGCTTATCAAATACTTAAAAAGATGGTAGGAAATATGGTTTCAGATGATGATTTTATAAATATTCAAAAAACCTATCTTGAGGTTTATAATTTAAATGTAACACTATCCTCTGGTAGGGTATCAAGTGCTCTTGGTTATTATGATGATAGTTTAAAAGATATTGTTAAAGCTATGAATATTAATTTAGGTAAGGAAAGTGGAGAAGTAATTAAAACTTTTAGTTATTCTATTAATGAAACTTATGAAGCATATATTGCAGGAAAGGGTATTACTACTGGTGCCACTAATTCAACATTATCTAGTTTTATAGGAAAAACTAAAGCTGATGCACAAAACTATTGCGATAATAACGATTTAGATTGTTCATTTACATTTGTTGATAGTCAAAGTGAAAAATATAATGCTAGTGTTGAAACAGATTTAATAGGTAGTCAAAGTCCTGCTGCAGGATCCCTTTTAAGAGGAGTATCCTCTGTACACTTTTATATTAATGGGGAAGTCTTAAGTGATTAGACTTCTTTTTATTTTGCAAATAAAAACCACACAATTTGTGTGATTTATAAAGTTAAATTATCAATTACAACTTCTGAAGGTGAATCATTTTTATTTTGAAATTGAATTATACTCATATCTTCAAGGTAACTAAATACATGCTTTAAATAATTATTGTCACCGCCTATAGTTTCAGAAATATGATTTACAAAATCATCACCATAACTATTTATTAAATTGCATATAGCACTAATTCCTTTATTATATGATATTACCGTGGCTATTATAACTTCATCTTTTGTAATTATTCCATTTACATAATAATTATTATATAATGTAGCATATTGATTACTTAAAATCATACATCCAATTTTAATTGAATATTCTGGATTAGATAATTTAGTAATTTCTATTATTTCTTTATCAACTATTCCTTCTAAATAATTAAATGCTTTTATTTCATGTCCATTCCAAATAGATTCAATTTGCATAACACCATTTGCACCAATATTTGAATTATTTATTTTATTATAAGCATTTTCTTGAGTAAGAATAGCCATAACTAGTTTACTATCAAGTCCATAAGTTGCCGCATATTTATTTACAATGCTTCCATAAGTATTTTTTGCATAATTACTTTTTTCCGTATTAGATCTATCTTCATAATCAAAACTATATACTGGCATGTCATCTTCATATAAATATTCTTCATCAATTATAACATCATCTGCATTTATAGATTCAGTACTTTGAGCAAGGGATAAATCTTCATCATTTTGCTTATCAATTACAGGTACCTTTTCAGTTAAATCATTATCTTCTTGAGTAACTATATTTTCTGATATATCCTGCACTAACGATCTATTTTCAGATGTAATTGGATTTTTTGACGAATATAAATTTGAATCTATATAAAATTCAATACTTTTGTCATTTTCAACAGAATCACTATCTTTAGATTCTATATGGGTTGAAATCCCATTTATAAGTATAGCCATTAAAGATGCACTAATTATAACATTTTTTAAACTGAATCGTTTAGATTTTTCTAAATTCGGTATTTTACTAATTAAGGCATTAATAACTTTGCGATCTGTTATAGTAAATTCATTAAATGCAGTTCTTTTAAATTCAGCATCCTCAAAAGAATTTAAAATTCTATAAACTTTTATTAGATATGGTTCAAGTGATATTAATTTATTATTTATACATAAATATGCACTATTTAAATCACCATGATTATCTACAGCAATTATTATACTTCTTGACATAATGACCTCCACATATCCTCAACACTTTTTAGTTTATTTTCAGGTATTTCAAATAATATTAGTTTACCATCATTTATTTCAAATTTATTTATTATAACATCTAAATTTCCTTCGCCATTTAAAGTTTTATCAGTGTAAGCAATATAATTTTCATTATCAATATTAAAGACTTTTAATAATTCACATGTTATTTTTTCATTATTTTCATTTATTATTTCAAATTCATTCATTTTTCCATCCCTTATTTCTTTTTATTCTTTCCATTTGTTTTTTTCTTTTTCTTTCTTTTAACCGTTTTCTTTTTAGTTGGACCTTTTCCCTTATAACGATTATTTACACTTTGATTTGGTTTCTTTGATTTATTAGAATTATTATTTTTCTTTTTAGTATTATTTTCTTTTGTTTTAACATTTGACTTATTTTTACATTTTGTTTCTTCATTAACATTTTTAAGCTTTTTATTATTAACTTCTTTTGCCTTTTCATTTGATAATTTGTCTTCTTCATCTAAATTTTCTTTTGCCATATCTAAAGAATTTTTAAGTCTTAATTTATCTCTTTGTTCTTTTTGATACCATAAAACCAGCAATATTGCTATTAAAACAATAAGATATAGTGAAATTAACACAATAAAAATTATATCAATTGGATCAAAAATTCTATTCATACCTCATCACTAATTAAATTATATTATATTTTGATGAAAAGATAAAGTTATTTTGCTTTCAAAATATAAAAATTTGAAAATTTATCGTATAGATAATATAGATATTTAAAGTATTAAATTTTTTCTTTTAATTATATTAAAAATGGTATAAAATATGTGTAGTGGAGGAAGTTATGTTTAAAATAAGTAATTTATATGTTTCAGTTAATGATAAAGATATATTAAATGATTTAAGTGTTGAATTATCTGATGGACAAATTCATGTTATTATGGGTAAAAATGGAATTGGAAAATCTACTTTATGTAAAGTAATTATGAATTATCCTGGTTATACTAAAAAAGGTAAGATTGTATATAATAATAAAGACTTACTTCAGATGAGTACTTATGAAATTGCCAAAGAGGGTGTAATGCTTATAAGTCAAAATCCTCCGGCAATCGAAGGTGTTAGTAATGCTGAAGCTCTTAGAACAGCTTTAAAAGGAAGAAATGAAGGTACTTTAGATATATTTAAATTTAATAAAGAAATGGAACAAATTTGCGATAAACTTTCTTTAGATAAATCTTTTATTCATAAAGATATAAATGTTGGAGCATCTGGTGGAGAAAGAAAAAAAATAGAACTTCTTCATATGGGTATTTTAAAACCAAAGTTTATTATTTTAGATGAAATAGACTCTGGACTTGATGTTGATGCTTTAAAAATAGTTTCTAACTTTATAAATGAATATTATAGAGAATATAAACCTACGATACTAATTATTACACATCATACAAATATTATTAAATATATTAAACCTAATTATGTTCATATTTTAGATAATGGAAAAATTATTAAGACTGGTGATTATCATTTAGCGGAAAATATTGAAAATGTTGGATTTGATGAGGCATTTACTATAAGTGAAGAAGGAAAAAATGAATAATATATTAATGGATAATGTTATAAATATTATTAATCAAAGTAAAGGTCTTAATTTAGATGTTAAAAATAATTTAATAATTAATATATTTAATGATAATGATACTAAAATGGATATTAATATTATCCAGCATAATAACTCTATATTAAAAATAAATTATTTAAGTGTAAATGAAGGTGATAGTATTATTTCTATAAATGTTTTGATAAAAGGAAATAATAATAAATGTGATATTAATTATCATGTAATTTCTGAAAATGGTTATAGTAAATCAAAAGTATGTGTTAAGGCAGAAAAAAATACTTTTGGTAATGTTATTACAGAAAATTTAAAAGGTTTAAAAGAAATGGGAAATATTTTAATTGAACCTATTTTAGAAATTGATACTAATGAAGTAGAGGCATCACATTATCTAACTATTGGTACATATGATGAAGATAGTCTTCTTTATCTAAATTCTTTGGGAGTAGAATATACTGATGCAAAAAAATTATTAAAAAAGAGTTTTATGTTAAATTTATTTGATGAGAAATTTAAAAAGGAGGTTAATTATGAATAGAGATGATTTTCCAATTTTAAATAATGATATTATATATTTTGATAATGGTGCAACTACTTTAAAACCCAAATGTGTTATTGATAAAATAACAGATTATTATGAAAATTATAGTGCAAATGCTCATAGAGGCGACTATGATATATCTTTCAAGGTTGATATGGAATATGAAAAATCTCGTGATTTAGTTAAAAATTTTATAAATGCTAAATATAATGAGGAAATTATTTTTACATCTGGTACAACTGAAAGTTTAAATATAATAGCAACAGGTTTTTTTGCTCCATTGATTGAGCAAGGTGATGAAATATTAATTACAACTTCAGAACATGCTTCAAATGTGCTTCCATGGTTTAGACTTGAAAATGAAAAGGGTGCTCATGTTAAATATATTGATTTAGATAGTAGTTTTCATGTTACTTTAGATAATATAAAAAAAATAGTTACACCAAAGACTAAAATTATATCACTTGCTATGGTTACTAATGTAATTGGTGATGTAAGACCTATTAAAGAAATATGTGCTTTTGCTCATGAATTAGGTATTTTTGTGGTTGTTGATGGTGCTCAAAGTGTTCCACATATGAAAGTTGATGTTTCCTTACTTGATTGTGATTTTTTAGCTTTTTCAGCACATAAAATGTTAGGGCCAACTGGAGTAGGTGTACTTTATGGTAAAAAGGAACTTTTAGAAAACTTAAATCCAATTAACTTAGGCGGTGGAATGAATGAATCTTTTGATAACCCTAAAGAAATTTATTTAAAGGAATTACCACATCGTTTAGAGGCAGGAACGCCAAATATTGCTGGTGTTATTGGCTTTGGAGAGGCAATAAAGTATTTAAATAAAATTGGTATGAATTATATCCATGAAAGAGAAATGAAATTAAAAGAATATTTAATTAATAAAATGATAAAAATTCCTTTTATAGATATTATAAATGTAGAGTGTGATAGTGCAATTATTTCATTTAATGTTGATGATATTTTTGCTCAAGATGTTGCATTTTACTTAAACAAATATAATATATGTGTAAGAGCAGGTAACCATTGTGCTAAGATACTTAAAAATGTTACAAAAGTTAATAATACAATTAGAGTAAGTTTATATTTTTATAATACTGAAAAAGAAATAGATGAATTTATTGAACTTATTTCTAATAAAGAAAAAATTTTAAAGGAGATGTTTTAATGGAACCTCAGTTAAAAAGAGAAATTATAATGGAACATTATCAAAATCCAATGAATAGAAATAAAATTGTTGGTGAAGGTTATGAAAAAGTAAATAGTTCAAATCAGTCATGTATTGATAATATAGATCTTTATATTTTAATAAAAGATAATATAATAAAAGATATATGTTTTACTGGTGAAGCATGTGCAATAAGTATTTCGTCAACGTCAATAATGATAAAAAATTTAATTGGTAAGAGTATAAATGATGCAAAAGAATATATTAATAATTTTTTGAATATGGTTAATGAAAAAGAATATAATAAAGATTTATTAAATGAAGGACTAGCTTATGAAGATATTTATAAGCAATCATCAAGAAAAACTTGCGTATCTCTTCCATATCGTGGTATATTGGAAGTATTAGAGAAATATTAGAAAAAAGTGGTTGACTATTCTTGTGATAAGATAAGGATAGGGTATGGAAAATAATTTACAAATTGGGGTAGTTTTAAAAAAGAAGGATAATATTTATACTCCAGAAAAAACTATTTATGGTTATTATGATGAAGAAGAAATAAAATTTGTTGATGAGAATAATCATATTTATGATATTATTTCTTCGAAAAAAGAAAGTGTAGTGGCATTTGTTTTTGATGTTGATTCACTATTAAATCTTTATAATATTGATAAGAAGAATTTACCAAACGTATTTTTTCAAGATATTAGTAATTATTTAATTGTTGAAAATGATAATGATATAAAATATATTTTTAAAGGACAAACACCTGAAATACTAGAACCAAGTGATTTTGCTAATCATTTTGTTTCTTTAGTAAGCTGTAAAGACGCTATATATTTTGATATTGATACAAGTAAAAAATTATATATGAATTTATATAATAAGGTATTTATGCAGCCTGATGCCATTAAAAAGTTAGTAGTGGGTATTTCAACACATTATTTAGATACAAATGGTATAAAGAAAAGTAATATTATTATTGATGGAAAAAAAGGTTCTTTTCAAAATGAAATAGTTTCCACGATAAAAGATACTTTACCTGTACAAGTTTATTATGAAGATTTAAGTAATGAAAACTTTTCTTTTGATGCTTTATTTATGAGTTTGGCAAATAGTGGTAGTGAACTAGATTCTACATTGATTTTAGATAATGCAGAAAGTTTGTTATTTAATCCAATAAGTGAAATTGCATCCTCAAGTGAAAACACATTAAGAGATTTAATGATGGGAATTGATTATAAAATTATAACAGAAAATGGTATTATTAATTATCCTACTAGTGATTTGTTAATAATTATTATGGGAGATTTTTCAAAAAGAGAAAAATGTGGATATTTGTCTTATTATGAAGGCGTACCAGAAAAACTTTCAAGTTTAACAAATTATAATATTAAATTAGAACCAATGAATAAAGATATGATTCTTTTAAAGCTTTGTCATCCTGAAAACGGGATAATTCCATACTATATTAATTTTTTTGAACAACATGGTATTAATCTTGAAATAAATAATGCTTTTATTGCGGAGATTTGTAAAATTGCTTTAGAAAATAAAAATGTAAATTTAGATAAGATTGTTGCAACTGTTTTCGAAGAGGCAATATTTGAAATACTAACAAGTGAAGATAATTTTACTAATTTATCCGTTAACAAAAGGGTTTTAAAAAACAATAAAAACTATAAATTAACATAGTAAATTTATTGAAATTCATAAAATCAAATGTTATAATAACTTTGTAAAAACGTTATGCAAGAGGAGTAGTTTAATTATTTTATTAGAGAGGAAAAGTAATATGCTGAAAGCTTTTCTTAAACCCTGATTAAATGAAGTAGCTTGTTAGTTGCTTATCTAAGTAAATAGGATAAGCTGTGTATCCGCATTAAGGATAATAAGTTAAATATAAAGGTGGTACCGTGCAATATGCACCCTTTTGTACTACCTTTTTTATTGGAGGTAAATATGGAAACAAAATATGATTTTAATTTAGTAGAAAATGGAAAGTATGAATTTTGGCTTAATAACAAAAATTTTTTAGCGGGTAATGATAAAAGTAAAAGACCATTTGCTATTGTAATTCCACCACCAAATGTAACTGGTAATTTACATATTGGTCATGCGTGGGATACAACAATTCAAGACATTATAATAAGATATAAAAAACTTTGTGGATTTGATGCATTATGGGTTCCTGGTATGGATCATGCTGGTATAGCAACTCAAGCAAAAGTTGATGATAAACTTACTAAAATGGGAATTAATCCAAGAAATCTTTCAAGAGAGGATTGGCTAAAATATGCATGGGATTGGAAAGAAGAATATGCAAATAATATTCATAAACAATGGGCAAAATTAGGACTTGCACTTGACTATTCACGTGAAAGATTCACTTTAGATGAGGGACTTTCAAAAGCTGTAAGAAAAGTTTTTGTAGATTTATATAATAAAGGATTAATATATCGTGGTTATAGAATTATTAATTGGGATCCAAAAGCACAAACTGCTTTATCAAACGAGGAAGTTATTTATAAAGAAGTAAAGGGGTATTTTTATCATTTAAAATATGTTATTGATAAAACAGATAAGTATTTAGATGTTGCTACAACAAGACCTGAAACATTATTTGGTGATACAGCAGTTGCAGTTAATCCAAATGATAAGCGTTATAAAGATTTAATTGGTAAAAATGCTGTACTTCCTATTGTTGGTAAATTAATCCCAATTATTGGTGATGAACATGCAGATCCAGAGTTTGGAACAGGATGCGTTAAAATAACACCTGCACATGATCCAAATGATTATGAAGTTGGTAAAAGGCATAATTTAAAAGAAATAATTTGTATAAATCCTGATGCTACGATGAATGAAAATGCTGGTAAATATAAAGGATTGACTAGGGAAGAAGCAAGAGAAAAACTAGTCGAAGATTTAGAAAAAGAAGGATTACTTCTTTCAAAAGAGGAAATAACACATAGTGTTGGACATTCTGAAAGAACTGGAGTTATGATTGAACCTTATTTATCTTCACAATGGTTTGTAAAAATGCGTCCTTTGGCAGATAGGGTACTTGAAAATCAAAAAAATAAAGATACAAAAGTAAACTTTATACCAAAAAGATATGAAAAAACAATGAATCATTGGATGGAAATAACCTATGACTGGTGTATATCTCGTCAACTTTGGTGGGGACATAGAATTCCTGCTTGGTATAAGGGCGATGAAATATATGTTGGAGAGGATGCACCAACTTCTGATGGTTGGGTTCAAGATGAAGATGTACTTGATACATGGTTTTCCTCAGCATTATGGCCATTTTCAACATTAGGTTGGCCAAATAAAACTGATGATTTAGATAGATATTTTCCAAATAATGTTTTAGTAACAGGTTATGATATTATTCCATTTTGGGTTAATCGAATGACTTTTCAATCACTTGAATTTATGAACGAAAGACCTTTTAAAGATTGCTTAATTCATGGACTTATTCGTGATAAACAAGGTAGAAAAATGAGTAAAAGTCTTGGTAATGGTGTAAATCCACTTGATGTAATTGAAAAATATGGCTGTGATTCATTAAGATTATTTTTGACAACTAACTCTGCTCCTGGAATGGATCTTAGATATGATGAAGAAAAGGTAGCATCATCTTGGAACTTTATTAATAAATTATGGAATGCATCAAGATTTGTTATAATGAATACAAAAGATTTAAATGACATGCAACATACTAATTATAATATTTATGATAAATGGATTTTAACAAAATATAATAATGCTATTAAATCTGTAAGTAAATATATGGATAAATATGAATTTCATAATGCATTTAATATTCTTTATTCATTTATATGGGATGATTATTGTTCCTCTTATATTGAAATATCTAAAATATATTTAAATGATACATCAAAATCTGTGCTTCTTTATATTTTAACTGGTATAATAAAAATGCTTCATCCATTTATACCTTTTGTTACGGAAGAAATATATCAAAATTTACCTTTTAAAGAAAGTAAATCAATTATGAATAGTACTTATCCAGTATATAATAAAAAAGAAATATTTGAAAATAATGAAGTAATTGAAATATTAAATGATATAACATCTTTACGTAATTTTAAGGCAGAAAATAATATTATTAATAGTGATGCTGTTAAAATAATTTATCTATTTGATGAAAAATTATATGATGGATTAATTAAATTTAAAAATAAAGTTGAAGATATAAATGAATATGTTGTATATGAATCTAAATATGCTAAATTATATTTTGAAGTTAAAAATAAATGCAGCAAAGGGGATATTTTAAAAGAAATCGAAGATTTAGAAAAATCAATTAATAAAAGGAAAAATCTTCTTGAAAATGAAAATTTTGTTAAGCGTGCACCAGAAAATATTGTTGCAAATGAAAAACAAAAGTTAGCCGAGGAAATGGAAAAACTTGAAAAATTAAAAAACTGATTTATTGTCAGTTTTTTTGATTATAAATATTATTAATGTATATTCTTTTGTAATTTAGTGATGGATGTATATATAAACTTTGTGTTATGTTAGTATTTGAATGACCAAGTATTTCTGAAAGTGCTTTAGTACTTATTTGTTTTTCATCAGCTTTAGTGGCAAAAGTATGCCTAGTAGTATGAAATTTTTTGTGTTTGATTCCCCAATAAGATAAAAATCTTTTATAATGATTTGAAAAACTTCGTGGTTCAATAGGATTACTTTTTCCTGATAAAAAAAAATCATACTCATGTAATTGATTTAAATAAAAAATAACATAATTTTTTAATATATTTGGAATAGGAATTACTCTTATAGATTTTTTACTTTTAGGTTTTGTTAGAACTAATTTAGTTTTATATTTTGCACATTTATCCATATTTTTAACTCTTATTATGGTATTACAAATTGTAAATGTTAAATTTTTCATATCAAAATTTTCTTTTTTTAAAGCACATAATTCACCAATTCTAATTCCAGTATATAAACTTAAAACAATACCAAATATACATCTATTATCTTTAGTAAGAGCCCTTTTTTTAATTAATTGTATTTCATTTTTACTAAATACGGTTATTTCATTTTGAATTTTTGGAGGAACATATACTTTTATATTAATTTTATGAAAATCTATTATTTGCTTTAATATATTTATAGTATCATGAATAGTATTATTAGATAATTGTTTATTATTTTGTAAATTTGTTATGTAATTATTAATTATATTTATATTTAATTTTGATAATTCTATATTTCCTAATATAGGTCTAATTTTAGTTTCAATAATATTACAGTAGGTGGTGTATGATGAAATTTTTATAGTATCTTTTTTATATTTTAACCATTCATCTATTTTACTATTAAATTTGTAACTATTATTTTGATTAATATCCTTTCTTTTATAATTTTTTTTGCCTTTATTTTGCATTAACAATATCACCTCATTTTAATTGTAACATTATTAATTATTTAAAAAAAACATGATTATTTTGCAATCATGTCTAAAAAACTAATATCAAAATTATCAACTATTTCATCAATAATATTTTTTATATCTTTGTTAATAATCGTTTTTTCATTATAAGAAAGATTATCTAGATTTATATAATTTGTTTTATCAAATTGACTAACAGTGGAATCCTCATTTATTTCAAATTTACCATTTATTTTATAGTTTTTTGAAGTGAAACTATATTCATAAGTATTTTTATCAGTTTTATTTATAATTATATCACTATTATTATATTTAATATTAATATTACCATTTTCTAATAATATTATATTAACAGTCTTATTATTTTTAATTATATCAATATTAATTTTAGAATTTGTAAATTCATTAATTTTTATTTCGAAACCTTTAATTTTTAAAGTATTATCAAAGTACTGTATATTATAATTTTTGCTATTATGTTTTAAATTTATTTCAAATGTATTATTTTTATAAGTAAATAGGTTATCTCCTTCATGATATATTTCAATTTGTTTTACATTTTTACCTAGTAAATCAGTATATATATTAATTCCTATGTTACCATCATATTCTTTTATTAAATCTTTTGTTAATTTATTTAAATATTCTTTAACATTATCTATGTTATATCCTTCTTTATAGTTTTCCTTTTTTAAAAGTATTTTATATAATATATCCATAAATTTTTCATCACTTTGAATACTATTATTTAAACTTGTAATCATATTATCAAATGTAACACTTTGTAATAAGAATGTTACTTTTTTATTAAATGTAAATTTATTATTATTTTTATTTATATCTAAAATTATATCAAAATCCTCAGTATCAAAGGTATTATATAAATATTTTTTAAAACTTGTTAATAAGTAATAATATTCACTAAGTGATACATAATTTTTATGTTCAAATAAATCAGTATCACTAATTTTTATTGGATTATTATTAGCCTTTTTATATAACAAATATGTTTGTTTATTTTCATAATTATATATTAAATTATTTATTTCATTATTATTTTTATATATTGTATGTGCATAAGTTAATATTTCTTTTTCATAATCTAAATTATATTCAAAGTTGTATAAATAATCGTTATTATCATGATTTAAATTTAAATTACCAATTAAACTAATAGGTTTGTTAATATCAAAATCTAAATAACCATTAACTTTATTATAGGCTATATCTAGATAATTATAACCTTTATTTATTACTGCTTTATAAACTTCTTCACCATTTTTATTAAATACTAACAAATAATAGAAACATACTCCTAAAAAACTAAGTACTATTAATAGACCTATAATATTAAATATAATACTTATAATACTTTTTTTCTTTTTTGGTTCTGGTTTATATACTTCAATATTTTGATTTGGTACTAAAGGTGGAGTTATATCTAAATTTTCTACATCATTTTGTATTTCATTATTCATTTTTAATCCCTTTCTATCATATATATAATATCATAATTTTTATAAAAAAAAATCAAATTTTTAAAATAAATTTAAAAAAATGATAATTGCATGTTTTCTTCATAAGTATTACTAATTTCTTTTTTATTTTCTAAACATTTATTAAATTCCCTTTCTAAGTGTACTAAAAATATTACAAATTCATATAAATGTCTCTTGTTAATATATGTTTTACCATCTTTATTTTTAAGTGGATATGCTTTTTTAAAATCATATTTATCATATCTAAATGATAGATGCTCGACTAAAATAGTAATATATTTAAAATAATATTTATTATTTACATAACCACGTTTAACATCATATACATAATTTTGCAGGCCATAAGCACTTTCATAAATGTCATCATATCTGTAAAAATCATTTGTTATAAGTTCTTTACATAGTAATTGTAAAATGGATAAATTAATTTTTTCTTTTTCAGATAAATTTTCATAACCTGAAAATGTTATATCACTAATTTGTTTATTTAATAAAAAATTTGTAAGAGTTGTTGGGTCAAAAAGTGGGGCTTCATTTTTAAATAAAATATCACTTTGTCCTTGCATTGTTTTACCACACTTTTTAAAAATATTTTGTGATTCATTTCTTTTTTGACTTTTATAACAAATACAAAAATATTTTGTTGTATCATTTAAATCAATTAGATTATATTTTGCAAGATAAGAAAAAAGTTTTATTTCATTTTCAAAATTGCTGGTAAAGTTTGTTATACCATCAATACTATCTAATTTAGATTTTAATATATTATCTAAAAATATAATTTTATATCTATCAGATTTATCTTCATTTTTGCTTCTTTTTTGATCTAAAGCCAAATAATATTTCATATTTTATTTCCTCTCATTACCTTTATATATGTTGAATGCATCACAATATAATTTATGTGATATTCCATTTACTAAAGCATTTTTATTTATAAATTCAAAATCTTCTTCTTTCAAAATACTATTTATTTCATTTTCATAATATATAATATTTTCATTTAAAAATTTATTAGTTAGATTTAATAATAATAAATAATCATTTTCATTAGCTAAAGATATATTAATTTCATTAATAAAGGTAAAGAAACTTTCTTTAAGTATATTATATAAAATCATAAATTTCTCATTTACATTAAAAATTTTTTTAACTTCATATTCTTTACTTATTTCATATTCTACGTAATACTGTGTTTTATAATATGTAACATCAATTGGTTGATAAGATTTAATAACATATGGGTTAAATAATATTAAACTTGATATACAATAATCTTCATAGCCAATTAAAGGTAAAACTGTCTTTGTAATATAAAAACCATCATAATCTTTAGATATTTTATTATAATCAAGTATTTTTTTATCATTATTATAACTTGGATATTTATTATATGCCTCATTAAAATCATAGATATTATTTATATATAAAATATTTGCATCATCATTTAAAATTACAATTGAAGCTTGTCCATCAAATTTTTGAAAAAATAGACTAGGATGGTCCTCTAAAAACATAAGCCATTCATTAGCATTTATTTCTGTATATTTTGTAAGCCATAAACCGCCATAGGGTTTTGTATTAAATGGAATAATATCTCTAAATAGAGAAGAGTTAATATTTTTAGTTCCAAATGTAATATACTTTTCCATATATCCCCCGTAAATTTAATGTATATGTTAGCATATAATAGCCAAAATATCAATAGGTGAAAAAAATAAAAAAAAGTTAGCACTTACTATTGACAAGTGCTAAAAGATAGTAGTATAATGTAAGTATGAAAGGAAGATGATATGGTATGTTACCAAGTAGAATATTTTTAGATGATTTTTTAGATGATTTTACACCTAGTAGAAAGGAAAACAATAAAATGTTTTGTGACATTTATGAGGAAGATGGAAAATATTTCATTGAAGTAGATGTTCCAGGTTATAAGAAAGAAGATATTAAAGTTGAATGTGATAAAGGTAACCTTAAAATAGTTGCAGAAAAACATTCAAATAAAGATGAACACAATAAGAAAAAATATATTCATCGTGAAAGAAAATACTATGAAAGATGCGAAAGATCATTTTATCTTGGTGATGTTGATGAAAGTAAAATCACAGCAGAATTTAAAGATGGTATATTAAAAGTTGTTGTTCCTAAAGAAGAAAAAGAAACTACTAAAAAATTAATCAATATTAACTAAGGTTAAAACCTTAGTTTTTATTTAAA
>CAYSFJ010000019.1:0-18723 GCA_964430785.1 uncultured Mycoplasma sp. | reverse complement strand
GTTTATTTTTATTTCACATAAATTATTCAGATATATTTTTTAAAACACCTCATAATAATACTCATAAGAACCATCTTTTTTATATCTTTTAATTAAATAAAAGCGAAATATATTAAAGTTCCACTCTAACTTAATATTATTTATTACTATCAAGTTCTTCAAGTTTATAAGTATTATATCCTTCATATTGATAACTAATATCAATACCTTTCATATAAACTGTTCTATCATTAACGTTATCAGTTAAAGCAGATTGTAACAATGATTTTATCTCTGTATCTTTGATAGGACTTCTTTCCATTGCAAGTAAGTAATCATCTTTATTAACTTTACTCCAATCAATAACTTTGTGTAATTCTTTTTTTAATATCATATCTAACCAGATACGAGTGCTTCTACCATTTCCTTCACGAAAAGGGTGAGCAACATTCATTTCAACATATTTTTTTATAATATCATCAAAAGTTTTTTCTGGCATTTCAGTAATTTTATTTAAAACATCTTCTAAATATAAAGCAGATGCAAATCTAAAATTACCTTTAGCAATATTATCTTTTCTAATAATACCTGCAAAGTCATAGATATCGTCAAATAAAAATTTATGTATTTTTAATAAACCATCAAAAGTTCCCACTTCAAATTCATTTATTTTATTAGAATCAAATAACTCTAATGCTTTTAATTTAGTAATACGTTCTTCCTCTTTTAATAGTTCAACTTCATTAGTAATACCTAATTTATTTTCTAACATTTTATCACCCATCAACTGTTAATATTATACCATAGAATCGTTATTTTTTCTATTGATTTAATTAATTTAAAGTTATAAGTTCAAAATTAATACTAATTTATTTTTACAAATCCAATATCAAACTACTGCATACAAAACTCTATAAATTTTTCTACTTCAAAGCAGTTTTTACCTAGTCCTACTAAAAATCGTTATTTTTTGTAGCAAGCACGATTTAATATTTAATAAATATAATATGCAAAATATTTTCATAGTATTGTAAAATAATTAAAAACAGTGTAAACATCAATAAGTATTTATATCTTAATATGTAGCATTAAATAAAATCTTTCATATAATACATAAGAAATAATATGGAGGTTATTTTGAAAAAAATATTTTATACATTTTTAATAATTCTAATTTTAGTTTTAAGTTTAATTTTCTTTTTACCTAAAAAGAAAAAAAATAATAATATAAAAGAAATAAAAATTGCTGAGGTTACACATTCAATATTTTATGCACCATTTTATGTTGCCATCGAAAAAGGCTATTTTGAAAATGAAAATATTAATATTAATCTTGTTTTAACGCCTGGTGCAGATAAGGTTAGTGCAGCAGTACTTTCTGGAGATACACAAATCGGTTTTGCTGGTGCAGAAAGTGCAATTTATGTATATGAAAAAAATGAAAAAGATTACTTGCAAATATTTTCAGGACTTACAAAAAGAGATGGTCAATTTATATTAGGAAGAAAAGAAGAAAAAAACTTTTCACTTAAAAATCTCTATGGAAAAGAAATACTCGTTGGTCGAAGTAGTGGTATGCCTGCTTTAAACTTTCTAAATGCTTTAAAAAATGAAGGAATAGATAAAAGCAAAATAAAAATAAACTACAATATTGACTTTGCATCTTTATCTGGGGCTTTCATTGGAAATACTGGAGATTATGTAAATTTATTTGAACCAACTGCATTAAAACTTGAAAATGAAGGATATGGTTATGTTCTTCAAAGTATTGGGCTTCTTTCTGGAGAAATGCCATATACTACCTTTTATGCAAAAAAAAGTTATATTGAAAACAATAAAGAAATAATTATTTCATTTATAAAAGCAATTAATAAAGGATTAGAATTTGTTAAAAATAATGATGAAATGAAAATTGCTAAAAGTATATATAAACAATTTCCAGATTTATCATTAAATGATTTAAGTACTATTATAAAAAGATATAAAGATGCTGATTCATATTTAGAAAGCCATTATATCGAAGAAAAATTACTTGTTAACTTAGAAAATTTACTTATTGATAATAATCTTTTAAAAGATTATGTTCCTTATAATGATTTAATTATAAATGTTAAATAAAGACAAAAATATAAAACCTTAAAAATTTTATATTTTTTTTAAGGTTTCATTTAGTATTGAATATAAATATATTTCACATTCTTTTTTAGTTTTATTTTCAATAAATGATTTATAAATATTTAACTGTTTAACATAATTTTCATCATCAATATTAGAAAGTTTATAATCAACTATTACCATTTTATTTTCATATTCTAAAAGTAAATCGATAATTCCCTCGTATTCTTTATCTTCATACTCATAAATAAATTCATATTCTTTATACACATTTTTATAATCATTATCTATTTTATCAAGTAAAGCTAATACATATTTATTATTAGTATTTTTAAAATCCTCAGTTTCAAATATCTCGTGAATATGTGTGCCACACTCCATTGCATTTACTTCCTTATTTGAAAGAAGTTTTAATACTTTTTTAGATACATTACTATGAGTAATTAACTTTGAATTTACTTTTATTTCATTTACTGGTAATAAATCATTATTTTTTTCAAATAAATCTTTTTCTTTTGTATAATTATAATTTTTAGTAAGATTTACATTTTCAATATATTTTATATTATCTTTTAAAACAAACTTTACCAAAGATATAAAAGTTAAAAATGAATTTAAATCCTCTTTAAAAGAAATATCTTCCATATTATTTGGTATAACCATAATCATTTTTTCTTTTGCTCTAGTAAGGGCTACATAAAACAATCTTATTCTTTCAGAAATATCCTCTTTTAAATATTTATCTTTATATATACTTTTTAATATAGTAGGCCCCACTCCATCATCATAAAACGGTAATATTAAACCTAATTCATAATCAAAATTAAACATTTTATTTAAATCTTGTTTATTAAATGTTTTATCAAAACCTGCAAAATAACATATTGGAAATTCAAGTCCTTTTGATTTATGAATATTCATAAGTTTAATATTATTTTTTACATTAGTATTAACAGAAAAAGATATATCTGCATCATTTATAATTAAATCATTTAAATACTCATTAAATTCTATTATACTTTTTCCTAAACTAGATAAGTTATCTGCTAAAGTTAAAAGATAATCACACCTTTTAATAACTTTATCAATATCCCCAATCAAAATAGCTTTATCATAAAAATCAAATTCATCAAGAATAGTTTCTATCAACTTTTTACTAGACATTATATCTAACCTTTTAGATATACTATCACACTTTTTAAATAAATCACTATTGTAATAATTATTATTTACAAAATAATTTATAAATACTTCATCTTTTTCATTATATAGAAAACTTCTTAAAATTGAATAAAAATCATATTTAAATTTTTGTTTATAATCTTTATTATAAATACATACTATTAAATCTATTAAATTTTTTAACACTAAAATATCTTTTTCATTAGTTATTTTTTCATCATAATATATCAAAAGTGGTAAATCTAAATATTCAAATATTTTTTTATATATTTCAAAACTATTTTTTCTATCAATTAATATACAAAAATCATCATATTTACAAGGCCTTAATGTTTTTGATTCCTTATCTAAAACTTTATAACCACTTTTTAGTTTTTCTTTAATATCACCCGCGATTATGAAGGCTTCATACTCAGCATCACTATATTTTTTATCTTCTTTATTATAAACTAAAACATCTAAATCATCTGTATTAACACTATTTTCAGTATATAAATTATTTCCAAATACCATTTGATGACTTTCTTTATAATTTGCTCCCCCAAAATCATCATCCATTAAAAGATTAAATATTTTATTAATATTTTCTAATACTTTATCTCTTGAACGAAAGTTTTTAAGTAAATCAATTTTAATTCCCCCATCTTCTTTAGAATATTTATCATATTTATTTTTAAATATCAAAGGATTAGCATTACGAAAACGATATATAGATTGTTTAATATCTCCAACCATATAAACATTATTATGAGAAATTAAATTTACTAAAGTTTCTTGTAAATCTGAAGTATCTTGATATTCATCAATCATTATTTCTTCAAAATATGAAGAAAGATTTTCTTTAACATTTTCCATTTTTGCAACTTTAATAGCCATTTTAGCAATATCATTAAATTCAAATGAGGCATATTTTTCTTTATAACTTAAAACTTTTTCATCAAGTTTATTAATTATTTTTATAATTGCTTTAGCATAAGTACTCGTTTCTAATAAACAATTTTTTAAATGATATTCATCTTTATAAATTAAAATACTATGTAAATTTTTAATCTCATTTTGTAATTTTTCCTTTGACTTTTTTTGATCTTCATCACTATTTTTTGGAAGTATAGGAAACGATATATTGCTATAACTTTTAAACTCTTCATAGGTTTTTGCATTTAAAAGTGGATTTACTACATTAATAACTTTTTCATAATATTTTTCATCACAGTTATATGATAAATTATCTAAGTATATTTTAATTTTATTAACTTTTCTATTTATTAGTTCATAAAAATTTTTAACAATATTATCAATATTTTTTTCATTATAAAAATTATTTACATAATTATTTAAATACTCCCCCTTTTCAGGTAACCTATCTAAAAGTTCATTTAATGAAAGTATTTCGTTTATTATAGACTTATCATCTTTAATAGTTAAATCATTTAGCATTTTTAAAAAGTCTGTATCTTTTTGTTCATACATTTTTTCAAATACCTCGGACAAAAAATTACTTTTTATATTTTTAGCAATTTCATTATCTAAAATGCTTATATCTTTAGAAATATTTAGTAAATAATGATATTTTTTTACAATTGATAAAGCAAATGAATCAAATGTTGTAATATAGCTTCCATCAATAAGATCAAGCTGTTTTATTAAACTTTCATCTTTTGTTATTGCCTCTCTTATACGATCTTTCATTTCCATTGCTGCGGCATTTGTAAATGTTAAAATTAAAAGTCTATTAATATTAGTTTTCTTCTTAAGTTTTGTAATAACTCTTTCTGTAAGAACCGCTGTTTTACCAGAACCTGCCCCTGCAGAAACTATAATATTTTTGCCACACTCATTAATTGCCTTTTCTTGATCAGCAGTCCATGCCATCGTTATCCTCCGTTTCTATTATTACTTCATCTTTTATAGACTTATAACATATATCTTTGAACTTACAATATGTGCAAGATATATTTTTACCATTATAATTTTTAGGATTAATATCAAAATTGGAGTTCTCAATATTATTAATCACTTTATCTATTTGCTCATTAACTTTATGGTAAATTTCATCCATTTTTTCATTAGATAAAACCTTACTATAGCTATAAAAATTACCATCTTTTTTAAGTTTTAAACCCTTAATTACTTTCGATGATTCATAATCTTTATCAAGTTTATTTATAATACTTCCATCTATATTTGAATAACCAGTAAGTTTTAATGAATCTTTTTTTCTTTCTAATAATGATTTATTCTCATCATATTTATTATCCGTAGAAAATACTTTTTGAATATAAAATCCACATATTAATGCATCTTTATAATTATTTTTTATTAAATATAAATATATGGGAAGTTGTAAATTCAATCCATAATTAATTAAATCCATTTTAACATCTATATCATATGTTTTATAATCAACAATTGCATAATATGTTTTACCTTTAATATTTTTATACATTAATTTATCTATAAATCCTTTGTATAAAACATCTAATTTACTTTTTTTATTTACTGTAAATTCTTTTTCAAGCATATATTCATTTAATAAAGAATAAGTATTTTGCTCTTTTATAGTATCTAGTGCAAAATTTATGTCTTTTTCCATTTTAAATATATAAAACTTCTCTTTTTCAGTAAAAGTTTTATTTGCACTTTCCATATATTTAATAATTTCATTATGAACTTGCACATCTTTATTAATAGATAACTCTAATATATGATGAAAAAGCGATCCTAAAAATGCTGCAAAAGTATCTTCATAAACATCAAGTCTAAGCACATTATTAATAAGGTATTTAAAGCTGCATTCATTATAACCTTCCATACTTGAATATGATAATGATAACTTATTTTTAAATATTTTATTCATTAACTCGAAAGGTACTTTTTTATATGTATTGTCATACATTTTATAATCTATTTTATAATTATTATATAAAGTTTTAAGTTCATCAGAAACTAGCCCATATTTATAAAATTTATCAAGTAAGGAGCATAGTTTTATTTTGTTATATTTATTTGAATAATTTAAAGGTACCCTATCAGTAATAGTTTCCATATTCATTTCGCTAATTAATGTTGATGGTAAAAAAGAGCCACTTTCACTTTGAAGTTTATAACTAATAGATAAATTTTTTAGTTTACGAATATTATAAATTAAATTTTCTTTATCCCTTTTAGCAAGTTCATAAGATTTTTCTAGACCTAAAATACTTTTTTCTTCATCTAAAAGGTAGTCTTCATCTTTATATATAACAGGATATGTTTTTTGATTAAATCCAAGTAAAAATACATAATCATCCTCATTTACACTATCCAAAGAAGTTAAAGATACTGCGTTATCAAATTTTTCTTCAGATAAAAAAGTATTTTTTAATAAAAATATTATATCTTCCTTTACAGATAATTTGTCAGTTGTAAATGTAAACTGATTTATTACATTTAATATCTTATTTACTACTTCTGTAGGGTATTTTTTACTAATAAAATCAAGAACTGAAGTTAAATCAGATGTAAAGTTATCAATTAGATATTTACTAGCAAGTGTAAAGTATAAACATATATTGTCATTTAAATTTACTGGTATATTAAACATTTTAAATATTCTTTTTACTACATTTATATATTCATTATCACTAATTACTAATTTAATTTTATTAATATCAACACCAAAATTTACTAATTTACATATTAAAGCTGCTACAAAACTAACCTCATCATCAATATTTGAAAATTCATACACTTTTTTTGAATATAAAGTTTCATTTTCTTTATTAACTATTTTTACGTTACAAACATTTTTTATATTATCAAGAAGTTTATTAAAAAAATTATCAATATAGCCTAAATTATATATAATTATATCTTTACCCTTTAAACTATTTACAAATAATTCATCAGTTTTTAATAAATTATTTTTGATTAAATCTTTTTTTAAATTAACTAAAAAGTCTAGTTTATCATTATCATATTTTTTATCACTTACATAATAAATATTATCAAGAAAAACTTTAGCAACCTCAATTTTAACATTATATTTTTTTCTTACATAATAAAGAGTTTTTTCATCATATGAAAAAGTTTGTGCTTTAATAAAATCACTTTTACTTAAAAATTTAATTGGTAATAATTTATCAGATTCATTTAATTTTTTTAATAAATTTTTCTTTTCGTTATTACTGCATACAATTATTGTGCTATTTTTTATTTCTAATATATCCATAAAATAAGTATAACATAAAAAAATTGATAAAACTACCAAAGTTTTACCAAAATTTTTATTTATATTTTGTAGTAACTTTCTTTAATTCCTCTTTATAATTAGATTTAAATATGTACTCATCAAATGTATTATTCTCTAAATAATGTTTTTTTATTAACTCTTTATCGTTATCTAGTAATACAATTTTTATAATGTGATTTATCTTTAATTTATTAATTTCTTTTATAATTGAAACTGCGCTTTCATCATTCATTTCATCATCAATTATTAATAAATCATATTTCGTTTTTCCATTTAATTTTGATGTTATATCTTCATAATACATTACTGTATCTACAGTAAAATTATTTTTCTTAAGTATATTTGTAAATGTTGATAATTCTAAATAATCATCACTAGCTAATAAAACTCTTTTTTTATTAGTTAACCTATTTGCTATTATATCAAGGTTATCAGTGCCTTTTTTAGCCTTAATTTTTTCATTAATAATTATCTTAAAATTCATTATACCATCATTATCATTTATAAGAAGTGTTCCGCCAATAACATCGATTAACTTTTTTATATCTTTTAAAGAAATATCATATTTTTCTAAATCATTAGTGATATTAACATTACTATTTAAAATATTATTTATTTCATTTAAGTCAAGTTTTATATATGAACTTTGAATTGTTATTACTAGTCTACATATATCATTTTTAACAATTTCATAAATATCTAAATCAATAATTCCCTCTTTGTCTGAAATACTATTTAATAAAAGTGCGATTATAATTTGTTTTATTCTAACATTATCTGCATATAATAGTCTTGGAATAGTATTTGTAATACTATATTTAAAATTTGTTTTTTCATTTATTTTATTTTTAACAATATATATTATTTCATCATATAAGTTATAAATATTAAATGTAGTATCAACTATTTTAACTTTACTATTATCTATTGAAGAAACATTAAAGACTTCATTAATATCATTTAAAACATTATTAGATTCATTGTATATTTTTTTAGCATAATCATCTTTTTCTATTTTTTTATTTGTATTTATTATATATTTTGCATTTTCCTTAATATTATTCAAAGGTAATTTAACATCTTCGGATACTTTAAATAGCATATTTATTTTTGATTCTATATTATTTTCCACAAGTTCTTTATTTTGAGTATACTCATTTATAAGTTTTAAATCTGGATTTTCAATAGTATGATACATAATAAATAAAACATAAAAATGCAAGCAAGTCGCCAAAGTTATGGATGGATTAAAAAATTGCATCAAACCCGCTAATGAACCAAATGTAATTAATAATAAAAGTGGTAATGTTTTAGAAAATTTAGTTTTATCAAAATACTTAACTAATAATAATATCCAAATACAAGTCATAATTCCAGTAACTAAATACATATAATTAACAGCAATTCCAATGGCATATCCCTTTTTTATTGATACTGGTAAAAATACTGAAATAAATGATAATATATAAAATATAATATTTGAAATTTTATAATACACAACATACTTTTCTTTATTATTTATACAATATAGTAAGACATAAATATTAAAAACTGAAAAAAACATAATTATATATATTAAATATATTCTAGTAAAAATATAGATTAGTTGATTAGGCTTACTAAAATATAAAGTAAATAGTTTAGTAAATAATTCCATTAATAACCCAAAAAAATTTGTTATTAATAATATTGAAAAGATTTTATTTTCTGATGTTGGTATATGTTTTTTTGAAAAGAATAAAATATTCAATGTTAATGAAAATATAATTGTTAATATTAAAATCCATAGTAGGTTCACCTAAATCAACTCCTTGTATATTGATTTTATCATAAAAAAATGAGAATTTATATTTTTTCTCACTTTTTTTCTAATTTTCTTGTTAAATTTTTTCCTTCATTAAGTTTATATACCTTATTTGAAATATCTTCATTAGCAAGCGCAATTAAATCTGTTTTTCCACTTCCAGCCACGGGAAACCCTTCTTCAAAAGTTCTGAATCTTAAAAACATATTATCTAAAATACATTCATCAATTTTTCCACTTAATCTAGCTCTAATTTCATTAACTAATTGTTCATCAGATTTTTTAGAATTAGGTTGTTTTTCAATGTGGCAAACTAATTCATTATCAGGAAGATTAACTATATAAGATTCCATTATATTTTTTGTATCTAGTCTAATAAGATCATTTATAATATAAAATGGTACACTTTCTCCATTTTCTAATGTAATGTCGTTTCCTGGTCTATCAAGCATTCTAAATGTTCCAAATTCATCTTGATATGCATATGTACCAGTACTCATTAGTTTTACACCATCATCAGCTACTACTTCTCTACCTTTATTAAATTCTTCGTTTACATAACCAATTTGGTTAGTGGGTGTATCTACATAAAGCATTCCTCTTTCGTATGGTTTACAAGGTTTACCATTATTATTTAATACTCTAGCATCTGCAAGTCCTATTGACATCAAATTAATATTTTTATTTTTAATTAAATAATCAAGTCTTTTTTCTTGTAAATTTTTAAATAAAGTTACTAAAAATCCACCATTTTCTGTTGTGCCTCCGGCTATAGACATTTTAACTGGTGCGAATGGAAATGGTAATTTTTCAACTCCATATTTGTGCTTTCTTGAAATAATATTTAAATATTTTTCTAAACCTGTTGACAATTCTTGACCTGCAATACAAACACATACACGAAATGGCATTTTAACGGTTTTCCAATTTTCATCTTTATCAAGTAACTTTGCTACATATTTTTCATATTCAGGTGTTTCAACCGTATAATTAGGTTTATTAATAAGTAAAGAATATGGATAAAAATTAATATCATAATATGGTTCACAAACTATGGTCCATCCCATATAAAGTGGATCTGTATAAGCAGTTGACATTACTGTTTGAGTATAACTTGGTAAATGTGCAAGTACGCTTAATTTTTTCATCGTTGGCATTGGAGATACATCAGAACATTTAAATCTTGCTAAAGTTAAATAATTTCTATTACTATGTTTACATCCTTTTGGATAACCAGGTTTTGTTGTACCACTTGTATAGGTTATTTGGCATAAATCAGATAAGGACATATCTTCGACAATATTACCCTCGTAAGTCTCACCTTTTTCTAAAAATTCATTTTTTGAAACTATCTTTTCACCAAATTTTTTCTTAAACAAAGAAACATTATTTTTAAAATGTTCAAACTTATCATCTATTTCAGCATAAGGATTATAATGATTCCCTTCTTTATCCCTTGGTAAAGAATCAGTTAAAGAAAATGTTATAATCTTTTCAATCTGTGGACTTCTTACAATAGAATTTTGCATTTTTTCATTAATATCATCAGATACTAAAATAACTTTCGATTTTGTATCTCGAATAATATCGACTAAATAGTCTTCAGCAAACCACTCACCAACAATATTAGAAACAGCACCTATCATATTTAAGGCAATTAAACTATAAATAAATTCGGGACTATTTGAAACCATAACTGGCACTTCACTGCCTTTAGTTATTCCCATTGCTTTAAATGATTTACAAAACTTATAAACATTTGTCCAAAATTCATAACCATTAATTTTATTACCACGATAAAATACAACATTATTATCAAGTTTGTTTTTATTTTTAAGAAACATTTCTACAGACCAAGAATTATTATGATTAAGTTCTAAATCTATTAAAGCCGTTCTTGCTTTTTTTGATATTTTTTTTGAAATAGTATAACCTATTTCTGATGTCTTTTTATTTGAAATCATTTTTTCTATCTGAATATTTAATTCATCAACCATAAATTTAATCCCCCTTAATTACGATAATTTTACCATTTTTTATGCAAAATGTCAAAAATGTGTAAACAAACAATTTCCCTTTCTGTAAGACCGGCATCGCCAGTAAAACCATCAATTAAAAATTTGCCTGTTGGATATAAAAATAAATTTTTCAACTTCAATACTATATTCATTACAAATACTTTTACAAATATCAATTAATATTTTTTCTGTTTTAGTTAAGTCCAACTTTTTTCTTCATTTCCATCATTTTTTCATAAGCAAGTTTTCGAGAGTTTTCTTTACCATTATTTAGAATTTCTTCGAGTTTACCAGAACTTATAATATGGTTATATTTTTCTTGTATATCACTAATCATCTGTGATGTTAAAGATGCAACATATTTTTTAAAATTGCCATATCCACTTGTTCTATATTCATTTGCAATATCTTCGACAGTTCTTTTAGAAATAGCACTAGCAATATTAAGCAAATTTGAAATTCCTGGTTTATTTTCTTCATCAAAATAAACTAAATTTTCACTATCTGTTGTTGCTCCCATTATCTTTTTACTAACCATTTTTGGTTCATCAAATAAAGATATTACACCATTAGGATTTACTTCAGACTTACTCATTTTTTTACTAGGATCTTTTAAATCTTTGATTTTAATTCCACCCTTACTTATAAGAGGCTCTGGTAATTTAAAAGTTTCACCATATTTATTATTAAATCTTTCCGCTATATCACGAGCAATTTCAACATGTTGTTTTTGGTCAATACCCACTGGAACATAATCTGAATCACAATATAAAATATCTGCAGCCATTAAAATTGGATATGTTAAAAGTCCTACAGTAAAGTTTTCTTTACCTTTAGATTTTTCCTTAAATTGAATCATTCTTGAAGCTTCACCATAATAAGTATTACACTCTAAAATCCAAGAAATCATTGGAATATATTCATTATCAGATTGAATATAAATAACTACCTTTTCTGGGTTTATTCCACATGCAATATACATTGCAATAAATTTCTTTATTCTTTCTCTTAAAATGCTTGGATTTTGATATTCAGTAAGTGCATGAAGATCTGCCACAAAAAGATATACTTCATTATTTTCATCACTAGAAAGCTCAACCATTTGTGATATTGCCCCAATATAATTACCTAAAGTAAGTTCTCCAGTTGGTTTTAATCCTGTTAAAATTCTTTTTTTCATAACTATCCTTCTTTCTAAAAAAATCTTATCCTTTAATAATTAGGATAAGATTTAAATTCTTATTAATGCCACCTAAAAAGTGCAAATAATGTACAAATATACATGCTATTTTTTTAACGAAGTTAACCGCTCCGTGCTAGCCTACTAATAGTTCGGTAGCCTCTTGAAAGCCCATTTCAAATATTATCAATTTATAACTTCACATCACCAGTTACTCTCTTTAAAATAAATAATACCTACTTTTCTTTCTCACCGATTTACAAATTAATTTTATAACTATATTTTTTCATTGTCAATAGGCAAAAATTTATACTATAATTCAAATTGAGAATTATATAGTTTAGCATAAAAACCATTTTTCTTCATAAGTTCATCATGAGAGCCTTGCTCTATAATATTACCTTCATTCATAACAAGAATTAAATCTGCATTCTTTATAGTTGAAAGTCTATGAGCAATTATAAATGAGGTTTTATCTTCCATTAATTTATCCATTGCCTTTTGAACAAGTTCCTCAGTTCTTGTATCAACATTACTTGTGGCTTCATCAAGTATTAACAAAGGAGCTTTTTCACACATACCTCTTGCAATCGTAAGAAGTTGTTTTTGTCCTGCGGAAATATTATCATTTTCAGATATTACAGTATCATAATTATTTGGAAGAGTTTTAATAAAATGGTCAAGTCCAATATATTTACAAACATTTTCAATTTCTTTATCAGTAATTTTTGAATTATTATATCTAATATTATCTTTAACTGTTCCTTCGAATAACCAAGTATCTTGAAGTACCATTGTAAATAAATTATGAATATTATCTCTTGTTAAATCATGTATACTTTTACCATCAATAGTTATATCTCCATCATGAATATCATAAAATTTCATAAGCAAATTAACCATAGTGGTTTTTCCTGCACCAGTTGGTCCTACTATAGCAATCTTTTGTCCTGATTTTACATCTGCTGAGAAATTTTTAATAATTGTTTTACCATTTTCATCATATTTAAAGGATACATTTTTAAATTTAATATTACCCTTAACATCTTTTTTATTTAGTTTTTCTTTACTTTCCTCTTTAGACATTTCTTCTTCATCTAAGAATTCAAAAACCCTTTCAGATGATGCTAAAGCAGATTGTATAAATGTAAATTCCTGAGCAATCGAAGAAAGTGGCATTGTAAACAATCTAACATATGTAATAAATGCAATAATAACACCAAATGAAATATTATTATTCATTGTAAGAAGTGCGCCAACTATACATACAGCAACATATCCAAAATTACCAATAAAACCCATCATTGGATGCATAAGCCCAGATAAAAATCCACTTTTTCTACTACTTTCGCTTACTTCATTATTTATTTTATCAAATTTTTTATTTGCATCATCTTGTCCATTATAAACCTTTACAACATTTAACCCTGAATATATTTCTTCAATATGACTATTAAGTTTTCCTAAACCTTCTTGTCTTTTTACAAAATATTTTTGACTTTTTGAAAGAATAATTGCCATAAAAATAAATCCAAAAAGTGATGAAACAATTGCAGTTACACTCATAAGAGTATTAGTTTTAAACATCATTATTATAGAACCTAATAAAAGTGTTACATTACTTGCAAGTGCTGAAAGTGAATTGTTAAGCGTTTGAGCAAGTGTATCAACATCATTTGTAACTCTTGAAAGTATATCACCAGTTTGATGATTATCAAAATATTTTAAAGGTAATTTATTTATTTTATGAGAAATTCTTCCTCGAAGAGTTCTTGCAAAATTATTTGAAACATGTGTCATAGAAAAAGCTTGAAAAAAGTTAAATATTGCACTTAAAGCATATACAGATAAAAGTACTAAACAAATTTTCTTGATTTTATCAATATTCATTTTTGGTTTTATAACTTTTTGAATACTTTCTGGCATTTCATCAAGTACCTTATACAAATCATTTACACTCATATTTTCATCAAGATTTTGTACAATTTTTGCATATTCCATTTGTTCAAGAGTGCTTATAGTAACTCCATCAATTGTAATATCTTTTCCAAAAGAGGTAGTAAGACTTTCATTTAATGTACTTAAATTTACAGTATTTACCACTAAACCTTTTTGAATTTCATCAGTTAATTTAGATAGTTTATTCGGAGTACTAATTGTTAAAGTTGAACCTAAGAATGCTAAAAATAAACTTATAAATATAAGTACTTTAAAAGGTTTTAATTCTTTAATAAGTCTTTTAAGAGAACCTTTAAAATCTTTAGCATTTTCCATTTTTTTATTATGCATTTTCAAGCTCCTTTCTTGAAAGTTGAGAATAAGCTATTTCTTTATAAACATCACAAGTTTTTAAAAGCTGTTTATGAGTTCCTATTCCCACTACATTACCATTATCAAGAACAACAATTTTATCTGCATTAAGTATTGTTCCAATTCTTTGTGCTACAATTAAAGTTGTGGCATCTTTTACATTATCTTTTAATGCTTTTCTTAAAATAGAATCAGTTTTATAATCAAGTGCTGAAAAAGAATCATCAAAAATATAAATTTCTGGATCTTTTGCAATTGCTCTTGCAATAGAAAGTCTTTGCTTTTGACCACCAGATACGTTTGTTCCTCCTGAAGCTATATGTGAATCAATTCCTTTATCCATTTTGCTAACAAAATCATAACCTTGAGCAATTTTAAGTGCTTTTTCAACATTTTCTTTAGTAATTTTCTTATTTGATTTTCCATAAGAAATGTTATATTTAACAGTTCCATCAAACATTACTGCCCTTTGTGAAACATAACCAAGTTTATTATGTAATGATTCAAAAGTATAATCTTTTACATTTTTACCATCAATTAAAACTTCTCCCTCAGTGGCATCATAAAATCTTGGTACCAAATTTATAAGTGTACTTTTACCACTTCCAGTTGATCCTATAAATGCAACAGTTTGACCTTTTTCTGCTTTAAAAGAAATATTTCTAAGTAAATATTCATCAGCATCAGGATATTTAAACGATACATTTTTAAATTCAATAGTACCTGTTTCTTTTGTAGTACCATTAAAATTACCTTCACTAATAGTCAATTTTTCATCAAGAACTTCATTAATTCTTAAAGCAGAAACATTTGCTCTAGGAAGTATCATGAATATCATTGAAAGCATTATAAATGACATAATTATTTGCATTGCATAAGTAGAAAAGACAACCATATCGCCAAAAAGTGCAAGTTTATTAGCCATTAAAGCTGCATTAATAAGATTTGAACCTATAAAATATATTCCTAAAGTTAAAGTATACATTACTAGTTGCATAATAGGCTCCATTATTGCAAAACATTTTTGATTAAATAATTGATTATCAGTTAAAGCATCATTTTCCTTTTTAAATTTATCCTCTTGAAATTTTTCAGCATTAAATGCACGTACAACTCTTATACCAGTTAAATTTTCTCTTGTTACACGATTAACCTTATCAATTAATTTTTGTACTATAGAAAATCTAGGCATAACAATACTTGTAATTATTCCAATTGTAATAAGAAGTATTACTACACAAGCAGCAGTAAGAGCACTCCATTGCCAACTTTTATTAAGTATTTTAATAATAGCCCATCCAGCGGTCATTGGTGCTTTTATTAAAAGTGATAATCCCATTGATAAAAACATTTCAATTTGACCAACATCATTTGTAGTTCTAGTAATTAAACTACTAACAGAAAAGTTTTTAACTTCAGCTGTGGCTAAATCCATTGTTTTTGTAAATACTTTTTTACGTATGTTTTTAGAAAAAGTTGTTGATACATAAGTTAATATGTAACTAGAAATTATTGCTCCCACTAAAGAACCAAAAGCACATAGTAACATATAACAACCATTTTTTAGTATCTCACTCATCTTACTACCTTCGGTTTGAACAAGAACTGTTATATTACTCATATAATCTGGCATTTTAAGTTCTAACCAAACTTCTGCAAAAATAATTAATGCACATAATAGTATTAATAGATAATCCTTTTTTCTTAAATTCTTAAATATTTTTTTCATTTGTTTCCTCCTTTAAATTTTTTATCATTTTTGATATTACCTTTATAAATGTATTTAAATCTTTTTTATTTATACCATTAAGGCAAATACCTTCAATTTTTTTTAACCTTTCTGTACCATTATTAAAAACTTTTTGAGCATTACTACTTAAAACAATTTTCTTAGTTCTAGTATCCTCATTATCAGTAATTCTTACAATTAATCCATTCTTTTCCATCGTAATTAATACACTTGATACTGTTGCTCGAGATAATCCTAAAATTTTTTCAAATTCTTTTTGAAGTGCATATTTTTTAGGACTACTTATAATATAATCCAAAATTTGAATTTGCGTTGCAGTAACATTTGGATATCTAGGAATATCTTTAACCCCCATATTATTAATAACTAATTGATGTAATATTTTTACATCTTTTAAAATACTATTTTCCATAACAACCTCACACTTTTTTTATGCACATGTTTAATTATAGCATTATATATAGTTTTGTCAATGCCCTTACAAAATATTTTTAAATAGAAAATTTGTTAATAATAAATATAAAACTTACTATATGAATTTATATAAACATATAAAAAGAAGAAACTAAACATTTCTTCTTAAAAATCATAATTACTACCATGAAGTAATGGAATTATCAAAGTCTAAATCATAATCATTATCGAAGTCTAAATCATAATCATTATCGAAGTCTAAATCATAATCATTATCGAAGTCATAATCATTATCAAAATTATAATAACTACCACTTATTGTTGAAATATCATCAATCAATTTTGTAATACCCTCATTTTCATATAATTTTGTTTTTATTTTTTGAATTTCTTCAGAAGTTATATCAGATATGTTAATACTATTTGTAATTGTTGGAATAGTTAATTTAGTATTATATTCAACATTATTTACTAATTCAACTTCATATGACAAATAATTACTAATTGATAATGATACAAAAGTCTTATTACTATTATCTTCTATTTCTTGTTTTATAGTTCCAGAAATTTTAATATCCTCAGTAGTATAAGTATTACTTGGTATTATATTATAATTATAAGTAGTATCATTTATCTTAGAAATATCCATTTTTAACAATTCATAATTAAATTCTAATTTAACAAAATTTTGTTTTTCAGTATAAAGAGATATTGTTATATCACCCATACCCTCCAAATCTAAATCCATGAAGTTATTTAAAAATTCTTTTACAGTGCTTTCGCTTATTCCATATAAAGAGACAACACTATTTAAAAATTCAGAATCAGCTAATAATGCAATCACACTATCATTAATTATATTATTTAAATTTTCTTCATTTAATTTTAAAGAAGTTTTTGTTACCTTTTTTCCATCTAATGTTTCTTTAGAACTTTCAAAATATTCATCTTTTAAAGAATCAATAATAGCTTTATCCATACTTTCAATTATAACTTTATAATGCTTAGTACTAGAATTATCAAATAAATCATCATAATTTTCTATTTCAGTCTTTAAATATTTATCATATAAATTTTCAAGATAAACATAACCAACACCATTTTCTGCATAAGCATTCAAATTTATTAACTTGTCATTATCATAATTAGTATTTAATTTTAAAGACACTAATTTATTTTCTAAATCAATTCCATAAGACCCAGAAATATCAAGCTTGTTTATAATATTAAATAATTCATTAATATCATCTTCCTCACTTGATCCATTTATTTTTACAGAAAAATCCACCGTAGCTTGCGAATATTCAATAACACTATTTTCAAAATATTTAAATGTATTTGTTATAAGTGTTTTAAACTTATTTTGATTTCCTAAAAACATTTTTACAGCAAAAATTATTCCCACTATAACAAACAAGCAAACTATAGGTATCGCTATTAGAAATAATAATTTGGATTTTCCTTTCTTTTTATTATTTAATGGTGGGGATTGCAAGTTATTTTGATTATTATTTTCTAATGGCATGCTTTGTATATTTTGCGTGCTAGTTAAATTTATGTTATTATCCTCTGATGGCATATTTTGTATATTTTGCTCACTATTTTGCATAGTATTGTCTTCTAATTCATTCATATTCTCTTACTCCTTTACTAAATAATTAAAACTACTCTACTTTATTAAGTATAGTAAATTTTTGTTTAAAAGTAAATAAATTTCGAACCAAAAATTTAATAAAAAAA
>CAYSFJ010000018.1:0-19113 GCA_964430785.1 uncultured Mycoplasma sp. | reverse complement strand
CATCTTTTGTAACTTGCTCTGTTACATCTTTTGTAACTTGCTCTGTTACATCTTTAGTGACTTTATCAGTAAGTTCTTTTCGCATTTTTTCTTCGTTTTCTTTTCTTAGTCTATCTTCAACTTGCTGTCTAAGTGCAGCTGCATCATAATAAAGCATATCATCAAAATCTTTCCACATTTCCTCTAACCTTTTTACTACCCTTTCCATTAATGGATTGCCATTATAAAAATTTTCATAATTTATATCCTCTCTTTTATAAAATATTAGAAAAATTTTCTCCAAACTATCACTTGGCATCCCATTAAGTTCATTATAACTTAGTTTTTTTAAGAAGTCCATATTGATATCATAAATTACTAAATTATTATCTCGTACTAAATTATATCTAGTTTCACATAATTGGGTTTTATAAATAAACTTTTCTTTTCCATAAATATCATAATTATTTATATTTATTTGATTAACTGGTTTTATTTTTTTATCTTTTTCACCTGGTTTAAGTTGTCCTAAATATAAATGAAACACATACATATTATTTTTAGTAATATATTCTGGTTGATATTCACTATTAAATTCAAAGTTAATTATGCTATAGTTATTTTCAAATAATGCATCTGTATCTCTACCTTTTAAATTTTGATTTACATTTACCCCATTATGAATTACTTGTAAATTTTCCTTTACATAATCAAAGTCTATTTCTAAAAGCTTACTTATTATTATACTTACAAAGTCTCTTAACTTTCTATCTGTTATTAATAGTTTGGCTGCTCTATCATTAATAAAGCCATATCTCATAAGGCTTGCCTCCTTTCAAATGAAATACTAACAAAATTCTTAAAATTATTCAAAAATTTAAAATGATTGATTTTGCTCTAAAATTACATTTTTAGAATTAATTTTTATTAAAAATTAACTAAATTATTTCTAAAATTATATTTTTAGACTGAATTATGAATTTTTTGATTATTTTTTATTTTACAAAAATTTTACATAAAAATAAAAAAACTACTGATAAAGTTTACAATAATCTTTGTATACTTTTTCAGCAGTGCCTTAAATAACTATTTCAATTTTCTATTAAAATCTTTTATTTCATCTTCATTATTAAGATTACTTTCTAAAAGTTCTTTAAATAATTTTTTTTGAGATAAGTTAAGTTTTGTGGGAATTATAATATTTACTACAACATACATATTTCCTCGTACAATTGAATTAGGGCTTTTAAGACCTTTTCCTTTAAGTTTTAATTTTGTATAATTTTGTGTTCCTGGTTTAATTTCAAGAATAACATTACCTGTAAGAGTTGGTATTTCTTTTTCACAACCAAGTGTAGCTTCAGCAACATTTATTGGTAATTCAAGATAAATATCATTACCTTGTCTTTCAAATAGAGAATGTTCTTTGATTTCAAAATCAACATAAAGATCACCGTTTTCTCCATTCGAAGAGGCGTTACCCCTACCAGCAAGTCTTAATTCATGGCCACCATCTACACCTTCAGGAACTTTAATTTTTATTGATTTTTTTTCATTTACAATACCCATACCTTTACAATCAGAACAAATATTTTGATAAGTTACTCCTTTACCCATGCAATCAGGACATACTTTTTGTGTTTGCATCATACCAAATAATGAACGAATTTGTTCTAAAACTACTCCACGTCCACCACATTTTGGGCAAGTTTTATCATTAAAACCGCCTTTGCCATCGCAAGTTTTACACAAACATTTTAAATTAACTTCAATAGTTTTTTCGCAACCAAATGCTGCTTCCTCGAAAGTAAGAGGAATGGTTACTTTAACATCACTGCCTCTAGAAGATCTTTGTTTTCTTCCACCACCAAATGAGGAAAAACCACCAGTAAATGACGAACCAAAATCTTCATCATCTCCAAAAACATGGCGAAGAATATCAGATAAGTCAATATCACTTGCATTAAAATTAAATCCACCTTGTCCACCAAAATTGCCAGTACCATCAAAAGCTGCAGAACCATATTTATCATATGCACCTCTTTTTTGTGGATCAGATAAAATAGCATAGGCTTCGCCCAATTCTTTAAATTTTGTTTCATCACCAGTTTCTTTATTATCGGGATGATACTTTTTAGCAAGTTTCCTGAATGCTCTTTTAATTTCTTCATCAGTGGCAGTCTTTGAAACGCCTAAAAGTTCATAATAATCTTTTTTACTACTCATAAAGACTCTCTAACTCCTTTCTTTTTTTATCAAAAAATTCAAATACTTCATCATATAGTGAGGTACTTTCCATATCTACACCAGATACCTTTAAACTTTTGACAGGATCTAATGTTGAACCAAGTTTTAAAAATTTAATATAATTTTCTAATGCACCAGACTTTTTATTTATAATATCATTTGCAATTTTTAAAGCAGCAGCATAACCAGTAGCATATTGATATACATAAAAATTATAATAAAAATGTGGAATACGATAACATTCATATTTAATTTCTTCATCAACTGTAACATTTGGACCAAAATAAAGTTTATTTAAATCTAAATATTCTTTTTGAACTAATTCTTTTGTAAGAACTATGCCACTCATCTCTTTATTATGTAAATTATCCTCAAAATGGGCAAACATTGTTTGTCTTATCATTGTTGCTTTAAATCTTTGTAATATACTATCTAAAATATATTTCTTTTCTTCTACATTATTTGTTGTTTTATACATATAATCTGTAAGTATTATTTCATTTACCTGACTTGCAACTTCCGCTACAAAAATAGAATAATTATAATCTTGATAAGTATTAAAATTTTGAGCATAATAATAATGCATTGCATGACCTAATTCATGAATAAGTGTAGATACATCATCAAGTTTTTCCTCATAATTTATAACTATATATGGATGAGCAAGATATGCACAAGTACAGTATCCGCCATCTCTTTTATTTTTCTTTGGGTAAACATCAATCCAATTTTCAGAAAATGCTTGTTTTACTACGCTTACATAATCATTTCCCATTATTTCTAAAGAAGATAATACTAATCTTTTTGCCTCTTCATATGAATATGTTTTATCAAAATCTTTTGTAATATTTGCATATGTATCATATATATGAATTTCATCTAAACCTAATATTTTCTTTTTTAAATCATAATATTTATAAAATTTAGGTAAATTATTTTTAATACCATTTATTAAATTATCATATATATCATTTTTTATATCATTAGAATATAAGCTTAAACTTCTTGCTGATGAAAATCGTCTTAACTTAGCAATTTTATTATTACTCATAATTTTAGTTGTATATATTGTATTAAATGTATTTTCATAATGTTTAATTTCATCATATATTTTTTCAAATGCTTCTTTTCTTACATTTTGATTACTACTTTGAAGGTACGTACTAAAATTTGATATTGTAAGAGGCACCACTTTACCTGTTTCATCTGTAATAGTGCCAAAGTCCATATCAGTTGTAAGAAGCATTTCACTTGCATCCTCGCTTTTAGAATAAACAGATGTTAAAAGTGTAATAATCTTTTCCTCTTCTTTAGACTTAATATATTTTTTTGCTTTATAAATATTTTTTAAATTATTTTCAAATTCCTTTAATTTTGGATATTTTTTTATATATTCCTTAATAAATTTAAAATCTTTTTCTAAAAGTTCTGGAACTATATAACTTTCTTTTTCTGAAAGTTCATTTAAGAAATTTAATACATTTCCAAGCATTTCATTATATTTTTCATTTGTTAAATCAAGATCATTATTAATATGTGCATATAAATAAAGTCTTTCTAATCTTTTAGAAATTTCATTATCATATACTAAATATTCATATAACACTTCTGGACTAGATAATAGTTTGCCTTCATAATTTGAAACGTTTTTTGCAATTTTTTTTAAAGAAACTAGTTCTTTTATTGCATCTTCATCATTTTTAAACAAAGCACTTAAATCAATTTTTTCTTTCATATTTAAAACCAAATGATAGGTCCTAGAAATAGGACCTAACACTCTACCTTTCTTTATTATTTTTCTTTATATTCAGCTTCTTGTGCATCATCTGATGAATCATTTGAAGTTGATGCATCAGCATTTTCTGAATTAGCTTGATTTGCTTGATATACTTTGCCAGCAAGTTCCATTGCTTTCTTATTTAAACTTTCGGTTTTAGCTTTAATATCATCAATATCATTACCTTTTAAAGCTTCTTCAAGATCTTTTATAAGTTTTTCAGCTTCCTCTTTGTCTTTAGGATCAACTTTATCTTTTAAATCATCTAAAGCACGATTTGTTGCAAGAATCATTGAATCGGCTTCATTTCTTGCTTCACTTTCAGCTTTCTTCTTTTCATCAGCCTCTTTATTAGCTTCAGCCTCTTTCATCATTTTGTCTATCTCTTCATCAGAAAGATTTGTTGAAGATGTAATCGTAATTGATTGTTCTTTATTTGTTCCAAGGTCTTTAGCGGTAACATTTACTATACCATTTGCATCAATATCAAATTTTACCTCAATTTGAGGAACACCCCTTCGAGCTGGTGGAATATTTGTAAGTTGGAAGTTTCCTAAAGTTTTATTGTCAGATGCCATAGGTCTTTCACCTTGAAGTACATGAATATCTACAGCTGGTTGATTATCGGCAGCAGTTGAAAATACTTGACTCTTACTAGTTGGAATAGTTGTATTTCTAGGAATAAGTACTGTCATAACATTTCCTAAAGTTTCAATACCTAGAGAAAGTGGTGTAACATCAAGAAGAACAATATCATTTACTTCACCAGTAAGTACTCCACCTTGAATAGCAGCACCCATTGCAACAACTTCATCTGGGTTAACACTCTTATTTGGTTCTTGTCCAAGTTCTTTTTTAACAAGTTCTTGAATATAAGGTATTCTTGAAGAACCACCAACAAGAATTACTTTATTAATATCTTTAGCAGTAAGTCCAGCATCCTTTAAAGCTTTTTTTACTGGTTCAAGAGTTGAATCAAATAAATCTTTATTTAAATCTTCGAATTTAGCTTTAGATAATGTAATATCCATATGAAGAGGTTCTTTGTTTTCATTTTGAGTTATAAATGGTAGTGAAATTTGTGTTGTAGTCATAGAGGATAAATCTTTTTTAGCTTTTTCAGCAGCATCTTTAACTCTTTGCATAGCCATGGCATCTTTAGATAAATCAATACCATGTTCTTTTTTAAATTCTGTAACTAAATAATTAGCAACTCTTTCATCAAAGTCATCTCCACCTAAATGGTTATTACCTGCAGTAGATTTAACTTCAAAAACGCCATCACCAAGTTCAAGAATTGAAACATCAAATGTTCCTCCACCTAAATCATAAACTAATATTGTTTGAAGTACATCTTGTTTATCAAGACCATATGCAAGAGCAGCAGCAGTTGGTTCATTGATAATTCTTTCAACATCAAGTCCCGCTATTTTACCAGCATTTTTAGTAGCTTGTCTTTGTGCATCATTAAAATATGCAGGAACAGTAATTACAGCTTTAGTTACTTTATCTCCTAAATAACTTTCAGCATCTTTTTTTAATTTAGAAAGAATTTTTGCACTAATTTCCTCTGGGGTATATTTTCTGCCATTAGCATCAACTTTCTCATTTGTACCCATCTTTCTTTTTATTGAGGCTATTGTATTTTTAACATTTGTTACTGCCTGTCTTTTTGCAGTTTCTCCAACAAGTTCATCGTCACCTTTAAAAGCAACTACTGAAGGAGTTGTACGATTACCTTCGGCATTAGGAATAACTTTTGCTTCCCCACCTTCAAGTACCGCTACACAACTATTTGTTGTGCCTAAATCTATACCTATTATTTTACTCATATTTAATCATTCCTTTCTTTATTTATAGGTAAATCATTTGCCCATTTTAAAAGCAAATCATTTCTTTTCTTTATTTTTTTATCTACTTGAATAAAATTTTCCATTTTCTCTAAGTTGTCTTTATTTAAAAAGCATAAATTTACATCATTCATTAACTTTTACCATTGCTACTCTTATAACCTTATCATTATAAGTATAACCTTTTTGCATTACCTCTACAACAATACCTGGTTCTTCCTCTATTATATTGGAAGTCATAATTGCTTCCATAGTATTTGGATCAAATTGTTTTCCCATCGCATCTATTTCTTTAACACCAATAACATTTAAAGTTGATAAAAGTGATGTATATATCATTTTAAATCCAGATAAGAACTTCGAAAGATCATCTGTTAGGTCATCATCATCATCAAGAGATATTGCTCTTTCAAAATTATCTATAATTGGTAAAATTTCTTTTATAAGTTTTTCACCATCATATTTATAAATATTTGCTTTTTCTTCATTAAAGCGTCTATTCATATTTTGCATTTCAGCATTAAGTCTTAAAATTTTATCTGAAAGTGCATTTTTTTCTTCAATTAACTTTTTATTATCTTCAGCAAATTTTTTAATTTCTTCCATGTATTTTTCATGATGATTATTCTTTTTTTCTTTCTTTATATCATTTGCATTTATTTTACCATTTTCTTCGTTTTTTATTTCCTCTTTCAATTTATCACCTACTTTTTCTTCATTTGATCTAGGACATAATCAAGCAATCCATATACTTTAGCATAATCCATTCTTTTAGGGCCAATTATAGCAATTGAACCTTTTTCTCCATTAATATCATAGGTTCTTTTCACAATGGTAGTATTACTATCTATTTGTGATTCATCACCTATAAAAACTTTAATTTCATCACCACCATCAATACTAGTAACTTTCTTTATAAAAGACTCATCTTCAAGTTTATATGCAAGTTTTTTTATTGAAGTAGGATTATCATATTCAGGTTGCTCAAATACTTTTGTTTTACCATTTACTGTTACATTTGCATTATCATCAACAAAATCTGTAAAAGCATTATAAAATATATTATATACCTTTTCATAATTACTTATTTCTTGTGCAATAATTGGTTTTATTTCAAACTCCAAACGCTGAGAAACATCCTTAATTGGTGTTCCAATAAGCATTTTATTAATTATTTCACTAGTCTTAATAATTTCTTTTAAATTTGCACCATCTGGTAAAACAAATTTTTTATTTTCGACAATACCCGTATTAGTACAAACTAAAGCAACAATCTTATTTTCATCTATTGGAATAATACTTACTTGTTTTAGTAAATTATCTAAATTACTACTACCTAATACTACAGATGCATAATTAGTTAAATCACTAATTATTTCCATACACTGAGTTATTGCATCAGATAAAACTAAATCTTGATTTTTAACAACTCTTTGGAGTTTTAACATCTCACTACCATTAAGTTTTTCAGGTTCCATTAAATTTTCTACATAATATCTATAACCTTTTTCAGATGGCACTCTCCCAGAGGATATATGGTTTTTTTCAATAAATCCAAGATTTTCTAAGATAGCCATTTCATTTCTTATTGTGGCACTTGATAAGTTAAATTTTTCACATAGTGATTTACTTCCAACAGGCTTAACTGATTTTACGTAAGTTTCTACTATAACTTTTAATAACTCTTTTTGACGATTATCCATAATGTCCTTTCTAGCACTTTCCTAACCAAAATGCTAACATTATTATATTATGCAAATTAGCACTTGTCAATACATTTTGCTAAACATTTTTATAAAAAAATAGTACTTTCTATAGTACTATTTTATTGAACAAAAATTTAATTATTTTCTTTAATAATTTCTAATGCTTTATGCATTGTCATATCATATTTAACTACATCAATAGTTCCATATGCCTGAATTAACTCATCTACAGTAATACCATAGTTTTCAGCCATTTCTTTTGCCTTAGCATCAACTTCCTCTTTAGTAAAGTCAATTTTTTCTTTTTCAGCTACCTCTTCGATTAAATAACGACATTTAACTCTTTTTGTAGCTTCACCTTCCATTTTTTTATGAAGACCTTCTTCTGTCTCACCAGTAATCTCAAAATATTTATTCATATCTAAGCCTTGCATTTTAAGTTGTCTTTCATATTCATGAATCATTCTATGAATTTCATCATCAATAATTTCTTCATTAAGTTCAATTTTCATATTTTCCATAGCTTTATCTAAAACCTTATCTAGATGAATATCATCAATATGTGCTTGTTTTTCTTTAGTAAGTTGCTCTTTTACTTTATCTTCAAATTCATTCTTAGTTTTAATATCTTCATATCCTAAATCTTTAAAGAATTCTTCATTAATTTCTGGTAAAACACGAACTTTAACTTCATTAATTTTTACTTCAAAAATAACATCTTTACCTTTAAGGTTATCCATATAGTCATCTGGAAATTTAAGATTTAAAGTTACTATATCACCAGTTTTATGACCAAGTAATCCATCTTCAAAACCTGGAATAAATGTATGGCTTCCAATTTCAAGTGAATAATTTTCAGCACTTCCACCTTCTAAAGCATTACCATCAACAGTTCCTTTAAAGTCAATAACTGCAGTATTATTTTCTTCAACAACACCATCTTCTTTTACAACTAAATCAGCATATTTATCTTGAATTTTTTTAATTTCCTCTTCAATTTCTTTTTTTGTTACTTTTACTTCTTCTTTCTTTACACCTAAATTTTTATATTCACCTATAGTAATTTCAGGTTTAGTTATTATAGTAAATTTAAATTCAATCTCCTTACCAGAAATATTTTTAATATCTACTTTAGGTTCAGTAACCGGCACAATATTTTTATTATCCTCTAAAGTTTTTTTATAGCCAATTTCTATTGCTTCATCAACAGCATCCATATAAAGACTTTCAATACCAAATTTTTTGATAAATATATCTTTTGGACAAGTACCCTTTCTAAAACCATCTACATTAGTATTTTTTACTTTCTTCTTAAATGCATTATCTAAACATTTTTCCCATTCAGATGTAAGTTTAATTTCAAATTCATGTACATTTTTCATTTATATTCCTCTCCTTTTTTCTTTTCATATTATATAATAAAATATTTCCTTTTACAAGAAGATTTTACCTTCGTGGCATATTTTTAAGATACTCACTTTTAATATAATCATCTGTAATATGTGTATATATTTCTGTTGACGATAAAGAGGCATGTCCTAAAAGTTCCTGAACACTTTTTAAAGGGCATCCACTTGAAAGCATATGAGTAGCAAAAGTATGCCTAAATGTATGGGGAGAAACATGCATTTTAATGCAAGAAGAATCAATAACCTTTTTTATTATTAATTCAATTCCCCTTATAGATATTTCTTTTCCTTTATTGTTAAGAATCAAATAATCACTATTATATTCTCTTTTAGATAAATATTTATTTATTGCATTAAGTGAATGATTATTAAAAAATACTATTCTTTCTTTACTACCCTTTCCCATTACTTTAATACTTTTCGAAGAAAAATCTATATCACTTATTAAAATATTTCTTAATTCACTAACTCTTAACCCAGTTGCATATAATAATTCAATAATCATTTTATTTCTAATTGATAAAATATCATCATTTTCAATACTATCAATAACTTTTCTAATATCTTCATAATTTAAAAATGATGGTAATTTTTTTTCTAATTTAGGATTGCTAACCATCTTAAAATAATTTACACTAACATATTTATTATCAAGTAGATAATTATAATAACATCTTAATGCTGATAATATAGCACTAATGCTTTTATTTGATAAATTATCTATTTTTTTTAAATAATTTATTATTACATCTTTATTAATATTTAAATAATTAATATTATTATTTTTACAATAAGAAATAAATTCTTTAACATGAATTATATACTCTTTAATTGTATAACCTGAATAATTAAGTTCATATTTTAAATATTCTTCATATTTTTCTATCATATAATCACTATTATATTTTCTTTTTGAAATTTCCATCAATACCTACACCCTCATTTGTTATTACAAAAGCATTTTTATCAAATTTTTCTAAATCTTTTTCAAGTATTGATAATTCATATTTAGAAAGTGCTACGTAAGTTATATATGTAATTGAGTTTTCATAACCACCTTGGCCTTTCCAAAATGTTGCATCTCTATTTAAAGTTTCTTTTATATAACTTATTAATTTACTTGGTTCATCTTTTGTAAAAATCATTGCAGTAGTGCATATATTTTTTTCATGATTTTTATCAATTACAAATGAAGAAAATAATGAGTATATAATTGAATAAATCATAGTATTAATGCCAAATAATATTCCACTTATTGAGTAAATTATAAGATTTATAAATATGCCAATTTTACCAACAGACATTTTTTTACTATTAAGTGAGGCTACTACTCCAATAATATCAGTACCTCCACAAGATCCTCCGACCGAAAAAAACATTCCAGCTCCATATCCAACAATTAAGCCTCCGATTAATGTACTTGTAATAAGCTCATTTACTATGGGATTTTCTGGTATTGGTATAAATGAAAGAGCAAAGGTTTGAACAGCAACGCATAGTAAAGTACGTCTGAAAAAAACCTGATTTACTTTTAGGTATGCAAGAATAAAAAGTGGAATATTAAAAAGTAAATTTAATATTCCAGATATATCAAAAGTACTTTTTAAAGAAAAAACTTTAATAAGCATTTCATTAATAAGTTGAGATAAGCCTAAAACGCCACCATTAAAAAGTCCCATTGGTCTTATAAAAAGATTTACACCAAGAGAATATATAATAACACCTATAATAGCTTTTATAAAACTTTTAACATCCCAACCATACATTGTTTTCAAATTTATCAACCTACCTTAAATTTATTATAATATATTTTGGATAAATATGAAACCATAAGAGTTTAGTATTTTTTAAAATGGCATTTTCATATTACCATTTGACATATTTTTTATCATTTGTTTCATTTGATCAAATTGATTAATAAGCCTATTAACATCTTGTACTTGCATTCCACAGCCATTTGCAATACGAATTTTTCTTTGTGCCTTTAATACCTCAGGATGTTTTCTTTCATACGGAGTCATTGATAAAATAATAGCCTCAACATGAGCCATTTCTTTTGGATCAATATTTATATTATTAAGCCCCATTTTTCTAGCACCAGGTATTAATTTAATTAAATTTTCAAGTGGGCCAAGTTTTTTAATTTGTTTCATTGTATTTAAAAAATCTTCAAAATCATATTTTCCTTTAAGCATTTTTTTACTTAAATCTTTTGCTTCATCTTCACTCATAAGGCCTTCAGCCTTTTCAGCAATAGATAATATATCTCCCATATCAAGTATTCTATTTGCCATTCTAACAGCATCAAAAATAGATAATCCATCCATTTTTTCGCTATCAGCAATAAATTTAATAGGTACATTAGTAAGATGCCTTACACATAGTGCTACACCACCTTTTGATGTACTATCCATTTTTGTTAATATACATCCAGTTAAATTAAGTGTTTCATTAAATCCTTTTATAACATTTATTGCATCTTGTCCAATCATTGAATCAATAACTAGAATTTTTTCATCTACTTTAAAATTTTCCTCAACACATTTAAGTTCATTCATAAGTTTTTCGTCAAGTTGAAGTCTTCCTGCAGTATCAATAATAACATAATCATTACCATTTTCTTTAGCATAAACTAAAGCATTAGTTATTATTTCATTAACCGAAGAATTATCTTTAGAAAAAACTGGAATATTTAGTTCTTTACCAATTTGTTGAAGTTGTGTTACGGCTGCCGGTCTATAAATATCACAAGCCACTAATAAAGGTTTTTTATTATATTTTTTTCTTAAAAATAAAGCAAGTTTGCCACTGGTAGTAGTTTTACCACTTCCTTGAAGTCCAACAAGCATAAGTACAGATGGATTACCACTTACATACAAATCTTCACTTTCCCCAAGAAGTGCAATAAGTTCATCTTTAATAAGTTTAATAAATACTTCCTCAGGTTTTAATGAATTAGAAACCTGTAAACCCAATGCTTTTGCCTTAACATTATTAGTAAATTCTCTAACTATTTCGTAATTAACATCTGCCTCTAAAAGAGCCATTCTAATTTCTCTAATTGCACCATCAATATTATCTTCGGTAATTTTTCCCATACCTTTAATATTTTTAATAGCACTTGATAATCTATCTCCTAAATATTCAAACATTTTTTACCTCGTTTCTTAATTATTTTATCATACTACTAATAACAATATCAAATATTATATTTCATTTTAAAAAAAATAACTAGATAATCCTAGTTATTATTGATTTATAGATGATAATATTTAATTGCATTATCAGCTTCATGTAATATTGTTTCAATTATAAAATTATCATATTTTACTTCAGCAGTTTTTAATAGTCCACAGTAAACAATTTTATCTTTAAACATAATAAGTGTAGTACTTATCAAAGTAGGAACCTCCTTTGCAGAAATAACATTATCAATATTATTTCTAAGGCCTTTTACCATATATAGTTTGCCATATTCAGAAAGAATCTTAGTATATTCTCTATCAAAACCCACAACCATTAAAAATTGTGATTTAACAAAATTTTTAAATCCTTTTGTAACCTTTAACATTTCATCATCAAAATTATATGGATTTTCTTTTATAAAATCATCAATAATATTTACATTATCAAACATATAATCAGATATTTCCAAGACTTTTTCTTGATCTAAATGAAGCTTTTTATATATTTTTTTTAAATCATTTATATTATATTTTTTATTAGTATATTCTAGTAAAGCAAAATAAATATCAAAAAATTCATCAGCATCTGGAGTAGATAAGTGAGCATTTATTTGTTTTTGATTATTAATTTTATCATTTAAATCCTCACTTTTAACCATTTGTTTTGAATATTCATTTGGACTTAATCCATATAACGTGCAACTTGGACAATATTCAAGTCCTGCAGTTATAATATCTTTTGCCTTATCATCAGATAAAAATCTTTCTACAACAGAATAATCATAAAGTGCTCTTGCTTCATCAACATAATCCATTAAATAAGGAATATTCTCATTTACAAAATCATACATTTTTTTTACTTTTTTTAAGTGAACTGGAAAGCCATAATAAAATATTTCTTCAAGAAGATTTTTATCTAAACTAATGCTTCCTAAATTACTAAATTTTTTTCTATTTTCAATAATTTCATCAATAAAATCATAATATGGTGCATAACAAATACACGTTTCATCCTCTACATCATATATACATGTATAATATTTAAAAAATGGATTGGAAATAAATAGCTCAAATCTTTCATCACTTTCTTTTTTGGAAAGATTATCATTCTTAAAACATAAATTTTTAAATACATCAAAAGGAAGGGTTCCAAGAATCTTTAAAATACCAATTGTATAAATATAATAATCTGAATAAGCACCAGATTCTTTATATAATTTTACAGCCTCTTTAACATAATCAAGAAGTTCTGTAAATATACAAAATTTATCAGAATCTAATATAAATTTATTATTTAAAGTTCTGATTTCAAAAGAATATTTTAAATACTGTTCTTCATCAAAATTATTATTAAGGATTTTATCTAAAAATTCTAGTTCTTTAGAGCTACATATATAATAAAGAAATTTTTTATATGAATACTGTTTTAAAACTTGTTCAATCATTTTTTTTATATCTAACTTTTCATACGAAGAAGGATCATCAACTATTCTTTGATAATATTCATATATCATATCTTTTTCCATATTTTTAAAATATTCGTACATACTTCCTCAACTTTCAACATTATTATACCATGTTTATTTTAAATTACAAATATAATTTTTTTATCAAAACATTTTATCTACATTTTTAGGAACTTTATCACTAATTATTTTATCAATTATTTTCTTTCTTTTATTATCACTTACTTCTTTTCCAGTTAAGTTTGATAATGTATCAATTATCTCATTTAATACTTTTTCATCTTTCATATTTCCATTAGAAAGCTTTTTAGCTAGTTCAATTATAGTATCTTTATCTACATTAGTTTTATTTTTTACTTTTCCCCAAAATTTATTATCCAAAATAATCACCCATTATAATTTATGCATTACATAAAATAAAAAGAATGCAAAGCACCCTAATTATTACTATTATTTGATAAAGTATACATATTTTTCATTTTAGTTTTTTTATTGTTGCCTAAATACATATATGCACCTATACCCATACCAGATAATGCCATACCTAGCATCATATATCCAACATTTTTCATTTTCCACCTCTAGTAAATAGTATGGAATATTTATTTTTAATTATACGTTTATTAATTAGTTTACGTATTAATTGTAATGTACAATATTTACTATTGATTATGCTAATTAAAATGTTAATTTTAGAATAGAAAATGAGATGAAAATGAAAAATTAGAAAAATTAATTGAAATTACAAGTATTATTAAAATGGTAACTACAGCCGCATTTAGTACAATGGGATATGATAACTATATAATCGATGTGGACGAAATACAAAATATGAGTGATTTAAATTATCATTAAATTCAGATGAAAATGCTGATAGTATTGCTGAAAATGAAACCATTAGTGAAGAAACAACAAAAGATGGTAGAGCAAATCCTAAAACAGGGGAAAAATTTCCAATATTATTTATGTTAATTACATTAACTTCTGTCATAATTATAAGAAATAAATTATCAAAAAAATCATTATTTAATAGATTGTAAACCATAATTAGTTTTCTTTTTATTTTCATAAAAAAATTTTACAAATCATAATAATTTTGTAAAAATTCTTTTAAAGAGGTTCTTCGTTCTTTAGAATAATTATTTTTAACTGCCCTTATAAATGAAGATGGATCACCAATTATAGTAAGGCTTTTTTTTGCACGTGATACACCAGTATATATTAGTTTATTATAAAGCATTATAGAGTAATCTTTACTAAGTGGCATAATAACATGTTCAAATTCACTACCTTGGCTTTTATGAATTGTAATAGCATAAGCAAGTGTAATATTTTTTAAATCTTTTTTCTCATAAAATACTAAATTTCCATCAAAATCAATTGATATTTTAAGTTTATCATCACTACCTGTGTAAATATTTACTATTTTACCAATATCACCATTAAATACGTTATTATCTGAATCATTTACAAGTTGTAAAACTTTATCACCTACTCTATATGTTTTATCACCATATTTAACTTCGAATAAATTTTTCTCATTATTATATACTTTTTCTAAATGTTTATTTAAATTATCTATTCCATTTACGCCTTTATACATTGGTGCAAGAATTTGCATTTTAGTTTCATCAAGACCTTTTGATAAACCATACTTTGCGCTTTTTATAACTGTTTCAAATATTTTATCTTCTGGGCAAACAATAAATGAATAATCATCTTTTTTACAAGTAAAATCATCTTCAAGATTTTGAGATTTAATATCTTTTGCTAAAAATGGTATATATGAATTATCACTTTGTCTATAGATTGTTGAAAGCATATTAAATGAAAATAAATCACTATCAATTAAGTCATAAAGTATATGACCAGGTCCTACTGAAGGAAGTTGATAAATATCTCCAACAAGTACAAGCTTAATATTAGGGTTATATGCGCAAAGCAATGCTCTCATAAGTGAAACATCAATCATTGAACATTCATCGACTATAACAAGTTTATGAAAAAGTTTATTATGTTCATTAAATTCAAATGAATCTTCATCTTTATGCCATCTTAAAAGTCTATGAATTGTTTGAGCTCCAAGTCCAGTAGATATACTTAATTTTTTAGCGGCTTTCCCAGTTGGAGCTAGTAATATAATATTATTAATAATATCATTATTATCATATTCATTTTCCATTATAAATAATTTAACTATTGCATTTATTATAGTTGTTTTACCTGTACCTGGTCCTCCAGAAATAATTGAAATATTTTCCTTTATACTATTTTCAATAGCTTTAATTTGTTCTTGAGAATACTTTTTACCAGTTTCTTTTTCTATAGATATAATTTTATCAGAAAGTGATGAATATTCTTTCTTTTGTTGTTTATCTATTAAATATAAGTATCTTGCAATATCTTTTTCTTCATCATAATATTTTTTTAAATAATATCTACTTCCATCTTTTATAATACTATTTTCTTTTATTAAGGAAGAAAGTATATTATCAAACTCTTCACTATCAAGATTTATTTCATAAATAGCTCTTAAATATTTATAAATATCTTCTTTATAAGAATATGTACAACCTTCATTAAATGATATATCAATAAAAGTATTTAAAAGACATTCTTTACATCTTAAAGGACTATCTTTAGATATATTTTTTTTATATAAATCATCTAATAATTTAAAATCAAATATATCTTTCATTAAATATAAATTACCTTCGATTATTGGTGTAATATCAGTATAATGTTTATTTATTGCTTTAGCAGCTTGCTCATATGAAAATCCATATGTAGTAAGTTTTTTTATTATTTCATCATCTTTTTCATATTTAATCAAACTTCCATATATTTTTGTAGCTTTTAAAGTAGTCATACCTTTTATTTTAAAAAGATTATTAATATCCTCTTTTATAATTTTAATTGAATTAACTCCATAAGTATCCACTATTCTTTTAGCAAATACTTTTGAGCAGCCTTCAACAAAAGAACTTTCTAAAAATTTAATTATTTCTTCTTCACTTGTAGGCATAATAATATTTAATCTATATGCAGAAAATTGCCATGAATATTTAGGATGATTTAAGCTATTACCAAAAGCCTTATATTTTGCATCTAATCTAATATTAGGTAAAGTGCCAGTTACATGTATTAAACTAGCCATATTTTCTTTAATAAAAGTATCATTAGTTTCCTCAACTTTAAAAAGAGTAACAACAAAGTTACTATCTTTATTTTCATAAATAATCTTTTTAAATTTACCAATAATATATTTTTCCATTAAACCATTAAATTATATATTTCTCCTTTTTGTAATTTTTTATTTGTATGAACCATTAAATAATTAGATGTATGTCCTTTAGAACCAGTTGTACTTACCTCCTCGATTAAAACATCAAGTTTTTTACCTTTAAATTTATCATAATATGATTTTTCACATTTTTCAGATAATTCAAGTAATTTTTTTACTCTAGTATGTTTAATATTTTCAGGAACTTTTCCTTCCATTAAACTTGCTTTAGTACCTTTTCTTTCAGAATAAGGAAAAGCATGTATTTTTGAAAAATTTATTTTTTGACATGTATTTAAAGTTTCTAAAAACATTTCTTCAGTTTCACCTGGAAAACCAACAATTACATCAGTAGTAATTGAAATATTTGGTCTAACATTTCTTATTTTTTCTATTTTATCAAAAAAATACTCTAAATTATATTTACGATTCATAAGTTTTAATATACTATCACTACCAGATTGAAGTGGTATATGTATATGATCACATATTTTATTATTATTTTTAAGTTCGCCAATAAATTTATCATTAATTTGAGTTATTTCAATACTTGATTGTCTTATTCTTTCAATACCATTTATTTTACTTATTTCATGTATTAAATCGGTTAAATCTTTACCATTTGATAAATAACCTCCAGTATCTATACCTGTTAAAATGATTTCTTTATAACCATTATTTGCAAGGTTTTCTACCTCTTTTAAAACTAAAGAAAATTCTTTACTTCTTTTTTTACCCCTTACAAAAGGTATTACACAGTATGAACAAAAGTTATCACATCCATCCTCGATTTTAATATAAGCCCTTGTATGATCAGAAATATGTGTTTCCATATTTTCAAATGGTAAATCTCTTGTTTTGGCTATATATGATAAGAAAGTTCTATCATCAAGATATTTTTCAATAATACTTACAATATTACTTTTATTAATATTTCCAAGTAAAATATTTATACCTAAATTAGCATATTTACTTTCATCATTTTGGACAGAACATCCACATACAACCAAAATAGCTTTAGGATTTTCTCTTTTAAGTCTACGTACCTCTTTTAAACTTTTTTTATCTGAAGTATCGGTTACAGTGCATGTATTTAATATTAAAATATCACATTGCTCATTTATATCGCAAAAAGAAAACCCGTTTTCAATTAAGGTTTCCTTCATAAAATTACTTTCATAACTATTTACTTTACAACCAAGTGTAATTATATTAAATTTCATATATCCCCCTAATTTAATGTTTTTAAGAGTTCTTTTAAAGTATTTAAAAACTCCTCTTCTCTTTTTAAACTAACTAAATGAACCTCCATTTTAATTGGTTCAGTTTTTTTTACATTGATTAAATTATTTAAATCAACCATTTTAACAAGAACATCACCTTTTTTTTCTTCATTTATATAATTTAATTCGTATTGTCCTGCATTAGATAAAAGTTCATCATAACTAATAATAGCTTTTTCTTCCTCTTCTTTTTCATATGGAGTAAAATCAATTGGTTCAATATTTTTTAATGCAGTAGCAATTTCATTAAGTTCTAAATCTTTTTCAGATTTATTTTTATTAACATTTTCTATTTCATTTAAAACCAAATTATCACCAAGTTCATCAGTTTCACAACTATTTATCTTTATAAAATATATTAAAGACACAACCAAAATTATTAAAAATACAATAGTAAAGAAAAATACATAATCTATAAATGCTAAACTTTTTATAAATACAATAATATCATTTAACATAAAATCACTTCTTTCATAAAGTTATTGTAACAACATTTATCTAAAATTTAAAGTATTTTTTATATATTTTTAATTTATTGATGTAAACTGTGTAAACTTAATCAATAATATTAACCACTCAGCTTACTGTGTAAACATCATCATACGTACCATTGCCCGATAACTTGGCTTTAGAGGATAGAGAAACGACAGGGCGAGCGCCATAATCATTATCCACACTATTATAGCCCAAATTACCTGATGAATATACATAGAACTCAATAGCATAAGCATTATCACTAGTGAAATAATAAGGCGACCCCGACCAATAATATTGTTTTGTATACAAGTAATAAGAACTATTGACTTTATTCCTTACTCCGCCTGCCATTGCTACTTCATCTGCTGTTATTAATCCCACTGGGTAGGTTAATGCTCCATTTCCATTACTTGTATTTACTGTGAATTTATCACTATCCGTAGGACAAGTT
>CAYSFJ010000017.1:0-19319 GCA_964430785.1 uncultured Mycoplasma sp. | reverse complement strand
TGAATATATTTCATTTTAATTTCAGTTTTTTAATCATATATTGCAATAAAATGCATACCAAAGTAAACTTTTACAGAATCACCAGGATAATAATATTTCATATTGGAAGTATTATACCAATATTTAAAACCATTATTATTTATAGGCTCTTTTAAAGTATAATAACTACCTTCTTCATATAAATAATCAGTATAATTATTAACTTTATCATCACTTGTCGTAACCATCCATACTCTATTACCAGAATCATTTACGCTAGGTTTATTTAACATACTATCATTTAATTGATTAGATATTAAATAATATCTAAAAGTATTTAAGTCAATTAAGTTTTCTAATACTTTACCTTCCTCAACTCTTAAGCCTTTAAACATATAATAAGGCATAATATCACTAAATAAAGAGTAATCATATAAATCTAATTTCGAATAATTTCTATATACCCAATTAATATTATTACCAAATTCATATAAATTAGATAGAATTACCGTTCCATCAGTAGTTAAAATATTATTGGCTACAATATTATAATATCTTGTAGAAACTACATGATAATATTCAACATCTTCATAAATTTTTTCTATATTTATGACTTCAACATAAGTTATTTTATTATCTTCATTTATTTTAGCAACCTTTGTCCCTTTTTTAAAATTATCATTATCACCTATAGAAACAAATTTATTCACGTCTTTGCTAAATAGTCCATGTTTACCAACCATTTTTAATACACTTCCATCTGAAAATGTAACTTTTGTATAAGAGGATGCGTTATTTTTCTTTTCAATCCATATTGGATACTCATAAGTATAACTACCTGTTTCATAATTCCATACAAGAAGTAAATCATTATAAGTAATATCTTCAATATTTTTAACACTTCCATTAGCAAGAGTTATTTTTGTTCCCTTAACTAAACAACTATAATTAGCACTAGCTGTAATTGTTACATCATCAGTAATTTTATTAATTGTAATTTTACCACTGGAGGATGAATAAGTATAATCAGTTCCACTAGTTAATGTGTTAGAACCCATTGTAATAGTTACAGAACTTGGTAACGAATACCAACTAGAACTCGTATTTAATGCAAGTGTTGTTGTATAACTTTGATAAATATTTGCTGTATCACTAGTCGAAGTGGAATTATCATGTTTTAAATTAGATAAACTAAATGTAATAGTAAATTCCCATTTTAATTTTGTTGTATTTGAAATACTACAATATCCATTATCAGTTGTAGCACTATCACAATAACCACTTCCAATATTACCGGCTTCATCTTCACCATATACTTTAGCATAATAATTACCTTCACTTAAATTTGATAAAGTAAAGCTTGTTAATGAAGATGAGGTTTCATAAGTAGATGAGGTATCATTATCAGTATTATATAAAATAATATAATAATTTTTTATTGATGAACCACCACTATCAATTCTATCCCAGGTAATTACTGCATTTCCATTAGAGGCATTATCTTCAGGAATACTTATAGCAACATTTCCAACAGTAGGCACTACTTTATCAGTAGCAATTTCATCAATATCTACATTTAAAGAAAGTGTGCCAACATTAACATCAGTTATTCCAGCACTTTTAAGTGTTATTATTGTAGTGGTTTCATCACTTAAAAATGAACTATCATCACTAGTTTTAGTACACATTTCATATTCTTTTGTAGAATTTGCCTCAATTTGATATGAACTAAGACTATTTCCAAGATTATCAACTAATAAAATATTTTCATTACTTGAATTTAAAGTAAAATTTCTATCATATGTATATGTATTTGCTACATTTACTGTAAAACATGCAATAGTATTAGTTCCCTGTAAATTACCACTTGTTGGAGTAATACTTGCTATAATACTTCCTGTGTTATTATTAGATGCAGTTGCATTACCAGTAATATTTACCTCTGTATTGGGTTCATTTGTTTCAACAGTAAATTTAGCTTTATACATTTTACTTTCATTTGCAGATATTATTTCGCCAGGATTTAATACCTGCCCTGTAGAAACCTCAGTAATAACTGTAGTCACATTAACAGAATCAGAAGTAACTACACTAGCATTAAACGGAAATTGTGTTATAACATAATCTGAAAATGTACTATTATTTATTTCAATTAAATAAGTTGCCTCAAAAATTTTACTACTTCCAGACAACTTAAAAGATAAATTAAGTCCATCAATTGTAGGATTACTATAATCAGCTAAATTAGAGCATTCACTTTCCACAATAGTGGCACTGACAATTTCTAATTTACCCTGTTTTTTTAATGTCAAATCACCATTTAAACCTAAATCTTGTTGATATAAAGCAAAACCAACACTCATAAATAATAAAGTTATAACGACTATTAAACTTAAAATATTATATTTTATAAAAATTTTCATTTTGCATTTGTCCTAGCATTTTCTTTTATTAAATCATATCTATATGCCATACCATCATTAATTAATATAAATATAGCCTCATTTTTTAAAGCAATATAATTAATTGGTTTTCTAACTTCACTATGAGCATCAATTAATTCTTCAAAAGTAGTAACAGAAATTACATTTAAATCTGATAAATCTGGTATTTCACTAGTATTAACTATAATATTATCATAAGTTTTTAATATTTTCTTTAAAGTTTTATAATACTTATTTTCTCTTTTAGAATATATAATAATTATATATATTAAATAGAAAAATGTTATAACTGAAAAACTTATTAGTACATACCCTAAATATTTAAATACTGTATAATATAAAACGTTTTCTTTAACTACTTCACTAAATAAAGTACCATTATTTTTTAATTCATTTGCCTCAATAGGAACCTCAATTGTTAAAGATGTAAGAGGTATATTTAATTCAACATTACTATCTTTAGATATCGTATGATCTATTAAATCACTATCAATATTATTTTCAATTACTAATGAAACATTTAAAACCCCATCCATTGTTACACCATACTTACTTTTAAAATCATTTAATAAATTATTATAAGTTTGATAATTTATTTTAACTTGAGATTTTATATTTATTTCTTTTTCATCTTCATAATTTTTAGTAACCTTTTCACTTAAAATATAATCTTTAGACCAATAATAATCATCACTATTATTTTTATTTGCACTTAAAGTTCCTTTTATATAATAGGAATAATTACCATTGACATTTTGGTTAACATTAAAAGAATAATCATAATCTATTAATATATAATCAATTAAACTAGCAATATATGTCCTATTTTTTTCCAAATACTCATTTTCAAAAAAGGAATTTTCTTTTAAATAAACTTTATAATCTATATTACTTGTTTCTTCATAATTAACATCAGTTTTTTTGTTAACATTTTGACTATATTTAATAAAATAAATTCCTGAAAGTATGAAAAAACAAATTATTATAAATAAGAATATTATTCTGCTATTTCCTTTCCTTTTCACATTATCCTCTCCCTAATCTTTAAAAAGTTCTTGTAATTTTATAGTGGGATATCCAATATATTTAATAATATATTTTACTTTTCCATATACTTTAGTTTCATCAATAATTTGAGTATCAACACTTGTATTGTTATCCCCTTTTGTTTGAAAATAATACTTATTTCCTATTTTAACAATAGACACCACTCTATGCGTAATTATTTTATTATCAACATCAAATACCAATATATCTCCCTTATTTATTTTGGAGGCATCAGTTTTTTCATAGATGACTGCATCACCCTTATAATATATGGGATTCATTGAGTTTGATCCAATTGCAATCATGTGATATGTTCCAATTCCAGATACTAAATAAAATGTTATTATTATTACAATTAATATTGGTAAAATTAATATCTTATTACTAGATTTTGATATATTTTTCTTTTCATGATAATTAATTATTTTATTTACTTTTAAATATAAATAATATGGCATTAGTATTCCTAAAACAGAACTTATATAATTACCTAAATTTGGCATAAATGGTACTATATACCATATATTTTCTTGCAGCAAAGATAATATTAATGTTGGTACTATGCTTATTTTATATGTTATATAAGTATATAAAGAGTTTTTTGCAATAATACTAAATACCTCTATGCATAAAAATAAAAATATTTGTTGAGCATTACTTAAATCATAATAATATAATGATAATATTAAATCATAAATAATAAAAATTAACGTTATAAATAGTAATATTTTTATATTACCATTTGATTTTTTACAAATTATGTATCTAACAATTTCTTTGCTAATTACTATTATTAAAATAGGAAATATGTTGTGAAATAAACTTTTGATAGTATGAGAGTATATACTATAGGAAAAACCTGTAAATATACCTAATCCATAGGCAATAATTATATATAATAAACAGTATATAATTGCATATTTAATTCCAATTTTCTTAAAATAAGAATTATCTTTTGGAAAACCATTATTTAATAATGTAAATAATAAAATTGGTACCCATATTATCATCTGTATATATTTTAAATATATTGAAGATTTAAATACAGAAATTACAAAAACATGGCTTAATATTAAATATATAAATATTAAGCTTATCCAAATATATATACTCCTTTTACTATCTTTCATGTTCTCACTATTTCCTTTTTATTATGCTGCTTTTTGTACGTAATCTAAGCTAGCAGTTAAACTTAATTTTACATCTTCACTTGGTAAATCTGTAGAATTTTCAGGGAAGACATATTCAACTCTTACTTTTGCAGTTTTAACTGCATTTGCGGCTAAGTCATTAGAAAGTCCAGTTGTTGTAGCACTATATGCAGTACTATCATAAGTTACTGTATAATTTATGTATTTTTTTTCAGCATCACTTAAACCAGATAAAGTTATACTTTTTAAAGTTGCTGCAATAGTACCAGCATTTTCAACATCTACAGTAAATTCATAGAATTCACCAGGATTTAAAGTAATATCATATGACATAGTTGTTGTAGTTAATGTATGTGATGAAGCCTCTACACTGCCAGATGTTTCAGCATAAGTATTTTCTTTAAATTGTACTTTCCACTCTGCTTTTTTTGCGGTCACGTTACCATTAATATTAAGTGTTTGTGCATATGCAGCAAAACCAACTGACATTACAATGAAGGCAATTGATAATAATAAAATTGATAATGTTGACGCATTTAAACTTTTTTTCATTAGTTCACCTCCTCGTATTTTATTAATTGATAGTTATAGTACTATCCTTTGTTATAAAATTTAAAAATATTCTATAACTATTTTAATACTACCTTAATATGATACCATAATTTTTGTTTTTTTTACATATAATTTATGTAATAAAAAAAAGATAATTAGAAAAAATATTATATCTAATCATCAATTGTACTTTATTTCCTTTTTTTCTTTTTCTTTGTATCCTCTAAAATATTATATACTTCTTCTTCACTATCAGATTTCATTTCACTTTTAATTTTTTCAATTTTATTATCTATTTCTTTTATTGAACTATTTTTAACATTTTCTTTTTTACTTTTTTTCCTTTTCTTTGAGGAAATACATATAATTGCAATTAGGGATAGCATTGTAGAGGAAGCAAAAAACATTACAGCATACATAAGCATTTTATTATCTTTTTCAATAATTTTTATATAACTATCATCATATTTAATAGCACTATTATCTTTAGTATCATATAAATATAAAGACTTTTCGTTAGTATCTACATTTAATGCTTTTATAATTTTAAATCTACTTGATTTTGTAAGTTCTAAACATTCTACAGAAACATCAAAAATTGTAACATTACTTTTATTATATTTTTTTATTTGACTATCCATTTCAAGTGGAAAAAGAGTTAAATTTCCAAATATAACTTCTGTATACTTTTGATATTTTCCATCATCATATATAAACAAAGATATATTTGCATTTTCATCTTTTAAACCAACTAAAGTAAAATCGGTTATTTGACTATAAAAAGCTGGTATTTCCATTTCATTTATTGTAACAGTTTTTTCAATAAAACTATTAGGTTTTTGTAACATACTTCTTACTTTTACTACTGTATATTTAACGCCATCAACTTCAACATCAATTGGGTTTTTATCAATTACTTCAACATTTAATTTATAAGTTTTTTCACTCCCATTTTCTGCGACAACAACAATATTAAAAGAATTATTACCTTGTGATACTTCAAGCTGACCTTCGCCATTTACTTTTGCTTTATTATCTTCTACAATAGCAGTTACATCTATTTTAGTAACATCTTCATCAACTTTTACAGTATATTCTAAAGTATCTTTATTAAATACTGGGCTAATTTCATAACCTTCAACTTGTAAATCTTTTAAATTATTATTACTTGATAAACTTGCTTGATATTCAGAATAGGTTATTGCCTTAACATTTTTTTTGCCATTAGTTACTTCAAAAATACTTTCATCAAAACCAAATACTGTTGAGGCATCAATATAAAATAATGCATTACCACTTTTATTTGCTTTAAATGTATAACGATAACTTACAGACTTTGTTGTATTATTTTGAACAACACCAGCATAATGAAGACCAACATCACTTGAAACTAAAGAAAATATACTTTTATCATAATTTAAATTATATTCCCATGAACCAAGTGCTGATGAAGAAGATATTGTTACAGTAACTACAACATTATTACCCACAATTATTTGTGTGGCTGATGTATTTACACTAATAGTTGCACCAGCGGCATTTACATTTGTTATAAATGTAAATAAACTAACTAATATTATAAAATATCTAAATATTTTTTTCATTTTTCCTCCTTTTTATTTTATTGTGGTATACCCTAAAATATGTTTTTGCACTATAAGTAAATCTTTAATATCAACATTACCATCACTATTTACATCTGCAGATTTTAAGAAACTTCCACTTAAATTAATATAACCTAAAATATGTTTTTGTACTTTTAATAAATCTGCAATATTTATATTAGCATCACCTGAAGTATCACCTTTAATTGCAATTGAATACGTTTTAACATCATCTTTATTTTTAATTGTTATTTCATCTCCAGTAGCTAAAAGTCCACTTTCTTTGTTATTAAAACTAATTTCAACTGTAGAACAAGATTTTAGAAATAACTCTTTTAAAGCATCGACCGTATAACCCGCAGTTAAAATAAATGATGATTCACTTACAGGTACCCCTGAGGAAGCAATAATATCATTTACTGATACATCTGCAGTATCCGTTTTAATAAAATTAATAACATAATCTTGTGTATTACCATTTTCTGCAGTTACCTTTACTGTAACAGAAGATTTATCACTATCTAAATTAATATCACCAATACCAGTTATACTAGCTTTAGAATTAATTACTTCTCCAGCTATTGAAACTTTATTAATACCAGATGATACATAATAATTATATGTAAAATTATCATGACTAAAGCCACTAATTGTATTACCATTAATAGTTAAATTTTTTAAATGATTATTAGGATTTCCCCCATTAGGTAATGAAGAATTAGTACTAGGCATATTATCATAAACAGGTATTACAAATTTATAATTAACTGAATTTAATAAATCCATTTCTTTATAACCATCATATGTAATTGAAGCCTCATTTGCAGCACCTCTTATATTTGTCATATATTGATGAGCATATGCCGCATAAGAGGAATATGAACTTACATTAAATTTTTGAAAATAGGAAGTATCTTGACCTTTTGAAATATAATAATAGGTAATAAAATTTGCTCCGCCCTTTATTGCATTATCAAGTGATAGCCAAGGTCTTAAATAACTTGTACCACTTACCGCCCAAACAAGTCCATCATACACACCAGTATTTGCACCAATATTATATGGATTATATACTGGATAATATGTAATACCATTATAGGTAATTGTACTTCCTTTTAAAGAATTTCCTGTATAATTTCCACCAGTTTCTTGTTTAATCCTACTTGCTAAATAAATTGCATTAGCATTATATGTTTTTCCAGCTTCATAAATAACACTAGATTTTTCTTTTATATCTTTGCCATTTAAAATTGCATTAATAGCCTCAACGGTTTGATAACTTTCATCAAATGATAGTTTTTCATACATAAAAATAAATCTTTCATCTAAAAAGTTTCTTGGATCCATATAATATGCTACAACCTCTTTTGAAGCAGCATACCAATTACTTCCCTCCATTACTTTAAATGTATCAGTTAAATAATCATAACTTCCAGACTCTGTACTAAAATAGCCTTGATAGTTTGATTGAATAAGACTTTTACCAAGAATACTCTCTTTAGAAATTGCAACATCAAAAGGAAGGCCTGTGATATCTGCCATAAATGTCCAATTAGGATGTTTTTCTTTTAATGAACATAAACCATTCCAATATGTATTTGGAAATCCAAGACTAGCCATTTCTTTGTCACAATCAGTAGTTGCCTCACTTGAGGTTTCTTTTTCTTCATATAAAGTTACATAACTTGCGCAAACATATCCTACATTTTGAGAGGAATAATATATTTTATACCAACCATCAGAACAACCTTTTTCATTTGGAAATAATGTTTTTTCTACTAAATCAAATGTTGCACTAACACCGAGTTTTTTTATCGAAGCATAATTAGTACCTGGTCCCTGTCTTAAATTAACATCATTATAATCTATTCTAAGCTTATCTTTTGCATAAACATTAGAAAATAAAAAGAAGCATGATAAAACAAAAAATATATTAATAATTTTTTTCATTTAATCACTACCTTTCTACTTTATTACATTATATCATGTTTTTAGCAAAAAGTAACAATTAATAACATAAAATTACTTAATACTTAATTATTATAAGCTTTACTTTTACTTAACATTTATTTTACAAACAAAGTGTAAAATAGTTTACAATATATCAACAGTAATTTATCCAAAAAATATATCCAAAAACATCATAACTGCAAAACCAAGTATTGTAGATAGTGTCATCAAATCTTTAGATTTATTTGTTTGGCTTTCAGGAATAAGTTCTAAAGTTACTACATAAATCATTGTACCTGCAGCAAAAGAAAGTAAAAAAGGTAAAATAGTTTGAACTTTTAAAACTAATATTGCCCCAATTACACTTGAAATAGGTTCTACAATACCTGTTAAACCGCCAATTAAAAATGCCTTTTTACTACTCATTCCATCCCTTTTAAGAGGCAAAGAAACTGCTATACCCTCTGGAAAATTTTGAAGTCCAATTCCAAAAGCAAGTGTCAATGCAGATATTAAAGATGAACCTAATAAATTATATTGCATATAACCAAAAGCCACACCTACAGCAAGTCCCTCAGGTATATTATGTAAAGTAATTGAAAAGATTAACATAAATGTTCTTTTTAAATTATTTTTCTTTTTATTATCTCTAATTAATTTTGAAAATATTTTATCACCAATAAAAAGAAAAAAACCTCCACATATAAAACCTAAAGTAATTATAATTGGTCCATTACTATTTAAGCTTTCAGAAATTGATAGTGCTGGCGAAATTAAAGAAAAAAATGAAGCCGCAACCATTACCCCTGCAGCAAAACTAAGCATTATATCAAGTATAGTTTTACTAACCTTTTTAAATAAAAATACTACCATTGCTCCCAATACTGTAATAAGCCATGTAAATATGCATGCAAGAAAAGCTAAAAAAACATTATTTAAATTAAGAAGATAATTAATCATAATAAAAATGCACCTCATAATATTATATTAATTATAAAATGCATCAGTTAATTAAAATGCCTATTATTTACTTTTTTTAACTTCTTTAAAAATTATTGATATAACAGAACCAATTAAAACAATATAAAGAAGTATATTTTCAATTTTTGGTGAGTTTAATACTTCATCAATTTTATTTGATATACTATTTAGTTTTTCTGCAGTAGCACTACCAATACTTTCTAATTCAATATTCTCATATGTAATATTATTTTCTATATTTTCAACATCTTTATCTTTACAATAACCCTCTTCATAAGAATCATTACTCCAAACATTTAAAGAATTATTTATAGCATCCTTTTGAACTTTACAAAGACTATCAGTATATTTATAATTACCATATATATAAGCTACTTGCCCATATCCATTTTTAATAAGATCTTCTTGAAGTAAAGTGCCATCTACCCAAACCCAAGCAAGTGTTCTTCCATATTTATCTGTTTTGCTACTTTCATATTCTAAAACAATTTCACTTGCACTAGATAATTTATTACACGTATAATCACTTGCTTCTTTTCCAAAAGGTTGAACACTTTCTTTTGTGCTAACGCTTTCTGGAGTATCAATAGCTAAAAATCTTACTTTAGTTTCATCATCATCAATCAAAAAATATGCTGTATCCCCATCTACACATTTTGAAAATAATACACTCTCACTTTCGGCATTAACAACATTAAAAATAAATAAACTAAAAATTAAAATAACTACTTTTTTCATAATTTAATCATAACACAATTTACAGCATAAAAAAAGTGTGATACTATAACTTTAGATGTTTTGTGGAGGTTTTTGTGAAAGAGAAATTATTAAAAATTTTAGAAAATGAAAAAGAATTAAATGTTACATATCATGGTATTAAAAAACTTTTAAATTCATCAAAGAAAAAAATAGACGAAGAACTTAGACATATTTTATTTGAACTAGAATGCGAAGAAAAAATATATGAAGATGAAGATTTTATATATCATAAATTTCCAAAAAATTATAAAGTTGCAACATTAGTTCAAAATAATAATGGCAAAAGTTTTGTAAAAATTGATGATAACTTTCACGAAATCAAAGATATTAATTTAAATTCTGCATTAAATGGTGATAAAATCATCGTAAAAAAAGTAAAAAAAAGTAACACTTATGAAGTAATTAAAGTATTAAAAAGAGCAAAAGGTAAAATACTTTGTGAACTTAAAATGGATGATAAAAATAATTTATATTTAAAAGATACCTACTCTAAAGGTGAATATAAAATTGGCGTTAATAAAAAAATACTTAGAAAGTATACATTAGGTCAAAAATTTCTAGTAAATTTATTTACAACAAAATATGATGAATACTATGATGCTGAAATAGATACTGTTCTTGGTAATGTATCTAAAATCGAGGAAATTGCTCTTGCAAATGGAACAAATCCAAATTTTAGTCAAGAAACTTATGAAGAATTAAAAAATATACCTGTAAGTGTTAGTGAAAATGAAATTAAAGGAAGACTTGATCTTCGTGATAAAAGAATTGTAACAATAGATTGTGATACGGCAAAAGATTTAGATGATGCTATTTTAGTTGAAAAACTTGATAATGGTCATTATCTTTTATATGTTAATATTGCTCATGTAAGTCATTATGTTAAATATAATAGTGCAATATTTAAAGATGCATATGAAAGAGGCACAAGTTATTATTTACTTAATAAAGTATTTCCCATGCTACCTAAAGAACTTTCTAATAATATATGTTCATTAAACGAAGGTGTTGATAGATTAACTAGAACAATTATTATGGAATACGATGAAAATGGAAATCAAGTAGACTATAGAATTGTTAAATCCGTTATTAATTCTAAAAAGAAAATGACATACTCTAACGTAAACAAAATCCTTGAGGAAAATATTATTCCACAGGGATATGAACCCTTTGTTGAAGATTTAAAACTTGCTTATGAACTTACTACAAAAATAAATAAAAACAAGATAAACCAAGGTAAACTTGAATTTGATAGTTCGGAGCAAGAAAGAGTTTACGATGAAAAAGAAAACATTAAAGACATTTATGTAACAACTGCACATGCCTCAAATAATTTAATTGAAACTGCAATGGTCGAAGCAAACTGTACTGTTGCAAGAGATTTTTATTATAAAAATCTTCCATTTATGTATAGAAATCATAGTATACCAGATATTGAAAAATTTGTTAATTCAACTAAATTTATTACGTCATTAGGATTTAAAATTGATAAAATTAAAGATGTTAATGATCCACGTTTAATACAAAAAATATTAAATAGTTTAACAGATAAAAAAGAATTTCCAATACTATCAACTTATATTTTAAGAGCAATGCAAAAAGCAGGATATGATATTAATAATAAAAGTCATTTTGGTTTAGCGGAGTATTGTTATACCCATTTTACATCGCCAATTCGAAGACTTTGTGATCTAACAGTACATACATTGATTGATTATTATGAAAATAATTATCCAAACGAGGAAGAAATTCAAAAACTAGAATCATTAGTGCAAAGTGCCGCAATACAAGCATCATTAAAAGAAAGAGATGAAGTTAGAGCAGAAACACAATCTACTAAATTAGGTAATATTTGGTACATGCAAGGCTTTATAAATCAACAATTTAATGTATATGTAACAGATATTAATGAACATGTTATTAAAGTTAAAACAGATAATTTAATCGAAGGTATTATTCCTTATAAAGAACTTAATTGGCATTATTATTATGATTCAAAAACTAAACAAATTAAAAATTTAGAAAATGGTAAAATTATTAAAGTAACTTCAAAATTAAATGTAGTTTTAACAGATGCAAATGAAAATGATAGAGAAATATATTTTAATTTTCCATTTATTTTAAAAAAAGAAAAACAACTTGAAAGGCAAAGAAAAAGAGAATCTATGTTTAGATAACTCTTTTTTTGTGTTTAATTTTATTTAAATAAAGCAATTATTTTTGGTACAAATATTATAAGACCTACTATCGCAGAACCAATGGCAAAACTTAAAACACCACCAGCTGAAATATCTTTTGAACGTTTAGCATCTTTATTAATTTCTGGCATAGCCAAATTAACCACTATTTCAATTGCAGTATTAAAACATTCTCCTCCAATAACCAAAGCAAAATAACCTATACATACTATCCATTCCCATGTTTCAATTTTTAAAAGGAAACCAAATAATATTACAAGAAGTGCTATGGACACATGAATTTTCATATTTCTTTCAGATAAGAAAGCACTTTTAATACCTGAAAAGGCATATTTAAAACTATTAATTAATTTTTTATTTTTCATACTATTTACCTCATTTATTAATTATTAGGATGTTACTGCAGTATATAATGCCATATAATCATTTTTATCAAGTTCATTCCATCCAGCAAATTTATCATCACTTGTATTATTAGCTCCATAAAAGTTTAAATACATTGCTCCAGTTTCATCTGAAATAATAATTCTACCAGTATAACTTGAATCTGTAACTAAACTTACTTTCAAATATACAGGAGTATCACTTAAAGTAACAGTATAATCAGTAGCCCCAATTGTTAAATATTTACTATCATCGGTAACCACTTGATATAAATAGCCATCAGTAGTTTCCTGTCCATTTATAAAACTAAATAATGTTCCAGATGTACTAAGAATTGTTTCCTTATCATCAGAGAATGTTGCTGTATTTGTACCAACAAGTCCAGTACCACTTACAATTGAGGATACAAGGCCATCAACATTATAATTTCCTCCAGTATTAGTAATATAGTACTTACCAGTACTTAATGTTGTTAAATCATTTATATCAACTTTTGTTATAGTTGTTGTGACTTCATCACTATCAATTTTATATGGATTAGATAATGTTCCATCTCCAGTTAATTCTAAATTACCATCAATTGTTATAACAGGTCTAAGTGCATAAGATGCAGTTAGTAAACTTCTACTCCAGTCAGTCACACCACCAGTAGTATCAACAAAGAATACTCCACCATTAGCTTGAGTAGAATCATAATAAGCTGGAGATAAAGTCCACCAAGCAGAAGAATTATATAAATAATAACTTGTATTAGTTGCCCTATATGCAGAACCGGCAAGAACAACCTCTTCTGCACTTATTAAACCAATATTACTAGTAAAAATAGAGCTAGAAGGACAAACAAGTGAAGGAGAATACAAAGCAGCATCAGAACCAACATTCAAATAAGATTGATAATAGTAAACAGAATTTGATGCACCAGAACTTGTTTTTTCTTCATATGTAAAATCATTACAAAATTTACTAGTAATAATATATTCACTATAATCAGTTAAATTTGATGTATACCAAGAATCTAAAGTAGTCTTAACACTACTATTTGCATATCCTAAAATAGTTTCAGATTCTTGTTCACTTGATATCGAAGATGTAGTATTATATTGACTAGAACCAATAGAATTATTTAGAATAAGTCTTAAATTACCATCTTCATCAACTTGCATAATTCTCCATATATTACCTGCAAAACTTACATAATTATTAGTTGCAGCTCCCCTATAAAGAAGGACATTATTAGTTCCAGTTATACCTTTAACTCTAATTACCTCACTACTTGTTGCGGCATTACTAAATGTAGATGTTTTATCATCCGTGGTCATTGTATCCAAATCATACAAAGTCAAATCTTCCTCAGTACCATCATTAGTTGCTATAGCAACAATTTTACTTTTCATAACAGTCATATCACTAAGAGTTATAACAATATCCCCAGTAACATTATCAATTGTAAATGTACCATCAGTATATGTATAACCACTTCCACTAACAATACTTTTTCCATTCATAGTAACAGATAAATTTTTTGTAGAATCATACGTAAATGAACTTACAAATTTGGTGCCTTCAATTGCAGTTGTATTAAATCCAGTTGTATCGTCAAATCCAACATAAGTAGCACTGAAAACAACACCAAAAGTAAAATTAACAACAAATTCTTGATTTAAATTACTAGAATCATATTTACCATCAGCATACGATACTTTTACTTTAATAACTTTATTAACACCTAAATTACACTTATCATCATTACATATTTTATCACCTAAATTGTAATCAACAAATTCTACTTTTAAATTCTCATTATCAATATTCAGAGTGCTAATAGCAACATCAACATTACCTAAATTATATACATTAACATCATATATAACATATGAATCTGAGAAATTTAATATAGCACTACCCTCAAAGTTACTAATATTATAGTTTTCATAACTACTAACTGCATCACTCACACTACCAACAGAAACACCCATTATACGTACATCTTTATCAATCCTAACATTAGCAATAACACCATCAATTGACAAATTATTTTGAAAAGAAGAAAAACCAACACTTAAACAAATAACAACAAAAGAAAGAAGAAAACATAAAACCATATTTCTTCTTTTAGATTTATTATTAATATTATTAATTATTCTTTTCTTCATTGACTAAATCCACCTCTTTAAAAGTATACACATATAAATTATTTTCATGTAATATATAAAAGTATGCTTTTTGATGTGATATTACATTAAAATACATAATAGGCAATCTTAGATTATCTCTTACATCTAATAATTCTTCAAAACTATTAATTTTAAGCATATTATAATCTGAAAATACAGGTAAAGACTTAGTTTCTACAATAAGTCGATCATATTCTTTCATATATTTATTTAATGTCTTATCATAAATATTTTTCTTTGTACACAATTTTGAAAGTAAAATGATAAACTGAAGAAAATAATATATTGAGAAAGTAAATAATAAACTACCACATATCAATGTTATCCAATCTTTAACATTTAAATATTCATTTATTATATTTTGTTCTGATTCATTATTAAGACTAGTTGTATCAATTTTAATTGATTTTAATGTAAGTGGAATCTTTACACCAAAATTACTTGTATTAGCTACACCATATTTAGAATCAACTTCATTATATGTAATAAATGATACATCTAAATAACTATCAATATCTACTCCATAATCAGATTTAAATTGATTAGCAATATTATTATAATAGCTATAATCTATTTTAACAGAATCATCAATATTATAATAAAGTCCTGTTAATAAAACATTATCATCTGTTTCACTTTTCAAAACATATTCTTTTTCAGAATATATATAAGAATTCTCTTTATTCTTAATAACTAATTTACCAACAATTTTATATTTCAAAGGTTTTTCAATAAATACCTTATTACCACCAAAACTATAATTAAATTTAACTGTAATATCATTAATTAAACTAGCAACATAATTATAACTACTATTTTTTTCCAAACATTCCTCTTCGAAAGTATCATTTTTATTTAAACAAATTGTATAATCAGTGTTACCTGTTTCTTTAAAAAATACTTTTTCTTCATGTACATAATTTAAGGAACTTCCAATAAAATAGAAGCCTAAAAAAAACGTACCAAAAAACATAATAGAATAAAAAAGTAATCTATTGCCAAAAGAAATATGAAAACGTTTTAATCTAAGTTTTTTCTTTTTATTTTTTAACACTTTTTTGCCACGTTTTTTTTGTGTTGCCACTAATTTTCCTCCTTACCAATATTCATTTAATAAAACTGTTGGATATCCTATTAAAGGCACATTAAATTTTACAATGCCTATAACCATAGATCTATCAATTTTATAATTATCATAATTATCATTTGCATCGCCTTTAGTATATATATAATACTCATCATCAGCATCTATTATTTTATAAATTCTATGCACTACAACTTTATTATCATAATAATAAGCTAGTACTTCACCAACTTGTAAATTTTTCTCATTCTTATCAACAATCACTACATCACCTTTTGATATATTTGGTTCCATTGAACCACTTGCAATAGCAACTGCGTAAAATCTAAAATACCCAGAAATAAAATATACCAATATAAATGTGACTAACCCTAGTGGTATAAATGATAAAAATCTATACCTACGATTACCTTCCCTAGTCTCAACAACATTATTAACCTTATCTTTATTAAGCCACCTAATTAAGTGAAACAATATATATAGAGGTAATAATAAAAATATTATTGAATAAAGATAATTATTCGGATCAGGAATAATATAAATCAAATATGAATAAAGTTCCATAATTAACCTATATATAATTGATGTTTTAAAGCCAAAATTAAGGCACAAAAAACTACATAATACATTTTTAGAAATACTAGGTAATACTATTTTTGCAATAAGCAAAAATACCTCTTTTCGATTATCAAGATTATGTGTAGAAAATGCAATTGTACAATCAATTAATATAAATAATATACAAACTAAGTACATTAAATATTTAGATTCACTTGACTTAATCATTAACTGATAACGTAATATTTCCCCAAGTAAAATACAAAATATAATTGGAAAAATAATATTAATCATAGAATTTATAGTATAATAATTACCAACTTTTGCAAATCCTATTATAATTCCAAGCAAATAATATACGAGAAAAAAAGATATTAATACTATTAATATTTCAAGTATAACTTCTCTCATATATCTATGTCTATCTTTTTCAAAGCCAAATAACATATAAGCTACCATTAACATAAACGCTAATAAAATATCTAATGTTATTTGACTAAGAAATCTATAGATAAAACTATTACAGATAAATAATAAACCGAAGAAAGAAATAAAACAAATTAATCTGATATAACTTTTCTTCACATTTATCACCATCCTAATTAATCAACTGAACTATAATTTAAAGTTACATCACCAAAAGCTACTGTAAAATCGCCATCAGCACTTGCAGAATTTTCAGCATATTCCAAAGTAACAACTACAGTATCTGCTTTAGCCTTTTCTAACTTGTGACCAGTAATGCTTGAAACACTACCTGTAGTTGCGGCCTGTGAACCAACTTGAACACTTAATGTAATACCATTACAAGCTTCTTGTACTAAAGAATCAGTAGTACCTGTAGCGGCAGTACAAACTTTAGTAGTTGAACCACCTGTAGCATTTGCAAATGCAATACTCTTTAAATAAGCATCAAGTTCACCAGCATTATAAGCATAGAATGTATATACTGCTTTTTGACCTGGTTCTGTAAAAGTAGCACTTATATTACTAATTGTAGGACTACCCGTATTATCAATGGCTGCTTCAGTAGCAACTAATGTATTAGGTGTAACTACCGGTGTTACAGGATCAGCAAGAACTTTTGTTGAAACATCAGAAAAGTCAACATTAAAAATGCTACTATCTGGAGTAACTGTTGCACTAGATTTAATTGTTAATGTATTAGAAAAAGCGGCAAAACCTACAGATAAGCCAACAACTCCAACAATTAAAGCTACAATAGCAATAACTTGTCCTGTTCTATTCCTTTCCATTTTGCTTACCTCCTATCATTTATATTTATATCATATATTTCAAGCAATTTCAAGCCATATTTTCAATAACAATGATAATATATTTTGTATTTTTAATTTAAAAAAACTTACGAAAAATTTTTTATTTTGGTAAAATATTTATGTAAAGGAGGGCTTTATGTATAATAAAAATGATTATGTTGTATATAGACATAATGTATGTATAATTAAAGATATAAAGAAAAATGACTTAATGGAAAAAGATATTTATGTTCTTTGTCCAATAGATGATGAATCATTAATAATTAACATTCCAGTAAATAATGATATTTTAAGAAATGTTATTTCAAGTGATGAAGCAATGAATTTAATAAAAAATATTCATAATATAAAACCAATAACTGAAATTAATGAAAAAAATATAGAAACAAAGTATAAGGAATTATTAAACGAAGATAATCTTACATATCTCATCACAATTATTAAAACAACTTATTTAAGAAATGAAAATAGAATTAACAATAAAAAGAAAATAAGCGATAAGGACGATAAATATTTTAATCTTGCTGAAAAATATTTATATAATGAATTAGCTATTGCACTAAATATGTCAGTTGATGAAATAAAGAAATATATTTATAAAATTGTAAATGAGTTATAAAAAAGAATCTGATTTATTTTTCAGGATCTTTTAATTAAATTAACTCCAAACTAAGTTATATTTTAAATTTCTTTTGAATAAATCCCATATATTTGCTTTTAAAATATTTTCATTTACGGTAATATCTACTTGTGATATTAAATTGTTTTTATCATCAAGTACTTTTACTTTACCTATTATATCTCCTTTTTTTACTGGAGCTATTATTTTATCCACCAAAATTTCAAATTTGTAATTACTAGGTTTATCACTTACATTTAAAAGTTCTATTAAGTCATTTACAAGTACAACATTAACTTTTTCTTTTTTACCATTTTGAACATTTACATTACCAAGAATTTCACTTTTACTTTTAATTAAATTTACTTTATATGTATTAAAACCATAATTTAATAGTTTTACCGTATCACTACTTCTTTTTTCAATTGTTTCTTCACCCATTACAACACTTATAAGTCTTAAATTATTTTTCTTACCAGTAGCGGTTAAACAATAACCAGCATTTTGTGTAAATCCAGTTTTAAGTCCATCAACACCATCGTAAAATCGTACAAGTTT
>CAYSFJ010000016.1:0-20312 GCA_964430785.1 uncultured Mycoplasma sp. | reverse complement strand
CTCTTTTTATTAATTCTGTGTTATTTTTTTGCCATTAAAGGCTGAGTAGTAACTAAATTTCACATAAAAATAATAAAAATACTTAGGTAGTAATAATTATTCATAAAAAAATACTCAACAGTTGTTGCCGCTGAGTATCCACTTCCTTAAAATTAATTAAGTCGTGTAGAGTTTTAATTATAACTTTTTTATATAGTAATATAATTCTTATTATAATTTAATGTTTTAAATAATTTTTCTGGGTTTTAAAAATTTCTCTTTTTAATAATATCTATAATAAATTACAAAATAATCAAATAATATTTTTGTGTTGCGTGATTTGTTGTACTACCTTCTTTCTTCTTTGAATTTTATTTTTTATTATTTAAAATTTTGTATTTACTAATAAAATAATATTTTAAGATTATAAATAATCATTAAGCATGCTCAATCGTTTACTAAGTAGAATATAAAAAGTATAATTATATAATTTTATACTTTTTTTAACTATTTGATTGTAATTCTGCATATACACCAGGCATATTATCATATCTTGAACCTATATTACCAGTAAATAATATTACACCATTTTTTCCATCTTCAGCTAATGTATAACTTTTTGATTGAGCTAATGTAGTCGTTGTTGTGGCATGTTGATAACTTGCTCCAGACCATTGAAATGTTCCAGAAAATCTAACACAAGATTCCATATAATTTTCAAGATAATTAATAGTACTATCATTAGTAAGATTCATTGATATTCCAAAACCATTATCTTGTCTATTAATATTGGTTCCATTCCAAGCATAATTTACATAAGTATAGTTTCCATTAGTTCCCCAAATCTGTCTTCCAGATTGAGTACCATCAATATCACTCATACCAACATATCTTACAGCAAGTACATCAAATGATCTTGTACTAGGTATCATATTCCATGTTAAGCCAACAAATACATCTCCATAACCATCGCCATGAGATGATAATGTTAATGAAAGTTTTTTATACTGAGTTTCAACATAATTACTTTCAGTTTTTTGAACAGATAATGCACTACCAGCATTATTAAATTCAGTACTAGTTACTTCAACATTTGTTTCTTCATTAGTTAAATGATTAATTGTTGTTCTATAATATTTAACTGATTTTACTAAGTTGTTAATATTGATATTTTTTGCCGTAAATGCTGCATAATCACTACTTGTCATTGTTTGAATATATGCATCACTATAAATATATGATAAAACATTATAATCACTCATACTTATTCTCACACCATTTTGATTTAAAATATAATTGCTAGTTAAATTATCTGAAATATTTTGAGCTTTAACAAAACCAATAGGCATAAACACTGTTACTAAAAATGCAGCAATTTTCAATCTCTTTTTTATTTCTTTACCTCCTTTCGAGATTATCATAACCCGAAAATGTCATAAAAAGCAAGATATTGTAAGTTGAACTTTACTCAACCTGAAGTTGGAACATATATTTTTCTACAAGTTTCCTTGTATTTTTAAGGGTTGTACATTGTCCAATTACACAATTATTTTTTTCATTATTTAAATTAAAAATATATTTTTCAGATATATTATCAATATCATTTTTATTAAAAACTACTGCTTGAAACGTTTCTAATTTATAATCAACTGATATTTTTTCTGTGTACTCATTATGAGTATATATAATATTAATATATTTTCGTTTTAAATCATATTTTATATTTAAAACTGCCTTTTTATCATTAATTTCTTTTTCATAAATATTATCTTCAGTATGTTTATAACCAGCTTTAACTAATTTATTAACTATTTCATCATTTGATAAAAGTTTTAATGAATTATTTTCATAACTATCTTCATTATTATCTTTTTTTTGATACTTAATTAACTTCATTTTTCTTTCAAATACTTGAGATGAACCATCAGCACTATCAACTTTCAAAACTATTTTTACATTCTTTCTATCTATATCTTGAATTGTATTTACCTCAACAACATCATTTTTAATCATACTAGATTTAAATAATAGATTATTACCTGAATAAAGCCTTAAATCTAATAAATCTGATTCCTTAACTTCATAATTATATGGATAAATATTATTAATAAAAATGATTAGTTTTCTAGGTAATTTCAATATAATAAGATTTGCTCTTACACTATTTTCTTCATTTATAATTTGGCTATTTGAATAATAAATTTTCAATGCTCTAAAGTTAATTATAAAATAAGCTACAAAAAATACCATAACTGGTATTATACAAACAAGAGCTATTGAAAAAATTTTGTTCTCCTTTCTAATTTGTTTTGATTTATTTCTTCGTTTAATATCTCTTGCACCAGCATGAAGTTCTTCCATAGTAATACTAAATGTACTACAAATAAGTCTTTGAGTTGCAATATCTGGTAAATTTTTACCCATTTCCCATTTTGATACAGCCTGATTCGTAACTGATAGTGTATTAGCTAGTTCTTGCTGTGTCATGCCCTTTTCTTTTCTTAAATTTTCAATAAATTTTCCAACTATTTCATTATCAATTTCTTTCATAACAACTACAATTATACCTCTAAAAAAGAATTTTTACACAAAAGAAACCATAAGTCTACAAAAAAAATTACAATTTTATGTAATCTTCTATATCATTTAAAGTAAAAATCATATTTTCTTTTGTAACTGGATGAGTAAAAGATAAACTATAGGAAACTAATGCAAGTTTACCATTATCACTTTTATTGTATAAATAATCTCCATATAATGGATGATTAATATTTGCAAACTGAAGTCTAATTTGATGATACCTACCAGTAATTAAATCAATGTCTACTAAAGAAAGATTATTTTTTTCTTTTATAACTTTATAATTTAAAATTGCTTCTTTCCCAGTTGGAGTATCTAATAATACCTTTTTATTATCAAGTTTTTCTATTCTATTTACTAAAGTACCTTCCTTATTATCTAAATATCCATGAACAATAGCTCTATATTTTTTATGAATTTTATTATTTCTTATTTGTTCAGAAAGTCTAGATGCCGCCTTTGAGGTCTTAGCAAATACCATTATTCCACTTACTGGTCTATCAAGTCTATGTACAAGTCCTAAATAAACATTTCCACTTTTTTTATATTTTTCTTTTAAAAATGATTTAATTATAGTTAACATATCATCATCACCTGATTTATCTTTTTGAGATAAAATTCCGGCTGGTTTAAAAACTACAATAATATGATTATCCTCATATAAAACATTTAATTTATTCATTTGTGATCCAACCAGTTATTCCACAAGGTAAGTACAAATTAGTATTTTCAATAGGAAGTGCAATCTCATCTACTTTAATATTACAATTAAAATGGGCTTTTAAAATATTTTCTAAAGTTAATAATGATAAATTTGCAGTATATGTATTAACACAAACAAATAAAAAATTATCAGCAAGTATTTCTTTACAATTTTTAATTAATTCATCTAAATCCTTTTCAATTGACCAAACTTCATTATTACTTCCCCTTCCATAACTAGGTGGATCCATTATAATAGCATCATATTTATTACCCCTTCGAATTTCTCTTTGAACAAATTTTTTTACATCATCAACTAAAAATCGTACCTGCCCATCTTCATAACCAGATGATTTAACATTTTCTTTTGCCCAATCATTTATCCCTTTTGAAGAGTCCACATGAACTACACTTGCACCTGCGGATAAACAAGCTACTGTGGCACCACCAGTATATGCAAAAAGATTTAAAACTTTAACATCTTTTCTACCACTTTCCTTAATTGATTTAATCATTCTATCCCAATTAACTGCCTGCTCGGGAAAAAGTCCTGTATGTTTAAAACCCATTTGTTTAATATTAAAAACTAAATTATTATATTTAATTTGCCAATAAGCAGGTACATTTTTAATATTTTTCCAATAACCGCCACCAGCACTAGACCTATAATAAACTGCATCACATTCATTTTCTAATATTTTACCTAAATTCCACATTATAATAGGATCTGGTCTTAATAATTTGTAGTTATTCCACTTTTCTAATTTTTGACCATTACTAGCTTTAATAATTTTATAATCTTGCCAATTTGATACAAGCATTTTCCATCACCAACTAAATTATAAAATAAATCACTAAAAAAGGCAATTTAAATGTATATTAACTATATTAAAAATAGTTAAAAAAAATATTTCTAGCTAACTTTTACTAATAATAAGGTATTTTTTATTTTATAGGTCCAAATGCATAAAATTCATTTGGATTTTTTTTATTTATTAATATATCGGTTTTACCAGTTTTTCTATTACTTTTAAAGGTAAGTTTTCCCACTATTTCATAATACATATTATTATCTTTATAAAACACTTTTAAATAGTCTTTACCATTTTGATATACAATTTTATAATTAGCATCTTTAATTAATTTGCCATTATTTTTTAAATTTAAATATTTTTTTAAATCTCTAATAAAGATAATTAATAAGAAAATTGTTAAAATTAAATATGTATATTGAAGTTCTTTTTCTATAAAACCTGATACAATGCAAAGTCCAATTCCTAATATTATTAATATTATATTACTTATTTTTACTTCAGAAAATAAATTATATTTTTTCATAACTACCTCCATTAAATTATAAATACACTTTTTAAGTAGCACTTATACACTAACAATAGTATAACAAATTTTTATAAAAAATGATATGCAAAGTAAGCTAAAAATTATTTATTAACCTATATTATATCTTTAAAAATATAAATTTTATGCTATACTTAAATCATATGGAAAATGTTGTTATAAAGAAAAGAAAAAAATTAAATATTAAAAATTTATGTTTATTAATATTCTTCTTAATAATGTTAATAATCTTTTTATTTTCAATAATAAATGTAATTATATGGTTTTTTGATAATAAAAATACAAATGATATTATAAAAAAAGTATCAGAAACATATGAAATTACTGAAAAAAGTTATGATAATGAAGTTATAATAAATAATAATGAAAAAGATATATATTTTGATTATATAAATTTATCATTTATTGATGTTGATATTAATAAGCTTAAAAAATTTAATTCTGATACAGTTGGATTTATTAAAGTTATGGGAACTAATATTAATTATCCATTTGTACAAACTAGTGACAATAAGTATTATTTAAATAGGTCATTTGATAAAACATATAATAATGCTGGTTGGATATTTTTAGATTATCGTAATAATGAACTTAATGATAAAAATACAATTATTTATGGTCACGGAAGGGTTAATGGAACTATGTTTGGTTCATTAAAAAATACGTTAAAATCCTCATGGCAAAGTAATAAAGACAATTACATTATAAAAATATCAACAGAAAAGGAAAATTCTATTTGGCAAATTTTTAGCATATATAAAATTGCAACGACTAGTGATTATTTACAAACCTCATTTACTGATAATGAATTTGAAAACTTTATAAGTTTAATAAAGGGTAGATCTAGTTATAATTTTAATGTGCAAGTTACAAATGAAAATAAAATACTTACATTATCTACATGCTATAATGATAATGAAAAAATGGTTGTTCACGCAAAACTTATTAAATACGTTCAAAAAGATAATTAAAAAACGCCATATTTCTATGACATTTTTAATTAATTTTCTCTTTTCTTAAGAATAACACTTAATCCTAATGCATTAACTAAAATAACTAGTGCATAAATGCTATTATTTACTGAAGTATGAGGTGGCTCTACTATTTCTTCGATAACACCTTGTCCATCAATTTTATAGTATACATTAATTATATTTTTAGTTTCATCACTACTTATTTCAAGTGGTAAATTTTCTACTGTTTCTAAAACATAATCTTCTTTGATTTTATCTGTATAAGAAGTAATTGTATCACCATATAGTTTAGTTCCTTTTTCAGTTAGAGATTCATCTAAAATTCTATTAAAATAATATCTAATTTCATAAGTATAACTACCCTTTTTATAATATACTTTAATTACATTATCTTCAGCATTTTCACTTATTGTAAGTGGAGTACCTTCGACTTTATCAAGTATATAACCATCGATAACTTTATCTTCATATTTATCAATTACTTCATTATAAGTTTCTTCAAAAGTATCAGTTTTAGTTTTATCAAGTATATCATCATAATAATATTCAACTACATAAGAATATTTTGCTTTCTTATAATATACATTGATAACATTTTCTTCATCTTTATCACTTATTGTAAGTTCTAATCCTGTTACTTTATCTAATACATATCCAGTTTTAATTTTTTGTTCATATGTAGTTATAACATCATTATATTTTGCTTCAAAAGTATCAGTCTTATCTTCATCAATTACATTATTATAATAATAATTTACTGTATATTTATAAGTACCTTTTTCATAATATACTTTAATTACGTTATTTTCAGCATTTTCACTTATTATAAGTGGTAAATTTTCTACTTCACTAAATACATAACCAGTAATATTTTTATCAGTATATTTTGTTATTTCTTCTTCATATAAAGCCTTACCAGTTTCTGTTTTAGAACTATCTATTTTACCATCATAATAATATTCAACTGTATAACCAAAACTATCTTTCTCATAATATACTTTAATTACACCTTTATTTTCAATTTTATCTGGTATAACTTCTGGATTAGTTTTTACAAACTTATAACCAGTATATTTATCTTTTGTATTAATTTTATCTTTTAATACAGTTAGTGTATCATCCTCTAAAACTTGTTTGGTTTCTTCGAATGGTAGGCTTGTTTCTTCTAAAACATTATCTTTATAATACTCTACTGTATATGATAGTGTTTTAGTTTGACTTTCATCTGTAATGTAATAAACATTAATTATATTTTTAGTTTCATCAATGCCAATTGTAAGTGGTAAATTTTCTGTTTTACTAAATTTATAACCTGTTTTTACTTTATCAGTATATTTAGTTATTTTTTCTTCATACTTAGCAGATTTTGTTTCAACTAAAGTTTTATCTTCAATGCCATTATAGTAATAATGAACTTCATAATCATAAGAATTTTTTTCATAATATACTTTAATTACATTCTTATCTTTATCTGAAGAAATAGTAATTTTTCCATTTGTTGGATTAGTACTTACTAGTGAATAACCCTCTTTTGTATTACTTTTAATTTTTTCATCACTTACAGTGATTTCTTTACCTTTAACATCTTTACCTGTTTCAGTTAAATTTGCATCTTTTATATTATCATAATAATATTCAATACTATAATCATATCTTGTTGCAATCCAATATACTTCTGGATTATTATTTGTACTAAGAGTTTGAGATTTACCATCAACATCAGTATATGTTAATTTAAATCCATCATTAGTTGGTAGCCAACCATCTTCAGTAATATTTTCATCATCAATTTTAATATTAAATGAAAATGATTGTGATGTTGTAGTTAACTTATCAATTGTAAAATTTACTTCTTGACCATTAACATTTACATTATAATCAGAGCTAGTAAATTTAAAACTTCCTCCAATAGTATCTGTTAATGTTGCATTTTTTGCATAATCATATTTAATAGCTGTAGCAAGTTTTTTGAAAATATCAGTAACTTGATCTTGACCAGCTAAGAAACTATAACTATTAGTATCTAATGTACTATTTGATGAAATAGCACTTAATACTGTTGCAGCAGTACTATCTTTTTCAACAGCATAACCAATTGTATAAATTTTAATTCCTGCATTTTTTGCTGTTGTTGCAGCTCTTTTTGCACTTTCAATTGGATTACGTCCAGGTTGAGTTGGTTCTCCATCAGATAAAACTATTATAATTTTTTTAGCATCTGTTGGAATAGTACTTTCACTTAATTTAGAATAAGCCTCATTTATTGCACCAGACAAATTAGTTGCTCCAACTGGATGGCTATATACTGATGAAGGTATAGTATCACCCTTAGCATACCACGTAGATGCAGTAGATGCTGAAGTAGCAAATGGAACATAACTAATTTTAGATGAATCAATACTTAGTATTTCTTCAGTAAAAGCCTTAGCACCACTTACAGCACTTTCCCATTTATTCTTTAAAACAACATCACCAGTTATTTGAACTAGTTCTGTTTTTCTTTCATTTCTTCCATTATCAGTGGTTTTTTCATAGTATTTTGTACAATAAATAGATGTATTATCTCCTAAAGCTGATTTATATTCTTCAAAATAATAATTTATATTTTCATTTTTACTATATCTCCAATTATAATCTTCAGTCATTTGTTCTGCATCAGATTTTGAATAAGCATAAGAATTTAATGAAGAATCACAAATCATACTACCAGAATTATCAAATACAAGTGCCGCATAAATTGGTGTAGTACTTTTATTTTCTTTTTCTTTAGCGGAAATATCAAATTTAATATTGTAAATACCTTCAGTATCAGTTTTGCTAACAGTTTTAACAACCTTCACTGAACCATTATCTGATAATGTTTCATTACCAATAGTTATAGAAACATTTTTGTTACTAATTTGATTATTAGCTCTTAAATCTCCTTTCTGTTCTTTATATTCTGCAAAAACAATAGTTGAAATAGCCAATGCAACAAGAACAATTGCACTAGCAAAAAAATATTTTAGTTTCTTCATAAACCAAAAACCTCCTGATAGTTCCCTATACTACCATACCTTAATACGTATGTCAACAATTTTGTCATACTAATATTATAGAAAAAGGTTAATAAATTTATACAAAAAAATAACCAAATTTTGGAAATTTAGTTATTTACTTTTTTTGCTATAACAAGCATATATTTTTTTGAATATTTACGGTATTTTTCCATATTTGAACAAGTTTGCATAATAAGAATTTTATCATTTTTATTTATTTCTACACCTGTATCATAAAAAGATTTTTCTTTTAATTTTTGTAAATGATTAAAATAATCATCCTCGTTTTCGAAATTAATATTCATATATGACCAATCAGAAGTTTCAACAAAAGCAGAAAATATTTCATATTTTTTTTCTTCTTTAACTGAGGATAAATAAATATATTTATGCTCTTTATAATATTCTTCATCTTGGTAATTTTCAATTATCATTATTGGTAAAAAATAATTTGGTGAACTATGTCCAAATACAAGTAATTTATCACTTTCATCAATATCTACTCTATAGTCTAAAAATATAGAACCATTTATATTATAAGTTTTATCAGGTAAATGATTTAAATAATATGAATTATCACTTCCTTGCATAATAACAGTATTAAAATCAGTATTTTCAATAGCAATAGTTCCCACTACATCATCATTTTCATACTTTTCTTTTAAAGAGGTTATTTGCTCATTATATACATGTTTTAAAATAGGAACATCATTAGTAATATAATACTCATCATATTTATCCACATTAAAATAAGTAAAGCCTATATAAATAGATAATATTATTAATATTAAACATACTATATATGTAATCAATTTTTTCATAAAACCTTTTCCTTTTCAAAAAAATTATAACATTTATAAAAAATTATGTAAATATATCAAAAAAAGTGACATATAGTCACTTTTTTTACTGATCAACTTTTGATTCAAGTATAGCATCTACCTTATTTACAATATCAAATGTAGTAGAATCTCCTGAAATATTAAATGCTCCAGATTTACTTGATACTTTAACACTTATTTTAGGTGGTGCCTCATAAACTTCAGAAAACTCTATAGTATAAGATGTTGAAAGTGATGCTTCTTCAGCAAATCTTCTCAAAAATACTTCATAGAACTTTTCTTTATTCATTTTAAGTTCACCATAAGTACGATAATATCCATAATCAATCGCATCTACCATTGCAGCTTCTGAAATTTCTTTAATTAAATAATAATCTTGAGTATTAGTTGAAGTAAAGCTTTGGATAAGAAGAAGTATAACAATTATGAATACTCCAAAAACCATTAACCAATATCCCCAATAAGATTCTTTCATTGTTTACGCCTCCTTACTTCCAAGATGGTCCAACATCTGGAATTCCATCTTTACTTACATCTAATGTATTAAATGTATATATAGTCCAATAATCATTTGTTACAATTAAACTATCACTATTGCTAACACCAGATGCTACATAAGGTTTACTAAATTGTTCTTTTGCTTTAGTACGTCCTTCTATATTATTAATATCAACTTCACCACCAAAATCACCACTAACTAAGGAATCAATAAACGAAGAATAACAGAATATATTAGCCATTACACATTTACCAGAATCATTATCTTTTTTCCATGTATAACCACTTTTTTTACAATTTTCTTCATTTCTATCAAGTTCATAATCATAACAAGTCATTGTATCATTATTATATGATTCTTGAGATTTATTATAATCTCTTATTTTAGCAATCATATTTTTATCCATTACAACTTTTAATGTATAATCTTCAACCTTTGATGTGGTAGTTGATGATGTATCTTCTTCAGAAGAAGTATTATTTGCTCTTGCTGTTATTTCATCTATAGTATCTTGTGCCTTTCTAGCTACTAAAGAATTATTATATACTTCTGCATCACTTTCCCAGTTATAACCAATTACACGTTCATTAGGGAATAAATTACCAGTACTTACAGTTCTAAAATCATAGTTTGGTTTACTACCACCATTAGTACCACTATCTGGAGTAATGGTACACTGACCAATACATTCAACAACACAATTTGGACAACAATTATAATTGTTTTCACAATCCTCACCAGATTTACAACCAACTTTTTGAAGAGCTTCCTCTCTAGAATAAATTGTTGACTCGCAAGTACTAGAATCATAATATGTTGTAGTGCAAACATAATATCCTTGAGCTTCTTTTACACAATAGTAACCACCACTATTAGAGTTACATATTCTTTCTTGACAAGTATCCCAGTCTTCACCTTCCTCGCATTCTGTTTTATAATGTTTTGTTCCATTTGGATCTGTACAAGTAGTTTGGTTAACATCATATATACATGCATATTCATTTATATCAATTGAATATTCAGATTTACTATCTTCAGTTCCACCATTTATAACGGAAGTAGCTTCTCTAAGTTCAGATGCTAAACTATTTTCTAAAGTACTATATATTCTTCCATTTGTAGTAACATCAGAATAAAATGTACCAAAATTATTAAGTATTAATTTATAATAATATGTTCCTGTAGGTGTATTAATTCCAACTGGAAGTCCATCAACAATATCATAATTTTCTATTTCATGTTCTGCTGTTCCCTCAATTTTAATATCGCCATCATCATGTCCATTATAATAAACTCTTTCAGTATTATATGTTCCTTCAGAAGATGCAATTTTATGAACATAATCAACTTTGGTAATTAAGTGCATTGAATTACTCATATTTGTTCCAATATGAATTTCAGTAGAGGCATCTGTTTCAAGATCCTCATCTGGAACCATCCAATGATATTCTTCATCATATTCCAAAGTTTCACTACCTTCACACTGTTCATATTCAATATCAATAGAACCATCACAATACCAAGTTGATACATGTGTATCATCATCTATATCTAAAATAGTTTCAGTTTCCTTACAAGCCACTTTTCCATTAGTTGTATCTGCACATTTTTCAGCCTTAACTAAAGCATCAGCGCTATACATATAATCACAATTCATACCATGTTCACAAGATAATCCTTGTACAGTACTTATCCAATTTGTAGTAGAAATACCCGGTTCAGGTTCTTCATAATGATATTGAATATCTGGATTATATCTATAAACTAAATCCCAGTATGCAGTTTCGCCATACTCTATAGATTTATCAGTCTGTTTTATTGCATAGTCATGATCTGCAGCACATGAATTGTATTTATCCACAATCTGTCGTAATTCCTCAAGTTGTTGTTTTAACTTACTTTTTGCAGCAGCAATTGCAGCTTCATATTCAGATTGTTTTTGCTTATAATCATCTTCTGGAGTTACTTCCCAGTCACATTGAGTACTTGCATCTGAAATGCAAGAATCGCCACTCTTAGTACATGATGCATTATCACCCCAAACACCATATTGTTCATTAGTTCGTGTTTGACCAGTTTCTGCAGTTAATGTAAATTTATCTTCTTCTTCAACCTTTTCAGTTGAATAAAAATTATAACTATGTGTAATAGTTAATTGATTATCAGGGTGTGTTGGACTACCTGTACAAGAACTACTACAAGTACCATTACTACATGTAACTGGATCACCATCCTCTAATTCAAATGTATAATTTTCATAATTTTCAAGCCATTCATTATATGTTTCAATAATTTCAATCTGTTTATCTACAATATCTTCAGTATATTTTTTATAATCAAGTTTTGTTGTATAACAATCTTGTTCACCTTTTAAGGAAACACTAATTTGAAAATATCTTCCAGATTCTGCAGATTTCTTATATGGAACTCCAAATATATAATCTTCTTTACATTTTACTTCGCAATAATCATTGTCTAAAACCATTTCAGCATATTCACCATCTTCAAGTTTGTACTTATTTCCAGCTTTATCTTCACTATTTTTAGATAATAAACATTTTTTTATGTTATATTTACCACTTTCAGGATTATAAGCCTCCCTAAATTCATATTCAACATTGCCTTCTTCATTAGGTTCCAATCCATCTTCACAAATTTGAGGAAGTGTTGAATGTGGATCACATGTAGTCTCATCACATAGTTCAGTATCAAGTTCATATGCATCCTCAATTGGATCACCTTTTGATGCTAAAAAGAACCTTTGATAACTACCACCATATGACTTATTATATAATACTGCACCACCATCCTCAGTGGTATATTTATATTTGAAATTAATTTTTACATTACAATCTTCTTCATAATCGTCAGTAACTTCCTCAGATTCTTCATTTATTTCACGTTCTACTAAAAATTCTACATAAATAGTTCCTTTTCTACCATCAAGTTTCTTAGACAAATCTTCATCTTCATTTATTTCTTTATCTTTCCAAACATCTTCATCATCAGTTTCTAAAAATTCAGTTGAAGCACCTAATAATGTTACCGTAGTTTCTTCATGTTCTTTTTCAACTTCAAATCCTAAATATTTAAAATATTCTTCATCTGAATCAACATCTTTTATATTATGTATATTGACTTTAACTGAAACAATTTTCTTTACTACACCATCAGCTTTTTCTTGTTCTGTAGCAGGACCTTTTTCAACTTTAGTTTCCTCTTCATCACTATCATTATATTTATCAATAGCATAATTCATTGAATCAATTAATAGTTGTTTAATTTTATCCCAACCACTGCAACTACTTGATGAGCTACCAACTGCTATCGCCAAACTTTTTTCATCTTCCTGCGAATCACTTTCTTTTGATGAAGAGTCCTTTGAATCAGTATTCTTCGTTACTGAATTATTTTTTTTATTCTTCTCAGTAACATTTTTATACATAACTGTTTTAAACTCAGTTAATGTAGAACTAAAACTAGAATCCTCACTCATACAACTAAGTTTTGCAGCTATAGCAGCTGAATAACTTGCATCTACGGAATCCTCGGAAGATACTATAGAACCATCTTTAGTTACTGTAGTCCAATTCAGCATTCCCTTTGAAACCATTGTTCTTATTGCTAATTGTTTTAATTCATAATCTGATTCTTCATCATTTAATATATATAATATTGCATAATCTCCATAAAAATTTGGTAATAATCTTTCAACATAATATGTTTGTCCATTTGATGCAGCCTTACCTCTATCCATACAATATACATCATAACTACTACTTCCAGATGTAACATACCAAGGCCAATAATTATATCCAAATTCATAAGTTGATGAGTGATTTTTTGATTCACCATTACTTTGTAAAGTAAATGTATCACCCTTATTAAATGCATAAACATTTACCATTAAAGATAATATTGTAAATGTAAATAATGATTTAATTATCTTTTTCATATTATATCCTTTCTTCTTTTTTTCTGAAGGAAAACAACTACTCCCCCAACAACCAATACTGTGCAACCTGCACCAATAAATATTTCTTTATGATTCTTTATAAATTCTTTAACATTTTCTAAAAACGTTTTTTCTTCAACCTCTTTTTTTGCTTTTTTCTCTTTTTCTTCGATATAATTATTAAATGTTCTCATAAAATCAGTTATTTCTATTTCTTCAAAAGTAACATATTTTTCACAAAGATAATAATCTGGATTATCCTCACAAAAACCGTAATCATAATACTTATTATATCTTGGTGTAGTTAAGTAAAAAGTTCTAATTTTCTTTATAGTACAATTTGTACTACCTGAAGGATAAACATCAAAAGTAAATGTATGAATATTCATAATATCCTGTAGATCGAAACTTACTATTCCATCAACAGCATCAGAATAAGTAAATGTCTTATTAAAATTATCGCCTTTAACCGTTACTTTAAAATTTTCACTTAAATTTAATATGGAAATTTTAAAATAATTGTAACCAGGACATTCAGTTTCACCATCATTACATCTAACTGATGAATCAAATTTTCCAAGTTTTTCCTCGTAAATTGCCTTTATAGTTGCAGCCTCAGTATTAAGCTTAGCCTGCGTTTCATAATCACATGCAGCATGAACATTTTTTGCAAGTAATAATACTACAAATAAAACAAAAATTTTCTTTATCTTTCTCATAATGCTTAGCACCATCCCTACTATTAAAATAGTATCATAAACAAGTTTTTTTTTCAATAAAAACTAGTAAGAAAACAAAAAATATGATAATATTTTATTGTATAAAAGGAGATGATGCGATGAAAGAAGAAGTAATTAGTGCAATAAATTATGTACGAAAATATAAAACTAAAACAGATAGAATTGAAATTAAAACTGCTAATGTTTCATTTCCTAAAAAATGCTATGATACAATATCAAGCTTTTCTAATAAATCAGGAGGCTTTATAATTTTTGGTTTAAGTGAAAATAATAATTTTGAAACCGAAGGTGTTTATGATGTTAATAATTTACAAAAACATTTAGCAGATTTATGCACTGATGCTATGCAGCCCTCTATAAGGCAAGAAATAATGTCATTTGATTTTGAAAATAAATCGATTTTATCTGGTCTTGCAGTTGAGAAACAAAAAAAGTTATATCCAACGCTTACTGGTACAATGCTTTTTGGCTTATACCCACAGTGTTTTTATCCACAATTTTTTGTTGCATGTACTTCGGTTTCTGAAAAAAAAATTGGCGATACTGGTTTAGACAAAGAAAGATTTATAGATAATAAAAGAGTCAAAGGATCCATTGAGAAAATGCTCGATGCAGCACTTAATTTCTTACGAAGAAATATGAAAACAAAAGTGATAATTGATTCCTATGGTAAAAAAACAGATATAACACAATATCCAATTGATGCTTTAATACATAGAGATTATTCATCATATACAGAACGTGGATACATATCAGTTAATATGTGTGAAGATAGATTGGAAATTATTAATCCTGGTGCATTATATGGCCCAAATAAACTTGATAAAATATTTGACTCAACATTTATGGAAGTAAGAAATCCAACTATAGTAAAAATTCTCAAAAAAAAGCATTCTATAGTAGAAAATAGACATACTGATATCAAAACCATAATGAGAAAAATAGAAAAATATAATTTACCTAAACCAGAATTTTATGAAGAACGAGATTGCTTTAAAATAGTATTTAAAAATAGTATTAAGTATCAAGAAGAATTATTAAGTGGACAACAAATTTTGTTAAGTAATACTCAAATAAAAGTTTTGGAGTATTGTAATAAAGCAAAAAGTGTCAAAGAAATAAGGGAGTATTTAAATATAAAATCAAGGCAATATATATCTTCGCAATTTATAAATTCTTTAATTGATTTTGGAATACTTGAGTACACTAATAAAAATAATTATAAAACAAGAAACAAAAAATATATTACTATTAAAAAGGATGTGACATATTGAAAAAAATTTTTGAAAAATTAAAATTAATTTGTAAAGATATACTAATTTTTTTAGGTTATATGTTTATCATGACAATAATGGCTATTATACTTAACTATAATAGTAATAATTTAACTCCTTTAAAAGAACTTATTATATATATAATATTATCTATATACTTATTTCTAGTATTTAGAAAACAACTTATATCCTCATTTAAAGATTTTAAAAAAAACTATAAAAATTATTTAAAAAATGGATTTAAAGTATATTTTTTATCATATGCATTAATGATAGTAGTTCAATCTATTTTATATACAGTAATTGGGGTGTTACCTGCCAATGAAGTAACAAATCAAGCAGAAATAAGAAATAATATTATACTTTCTATAATAACAATGTGTATAATTGCACCTTTTCAAGAGGAATTATTATTTAGACAAAACTTTAAAAATTTATTTAAAAATAAAATAGCATTTAGTATTATAACAGGATTAATATTTGGTTCAATGCATTTAATTTCATCAAATAGTTTAATAGAATTACCATATATAATAACATATTCAATCATGGGTTTTTCTTTAGGATATATATATTTTGATACAGACAATATATATACATCAATGGCTTTACATTCATTTAATAATACTTTTTCACTCATTATAACTTTAATTGAGGCTTACGTATGAAAAGAATAATTTGCGTAATTGTTCTTTGTATCTTTTTATTCTTTATATATGGGAAATATATTAATATAAAAGGTTTAGAGGTTAAAGAATATGAAATAACTAGTAATAAAATAACAGATGGATTTGATGGAATGAAAATAGTTCAATTTTCTGATATATTGTATTATGATAAAAGTGATATAAAAGAAATTAAAAATTTAGTAAAAACCATCAATAATGAAAATGCAAATATTGTCGTATTTACTGGTGATTTAATTTTAGAAAATATAGATATAACAAATATAATTAATGAATTAAAAAATATTAATGCTGATTATAAATATGCTGTTTTAGGAGACCATGATAATGATAATGTAAAAAATAATTTAGAAAGTATTGGATTTACAGTACTTGATAATACTTATGATTATATATTTAATAAAGATGTTAATCCAATTAAAATTGTGGATTTAAATGATTTTGATGAAAGCGTTCTAAATAATGAAGAAGACATTACACCATCTTTAACAATTGGTTTATTGCATAAGCCAGATGAATTTGATAAATTAAAAAATTATGATATAGATATAATACTTGCAGGACATTCTCTAGGAGGTCAAATTAGATTACCATTTTGGGGAGCAACAATAAAAAAAGAAGGTGCAAGCATATATATGAATGATTATTACAATGAAAATAACACAAAGCTATATGTATCATATGGTTTAGGAACTAATAAACTAAATATAAGAACATTTAATAAACCCTCAATTAATATATATAGATTAAAGAAAATTTAAAAAAACATAGTAGTTATAAAAATTCTACTATGTTTATATTTTTCTTTAATTTTTCAATTAAATCATCTTTTTCATATTTAGAAAATATTGCTACAAAATTGCTATTATCCATTAAGAACATTTCATAAAATTTCATAAATATGTCTTGATAATTAGTAACTCCTAAATCTTTTAAATAAGAAATATTTTCAGTTACTAATTTTTTTTGTTCTTTTAAAAGTTCAATAAATTTTTCTGGTGTATTTTCCATTATGTAATCAATATCATCTTTACTAAAACCTATTTTTTCTAAATATTTCATAGACTTAATTCTCCATTATTAGTAAGTTTAAGTTCATTATCAATTGCATTATAAATACTTACTTTCTCATCATCTGTTAAATTTTTATTATATGTTAATGTATAATATAATATTTCTCTTTCATCGCCTATTCCACTTGTAAGAAGTTTAATTAAATTATCTGATTTAGTTCCATCTATTTCACTACTATAACCAAGTGTTATTAAAACATTTTTTAAATGTGCAGTTAAATCTTCAAATTTTGCAAGCATCTCATCATCTAATCTAATTGTTTGTTCTTTTGAAAGTGCCATAATATATGGATTAACTTCTTCAGCTGGTGGTGTAACCTCTTGTGTAAAACCAGTTTCTACTGGAGTATCTACTACTGGTAATGAATCTGGACTTGTAATAGGCTCACTTACTACAGGATTTCCAATTACAGAATTCATTGCCTGTTCAATTTCATTATTTAAGTCATTAAATTTTTCTTGAGTAAAATCCATTCCTATATCAGAAATTATTGATTTATTATCAATAGTCTTATCATCATTAATATTTTTTTCAACAGGCTCTTCTTCACTAATAACAACTTCTTTGCTACTACTTAAGTATTCATTTCCATATCTTCTATCGAACTCTTTTTTATTAAATAATACTTTATTATATTTGCCCTTTTCATCTTTTAAAGGCTCACCCAATGACATAAAATAACCATATCTTTTAAATATTTCCTTTGAGGTAATTCTAATAGGATCACCTTTAAAAATATCTAATAAACCTAAACGTTCAGCTTGCTCTACTTGCTCTTTTATAAACTCAAAGGGTAATGCAAATATTTTTACTTGTGATGGTTTAGTAATACTAATACCTTTTGAATTTAAATAATTAAGTTTTTCTTTTAATTCATCTAAAGAAATTAAATCATCAGAAAAGGATGTATAAAATTTATCTATATTTGTAAGTGATTCTTTAGGTAATTTTAAAATATTAATTTTATTTATTATATCGTGCATAATATATTCCCTTCTAATAAGCAATTAATGGAACACTTTTTGCATCTAAGCCACTTTGTTTTAATACATCAATTGCATTATTTAATTCATTTAAATTATATTTAGTTAAAATGCTTGGATTTAAATATATATCTTGAGGCATCTTACCTATACTTGTTAATTTTTCAATTTTATCTTTCATTTGTTTATCATACATTAACTCTACATTATCCGCAAAAATATCAAGTGAAATATTTAATGATTTTATATATTCAGCATTTTCTCTAATAGTTTGTTCATCATAATTATTAATTATTTTTTCAAAATCATTACTTGTAAAATCTAAATAATCAAACCCTAAACTAGTTAATAAATTAATCACATCATCTTTAGAAATAGATTTAGTTTCTTCAACTTTTAATGGTTCAACAGGAGTTTCATTAACTTCTGGATTATCTAAAAAATTTAAATTAAAATCAAAGTTAAAACTTGGTTCTTCATCACCAGTAGGCATCTGCACTGCTGGAGTTTGTACTGGTTCTTCCTCTTTTATTTCTTCTTTTGCTTCTTTAAAAACATCACTTATACTTTTTGTTTTAATACCCTTTAAACTTTTTTCATATTCATAAAGTCCATCTTCCGGGAACATTAATAGTTTTGCAGCTTCTCTTTGTTCTTCTTCACTAAAATTAAATTTTTCAAGAAGTGATGTAATTTCATCTCTAGTTATATTGATATTTCCTTCAAGTGCTAAATCAAAATATCTATTTAATCTATCTTGATTGGCAAGAGCTTCATCTTTACGAATTCCTAATTCTTCTATTTTAGTCGTAGCACTATTCATTTCATCTTCTACAGTAACAAGTTCTTTTTCAGCTTTTTCTTTTTCAACAGAAAATTCCTCCAAAGTTTTAGGAAGTTTTACATCTAATTCTCTTTTTATTTCATCAGGATCAAAAGATATATTTAATTCTTTTAAAACATTTTGAAAATCATCTTTTCTAATATTTTCTAAAGCACTTCTAAAACTATCACCTTCTTTTGCAAGAACATGTCCTTCAGATTCCAATTTTTCAATTTGACTTGTTAGTTCAGTTGTTCTTTTACTAGTCCTTTCTTTAGTTTCGATTGCTTGTTGTCTTTCTTTATCCATTGATACTAGTACTACACTATCTTCTCCTCTTAAATTATACAATTTATCAAGAAGCATTCTCATTTCAGAATTCAATCTCATTGTCTTCACACCCTTTACTATATATGAATTATAACATAAAAAAAAGGTATATGTAAACTACCTTTTTTCTATTTTTTTTAGTTTTCATAACAAAATGTAAAAAGTAACCTTTTTATTATCATCATAAATATTAAGTTAATCTATAGATTAATATTATTTATTACTATCAAGTTCTTCAAGTTTATAAGTGTTATATCCCTCATATTGATAACTAGAATCAATACCTTTCATATAAACTGTTCTATCATTTACATTATCAGTTAAAGCAGATTGTAATAATAATTTTATCTCTGTATCTTTGATAGGACTTCTTTCCATTGCAAGTAAATAATCTTCCTTATTAACTTTACTCCAATCAATAACTTTATGTAATTCTTTTTTTAAAATCATATCTAACCAGATACGAGTGCTTCT
>CAYSFJ010000015.1:0-21727 GCA_964430785.1 uncultured Mycoplasma sp. | reverse complement strand
TTTAAAGCAGGCATTTGAGGGGCAATCTATTTTAGCAAATTAAAAAGTGAGCAAATCTCACTTATTTTCTAGTACTTTGACTGAACTGTAACATATATTATTACATTATAATTATTATTTTTTAATATAATCAATATGTTTAATTCTACCAAATACTTTTCTTCCTGGAAATAAACTTACTCTATATTTACTTTTATTTAATGACTTTATTACCTGAGAAACTCTATCATAATTAGCATAATAATTATAAAAAGTATTTACAATTAAATCTGCAAGTTGAATACCAAAACTTGTTTTTGAATCATAATATTTAACATTAAAAACATAATTATTTAAACAAAATTCTGTATTTAAATAATTTTCTAAATTTTTTAAATCTCCCACTCTTACATTTCTATTATCACAAAGTAATTTAATTTCTATCAATTTATCTTTATAATTTTTTAAAAGTGGAAAAATAATATCTGAAAATATAAGTTTTACTGCATAATTATAAAATATATTAGAATTAGCTATACCTTTTTGCATCTTTTCTTTATCAAAAACTTTTGAAAATCCATAAAAACCAGGTATATTTTCAATATTTGAAAATAATAATTGTTTTTCATTAATTAAATAATCATACGACTTCATTTCTTTACTAAGTTTTATATTTCTATTTTCTTTAATAAATTTATTAATTTTTTTATATACTGAAATAATTTTAAGTCTATAGTTATCTAAAGTAAAATAACCACCAACTGCAAAGTATTTTGTATTACTATTTTTATGAATAGATCCACTTTCATCTAAATAGACGTATAATCTCATGCTGCACCTCTAAAATGATAATACTAAATAAAATAGGCATTGTCTATATGAAATCACAAAAAAACCCCAAATTGGGGTAAGAAAATATTTTTAACGTTTACTAAATTGTGGAGCTCTACGAGCTTTTTTAAGACCATATTTCTTTCTTTCTTTAACACGAGGATCTCTTGTAATAAATCCAGCATTTTTTAAAATATGTCTATAACTATCCTCTCTAGTTTGGTCAGTATTTTCATCAAATTTAAGAAGTGCTCTAGTAATTCCTAAACGAATTGCACCAGTTTGTCCAGAAAAACCACCACCAGATACTTTAACATCAATATCAAATCTATTTAAATTATCAGTTAAAACAAGTGGTTGAGTTAAGTCCATAACAAGTGTTTCATAAGGCATGTAGTCATGTACATCAACACCATTAACAGTGATATTACCAGTTCCACCAACTAAAGTTACTTTTGCTACACTACTTTTTCTTCTACCAGTAGCATTCCAAGTTTGTTTCTTTGCCATGTTTTCCTCCTACTATATTTCCATTACGATTGGTTTTTGAGCATTATGTTTATGATTAGCATCAGCATAAACAAATAATTTTTTACCCATTTTTCTACCAAGTCTATTATGAGGAAGCATACCTTTTACAGCTCTTTCCATCATTTCTTCAGGATAATTTTCAATCATAACTTTTGCAGTTCTTTCTCTTAATCCTCCTGGATATCCAGAATGATTATAATATTTTTTATCTTTTAATTTATTACCAGTTAAATTTACTTTGCTAGCATTAATGATAATAACATAGTCTCCACAGTCAACATATGGAGTATATGTAACTTTATGCTTACCTCTTAAAATATGAGCAGCTTTAGTAGCAACTCTACCTAAGTTTTTACCTTCAGCATCAATTACATACCATTTTCTTTCAATATTTTCTTTTGTTTGTAAAAATGATTTCATAATTTTTCTTTCCCTTCATTTTAATTAACCATATTAATCTTCCCACAATTAAAAAGGTCGCTTAAATAAATGTACCGATTATGATTATATGGTAAAAGAAGTAATTTGTCAACAAAAATTGGTTGGTAACACTTGTTTTTGTAAAAAAACTAGCATTTGCTAGTTTATAATACACACATTGCAATTGTAAGAATTACCATTGCAGCAAGACCAATACAAGTAACAATTTTAAATGCCCATTTAAACCAAGTTGAATATTCAACTCTAGCAAGAGCAAGGCCACCCATAATTGCACCACATGTAGGTGTAATCAAATTTACAAGTCCATTTGCAGCAACAAGTATCATAACATTAGTTTCTACAGAGAATCCTAATTGATGAGTAAGTGCACCCATAATTGGCGTAGAAAGAGTAGCAATACCTGAAGAAGATGGTACAAGTATAGATAAGAATATGTGTAAAATGAAATTCATTGGAGCATATATAACTGCAGGCATATTTTTAAGAGCCTCAGCTGCATTATAAATAATATAGTTATCTAAATAAGTAACTTGCATTAATACAGAAGCACCTCTTGCAACCGCTATTATAAGAATAACACTTAGTATATCTGATGCTCCATCAATAAATGAATCAACAAACTCTTTTTCACCCAATTTTCCAATTATTCCTATTACAATAGACATTACAAAGAATAGTACTGCAGCATCTTCGAACCACCAATAACCAAAACAGTTTCCCGTTAAAAATGCTGTAAAATGTGTTCCTGCATCAGCAACATCAGCAGAAATAACACCAAAATCAACCCAAGGAATAAATCCCGCTATCATAACTACAAATGTTAATCCAAAAATAACTAATATAACTTTTTGTCTTGTAGTGAGTTTAACATCAGGATTAAGATAATCATCTTTTGCATAATGTTTTTCCATTTGCTTTTGTTCCTGTAATGAAAGGAACGTACTTCCTTTTTCGGCTTTCACTTTAGCAGCATAATTTAATACAAATGCCACTGCTATAATATAGGAAACTAACCACAGTATACATCCAAGTAATATAATAGTTCCTTGATTAACACTAATACCCTCTGGTAAAGCACTTACTGCAGCGCCTACAGCAAATGGGTTTATTGTTGAACCAAGTACACCTACACCAGCACCAAGTAAGACAGTAGCCGATGCAACTATTGTATCCATTCCCGCTGCTACCATTGTAAATGATAATAGTCCATAAAATGCAACTGTTTCTTCCATCATACCATATGTAGTTCCACCAATTGAGAAGATAAACATTAGTATTGGAATTAATACTAGTTCTTTACCCTTTAATTTATTTACTAAAACTTTAATTCCAGTTTCTAGTGCACCAGTTTTTGCAACAACATTTAAAAAACCTCCTAAAATAAGAATAAATATTCCAACATCTGCGGCATTTTTAAAACCATTAATTGGTGCCAATAAAAAGTCAGAAAGTTTAGCACGAACCACTCCACTACCATTGACAATATTTTCACCATCAAACTGTGCAAGTGGAAGTAAATATGAAACTATAGCAATTGCAACAATAATTAACATTATAATTGTAAATGAAGATAATGTAAATTTTTTCTTTTTCTTTTTTGCCATTTTTTTCCTCCTATAAATTATTTTTGTGCCTTTATCACCATTAATTGCTTCCAAGCCTTCGTCTAAAGAGGCAATAATAGCTGTGCCTTTTGGATTTTCATTTAGAAAATTCATACAAGCATTAATTTTTGGGAGCATACTTCCTTTAGCAAACTGACCTTTATCAACATATTTTTGTAACTTAAACGTATCAATTGTATCAATTGCTTTTTGATTAGGCATATTGTAATTAATATATACTTTGTCTACCGCTGTTAAAATTAATAAAATATCAGCTTTAATATTACTAGCTAATTTACTACTTGCAAAATCTTTATCAATTACAGCATCTACGCCTTTATAACCAAGTCCATCCTTTACTCCAGGAATACCACCACCACCGACAGTAATAACAATATTTCCATCATCTGCAAGATTACTTACTATTTCTTGCTCTAAGATTCTTTCGGGTTTAGGTGAAGGCACTACTCTCCTATAACCTCTTCCAGAATCTTCAACATATTTATATCCATTTGAGGACGCCAGTTTTTTTGCCTCCTGTTTGGTATAAAACATTCCTACAGGTTTAGTTGGATCAGTGAAAGCCTCATCATTTTCATCCACTTCAACCTGAGTAATGATTGTTGCACATTTTTTTTCAATATTATTTTCTTTCAATTTTTTATTAATTGCATTTTGTAAATGATAACCAATATATCCCTGACTCATTGCACCGCATTCTGCAAAAGGCATAAATGGTGCAACATCATCTTTACTTGCATACTCGAATGCATTAGAAATCATTCCAACCTGAGGACCATTACCATGAGTTACAATAACTTCATTATCTTTAGCAATGCTTACAATAACATCTGCTGCCTTTTCAACAAGTTTTTTTTGTTCATCTGGAGTTTTACCTAATGCATTTCCTCCTAAGGCAATAACAATCCTACTCATATTAATTTCTTAATGTAGCATAGATTACTGCTTTAATTGTATGCATTCTATTTTCAGCTTCTTCAAAAACTCTTGAATGAGGACCATTAAATACTTCATCAGTAACTTCCATTTCTGAAACTCCAAACTTTTCATTAATTTCATTACCAATACTAGTATTTTGATCATGAAATGATGGCAAACAATGAAGAAATATACAATTATCTTTAGCATTATCTATAATAGATTGATTTACTTGATATTTTTTTAAAAAATTAATTCTTTCATTCCATTTTTCCATAGGCTCACCCATAGAAACCCAAACATCAGTATAAATTGCATCTGCATTTTTTACACCTTCCATAATATCTTCAGTTCTTTCAATAACACAGCCATTCTCACTTGCTATTTGCTTACATTTTTTAGTAAGTTCATCATCTGGCCATAAATCTTTTGGTGCACAGCAAGTAAAATTTACACCTAACTTAGCACTTGCTACCATAAGTGAATTTCCAACATTATTTCTTGCATCTCCACAAAAAACCAATTTTCTTCCATGTAAAGAACCAAATTCTTCTTCAATAGTCATAAAATCAGCTAACATTTGAGTTGGATGAAATTCATTTGTAAGGCCATTATATACAGGAACAGTTGAATATTTAGCTAATGTTTCAACAATAGTTTGTTCAAATCCTCGATATTCTATCGCATCATACATTCTACATAAAACTCTTGCAGTATCCTCAATACTTTCTTTTTTACCCATTTGTGAACCAGTTGGTCCTAAATAAGTAACATGCATACCTAAATCATATGCAGCAACTTCAAATGAACATCTTGTTCTTGTAGAATCTTTTTCAAATATTATTGCAATATTTTTACCCTCTAAAAATTTATGTGGTTCCCTGCTTTCCTTTTTACTTTTAAAATCTTTTGCTAAATCTAATAAATATCTTATTTCATCACTTGAGTAATCAAGTAACTTTAGAAAATCTCTTCCCCTTAAATCCATTTAATCCTCTCTTTCAAGTGGCATACTCATACATCTCGGACCGCCTCTACCCCTAGAAAGTTCTGCACTGTTCATTTCAATAACTTTAATTCCATTTTCTCTTAATACTTCATTAGTAATATTATTTCTATTATAAACAACTACTACTCCTGGAGCAATCGCAAGTGTATTAGTACCATCGTTCCATTGTTCTCTTTCTGAAGCAATTTTATCTCCTCCTGCACAAGGTATAAGAGTAATATCAATACCCAAATATTCCTCTAAAATATTTTCAAGACTTCCCTCTTTCTTTATAACCTTTACCTCATCAGAATTGTCTTCATTATCAGTTATTTCAAATACCTCTAAAGTATCCATAATTCCTGGATGATATGTAAATTTATCAACATCGATTTGAGTAAATACTGTATCTAAATGCATAAAAGCTCTACATTCAGGTATTTTAAAAGCAAGTATTGTATCAATATTACATTTTGGATCATTAAACATGTTTTTTGCAACTAAATCAATTGCCTCAGCACTTGTTCTTTGAGAAATACCTATTGCAAGTGTATGTTCATTTAAATTAAGTACATCGCCACCCTCAATACTAAATGGATTTTCTCTATCATAATATTTTACAACCTTATCCATATAATCTGGATGATAATTAAAAATATAATAAGCATATATTGTTTCTCTACTTCTTGTAACAGAATACATCTTATTGAGAATTATTCCATCTCCAACTGAAGCAAATGGATCTCTTGTAAAATATAAATTAGGCATTGGTTCTGCTAAAAACTTTGTTTCTTCACTAACTTGATCAACTAAAGAATTTTCTATATCGGTTTTATTTCTATGAACTTCAGAAACTTTAATTCCCTCCATAGTTTTTAAAACCAAATCTTTATTATTTGTATAACTCATTAAATAATCAAATAATAAATCTTTATACTTTGGAGTTCTTACTCCAGCTTCATATATAAATTGTCTTATAAATGAAGGTTTAATCTGTGGATTTTCATTTAATGTTTCTGTCATTAAATCCTCTAGGTAAACAACCTCTACACCATTATCTCTAAGTATTTGGCAAAATTCATCATGTTCTAAAATAGCATCTTTTAGATAAGGAATATCATCAAAAAGAAGTCTACCTAAAGTATCAGGTGTTAAATTTAATAGTTCCTTTCCTGGTCTATGAACCAAAACTTTTTTTAGCTTTTTTATTTCACTAGTAACATGCATAATCTCAACTCCTCTTACTATATTAATAATACCATTTTAATTTTTAAAAGTCTATAACTCATCTTTCAAAAAATTTTTTATAATTTCATTTTCACTATTAAAAGTAGCTTTTACATTATCATCAGAAAGAACAGATTTATTATCTAAAAAAATAATTCGTGAAGAAAACTCTTTAACAAAATTAAGTTCATGACTTACTATAATAATTGTCATATTATAATCTTTTAATTTAGTTATTAATTCTAACACTTCTTTTTTCATCTGTGGATCTAAAGAACTTGTTGGCTCATCAAGTAATAAAATTTTTGGTTTCTCCATTAAAGCCCTAATTATAGCAACTCTTTGTTTTTCTCCGCCACTTAAATTTTTGGGGTATTCATTTATCTTATTTTCTAAATTTATTTCTTTTAAATAATCTTTTGCAAGTTTAATAGCTTTTTCTTTAGAATAAATTTTAAGTTTAACTGGGGCAATAATTAAATTTTCTAATACAGTCATGTTTTCAAACAAATTAAATGATTGAAATACCATACCAACTTTATTATAAAAATCTTTTAAATCATTTATATTTTCATTATCTATTAAAATTTGCCCTTTATCAATTTTTTCAAGTCTAGCAATACATCTAAGTAAAGTTGATTTCCCACATCCACTTTTACCAATTATAGATATTTGTTCATTATCCTCAATTTTAAGATTAATGTTTTTTAAAATACATTTATCATCATAACTTTTTGTTAAATTTTTTATTTCAATCATTTGAAAGTCTCCTTTCGAAAAAATTTAATAGTTTAGTAAGTCCAAATGTTAATATTAAATAAATAATTGCCACAATTAAAAGTGGAAAGAAATAATCATATGTTGAGGATGCTACTATATCTGAGGCTTTTGTAAGTTCTAATATCCCAATATATCCCGCTACAGAGGTTTCCTTTAAAAGTGTTATAAATTCATTACCTAAAGAAGGCAAAATATTTTTAAAAGCTTGTGGCATAATAACATACCTCATTGTTTGAAAATAGTTAAATCCAAGCATAACTGAGGCTTCCTCTTGACCTTTTGGAATAGATATTAAACCAGATTTAATAATTTGTGATACGTATGCTCCAGAATTTAAACCAAATGAAATAATTCCTACAATAACTATATTTATATTTACACTTTTAAAAATTATGTAATATAAAATCATTAACTGAAGTAATGCAGGGGTTCCCCTTATAATACCTATATAAAATTTTGCAAATATACTTAATAGGTAAAGTTTCCCAGTTTTTTCATTGTAATCAATAATAAGTGATAAAATAAGTCCTAAAATAATGCCAATTATACATGCAAAAAAAGCCATAATAATTGTATTACCAAGCCCTGTTAAATAATATTTATATCTATCTTGATATAATAATGAATTATATAAACTTTCTTTAATTACTTCCATATGCACCTATTTTGTATACTCTAAAACATATTCATCAATTTTTCCACTACTTTTTAACTTATCAATTACTTCATTAATCTCATTTAATAAAGTTTCATTACCTTTTTTTACGGCAATTGCATAATTATCTTCAAAAACAAAACCATCTAAAATAATTAAATTATCAGTTTTTTCAACAAGTTTTTTTCCTGGCAATTCATCCATTATTATTAAATCAACTTTTCCTGCTTTTAAATCTTCAGCCATAGATAAATACTTTTTTTGTCTAACTACATCACTAGTTATATTATTATCAGTAACATAACTGTCAGCAATTGTACCAAGTTGAACAGCAATCTTTTTGTTATTAATTTGTGAAATATCTTTTATATCACTATCATTTCTAACAATTACTATTTGTTTAGAACTTATATATGTATTAGAAAAATCCACTTGCTTTTTTCTATCCTCATTTACACTCATTCCCGCTATAGCAAAATCTGCTTTACCAGACTTTAATTCATTTATTATTGCATCAAAATATACATCCTTAATAACAAGTTTTTTACCAAGTACATTTGCTATCTCTTTGGCAATTTCAACATCTACACCAACAATTTCATTATTATCATAATATTCATATGGTGCAAAACCAGCCTCAGTTACCATTATAATTTCATTTGAATTTTTTTTACATCCACAAAGGGCAATACATATTAAGCAAAATATTATTATTTTTTTCATCGATTAATTAAAATCCTTTCCTTTTTCTTACCACCATTAACTTCATAACAATCATTTATTACAAAAAATGCATCAGGATCAAGTTCTAATATTCTAGTTCTTAATCTATAACAATCTAAATTAGAAACAGCAACCATTAAAATTTCACCTTTTATATGTAAAAATTCTTGTTTGCTTTGTAAAATTGTAACCCCACTATTATATTCATTAGAAATAATTTTTTTTAATTCATTTAATTTGTTTGTATATATGAAAAATACTTTACTTTGGGAAACCCCAAGAGTAATTCTATCAATATAATGATTGCTTATTAATAAAATAATTACGGAAAAAATAAAACTTTCATAACCAAATATAAATGCACCGATTAAAATAATAATAAAACTATAAGAGAAATTTGCAACGGCTGTAGATACCTTACCATATTTTTTAATTACTTCCATTATAACATCACCACCACCAGTAGTAAAACCACTTTTATAAATTAATGCAGATGATGCACCATATAAAAACCCTGTAATTAAAACATTTATAAGTATTTCATTAGTATTTATATATTTTAATAAAATTTGAGATATCGGTTGTGTTATTGTAACCATAATTGGGTATAATAAAGAACCTAAAACAGTTGGTAACGTTTTTTTATAACCAAAACAAATAAAACTTATAATTAATAAAATAATTCTTGATATATATAAAAATAAAGTTGAATCTATATCAAATATTTTATTAACAATTATTGCAAGACCATTAGTACCACCCATTATAAATTGATTAGGCAATAAAAACAAATTATAGCACATAGCAAGTAAAAAAACGCCAAAAACAAATGTAACACCAGTGACTAAAGTTTTTATTTCTTCTTTACTCATTTTGCAACCCTTCCTACTATAAATATTTTACTAAAATTTATTTTTTTTGTCTACAAAGTGTAATAAATTTCAGTAAAAATTAATATATTTTAACGAGGTGAAAACAAATGAATGGAAATTATTATCAAAATCCAACTTTTCCAACAAATCAAAATAATATGCAAAATATGACTGTACCACCAGGAAACATGAGTTCAATGGAAGATTATAATGAACAAAGTTATATTGAAAACATTTTACGACTTAACAAAGGAAGAAAGGTAAATGCTTATGTATCTTTTCCAGATAGTACAGAATGGAAAAACAAAATATTTTCTGGGTTAATCGAAGAGGCTGGAAAAGACCATTTAATAATTAAAGATATAACAAGTGGAAAATGGTATTTAATAAGAATTTTATACCTTGATTATGTAGAATTTATGGAACCAATTAATTATTCTCATGCCTATTCTGAAAAAACATTTTAATATAAATCAAAATATTTAATTTCTTCGCTTAAACTTGTCTTTTCTCCATGACCAGGATATATAATTGTATCTTTTGGTAATAAACTAATCCTTTTTAGTGATTTAATTAAATCATTATAATTTGAATTTTCAAAATCATATCTTCCAATACTATGATAAAAAATTAAGTCACCAGAAAATAAAAAATTTTGATCACTAAAAAATATTGAAATAGAATCGTCAGTATGACCTGGCGTTTTTATTATTTCATAGCAAAAACTTTTTCTTAAAAAAATGTTATGTTTAATATTATAATAACTCTCTAATTTTTCAAGTGCGCCAATATGATCAAAGTGATGATGTGTAACAATTATTTCTTCAACTTCATATTTTGAGCAAAAAGAAATTATTTTTTCATCATCATCTGCAGGATCTATTATAATGCATTTTCCATTATTACTTAAAATATATGTATTTGTTTCAAGTGGGCCTAATACCAAAACTTCAACTTTCATAATTACCTCATTTCTATTTAAATATAATAGATATTTTTTAGTTTGTAAACATTAATAACAAATTTCTTGTTTTATATTTCATTTTTATCTATAATATTAATAGGAGTGAATTAAGTTATGAAAAAAAACGGATTTATGGAAGGTGCTATAATAGCCACTTTTGCAATCATTATTTCAAAAGTATTAGGTGTATTATATGTAATTCCATTTTATAAAATAATCGGAGAGCAAGGTGGAGCATTATATGGTTATGCATATAATATTTATAATATATTTTTAATTATTTCATCTGCAGGTATACCCCTTGCAATAAGTAAAATTACTAGTGAATATGAAACTTTAAAAGAATATGATAAAAAAAATGAAATGTATAGAATTAGTAAAAAAATAGTTTATATTTTTTCTGTTGTTGCATTTTTGTTATGTTTTTTATTTGCAAAACCTCTTGCTAAAATAATACTTGGCGACCTTACTGGTGGAAATACAATCGATGATGTATGCTTTGTAATAAGATGCATATCATTTGCCCTTTTGGTAGTACCACTTCTTTCTATATATCGTGGTTACCTTCAAGGACATAAATATATTGAACCGTCTTCTAAATCTCAAGTTATAGAACAAATTGTTAGAATATTTTTTATACTTGTAGGAAGTTATATGTGCATAAAAGTATTCCATCTTAAAACTACTTATGCTGTTGGAATATCTGTATTTTCTTGTGCAATTGGAGCAATTATTGCTTATATTTATTTAATAATTAAAACAAAAAAATCCAATATAGTAAAAAAAAGTAAAAGTAATCTTTCTGATGAAGAAAGAAAAGAAGTTATAAAAAAAATTATTGGTTACTGCATTCCATTTATAATAATAAATATTTCAAATTCAATTTATAATACTACTGATATGATTTTAATCATACGAGGTCTTACTAATTTAGGTTATAATGCAAAAGATGTTGAAACAATATCATCAATTTTTACAACATGGGGAAGTAAATTAATAACAATTGTTAAAGCATTTGCTACAGGACTTACAATAAGTTTAATACCCACAATAGTTAGTGCATATGTAAAAAAAGATATGAACAAAGCTAATTACTATTTCAATAATTCATTAAAGGTATTATTATTTATAATTACACCACTTACTATATTTTTAAGCATTTTTGCAAAAGAAATTTGGTATATATTTTATGGACAAAGTTACTATGGTCCAATTATATTTAAATATATTATCTTAGTTGCCATACTAGATAGTGCCTATATTATATTTTTTTCTGCTTTACAAGGACTATATAAAACAAAACTAGTATATATTTGTGCTTTAAGTGGTATAACAATTAATGCTATATTAGACCTTCCATTAATGTATTTATTTAATAAACTAGGTATATATCCATATTATGGAGCTATTAGTGCAACTGTAATAGGTTATATAATATCATTAAGTATTCCAACAATTTCATTATATAAAAAAGATGGTTTTAGATATACAGACACATTAAAATCAATTCCAAAATTAACCTTTTCAATAATAATTGCAATATTTTTATGTTTTATATATAAAAAAATAATGCCACAGTTAAATGGTTTCTTTGGAACAATATTATATCTAGCAATAATAGGAATAATTACATTATTAGTTTATTTCTTAATAAATAAAGATACCATAATAAAATTATTAAAAGAAAAAAAATAATATGATATAATGATTAAAAAGGATGTGTTAAATTGAAAATAGAAATTTTATTGCTTATTATAATTAGTATTATATTTGGTGGTTCTATAATTTATTTTATGGGATATAACAAGATTTCCATTATAAAGGCTAAAATGGATGCCGCTAATGAAATAATAACTAAATCTTTAAAAGATAAAAAGAAACTAATGGATGAATTATATGATAAATATAAAAAAGTTTTAAAAAAGAAAGATTATTTAAAAGATTTTGCTAATTTAAAAGACAAAAAAATAAATAATTATAATTTAGATATAGAACTTAATAATTTTTTAAAAACTATGATAGACTTAAAAGAGGATAATAAAGATCTAAATACTGAAGAAATAAATGAAGTATTTGACAAAATTGATAATATTAATGAAGTACTATTTGCTAATAAAACTTATTATAATAAAAATAATAACTTACTTATGAAAACTATAAAAGGTTACATAAAAGTTATTGCTAAAATTAATAATATAAAAGTACAAACTTCATATGAAACAAAGTAGCATTGCTACTTTTTATTTTGACCAATCAATAGGTTTAATATTATTTTTAATTAGAAAATCATTAGTTTTTGAAAATGGTTTTGAACCAAAAAATCCGTTATAAGCTGAAAATGGACTTGGATGAGTTGACTCTAAAATTAAATGTTTAGAATTTGTTATTAAATTTTTTTTACTTCTGGCAAAATTACCCCATAAAATAAATACTATAGGTTTTTCACTTAAATTTAATACTTTTATAACATAATCAGTAAAATATTGCCAGCCAAGATTTTGATGAGAATTTGCCTTATCTTTTTCCACAGTTAATGTACTATTTAATAAAAGAACTCCCTCTTTTGCCCATCCAGTTAAATTACCACTTTGTTTTGGAGGAATACCTAAATCAGAATATAATTCTTTATAAATATTTTGAAGAGATGGAGGTATTTTTACATTATCCTGTACTGAAAAGGAAAGTCCATGAGCTTGTCCTTGTCCATGATAAGGATCTTGTCCTACAATTACAACTTTAACATTTTCATAACTAGTTAATTTAAAAGCATTGAAAATATTTTCTTTAATAGGATAAATTATCTTTTCATCATATAATTTCATTATTAAATTATAAAAATTATGAAATCCAGGACTATCCCATATAACTTTTAATTTATCATCCCAACTATTACCTATCATATACTCACCTTTATTTCTATTGTACTAAATACTTAAAAAAAATAAAAGAATAAATCTTTTATTTATGATAACTTTCGTTATTTAATATTTTAAATGAACGATAAACTTGTTCAAGAAACACAATTCTAAATAATCCATGAGGCATAGTTATTTTACCAAGACTAATTTTTTGGTTAACCAAATTTTTTATATTTTTTGTTACTCCATTGCTACTGCCAATAATAAAAGTTATGTTACTAAAATGAGCTAATTTATCATTTATTAATACAGCAAAGTCGTTACTTGAAACTTCCATGCCATTAATATCTAAAAGAATTTTATAAGATTTATCATTTGAGATACTTTTTAAAAGGCTTTTTTCTTCATCAATAATATTATCTGAATCTTTTAATTCTATTATGGATATTTTGTGATATTTATTTATTCTATCAAGGTAATCATTAACTGCATTAAATAAATAATTTTCTTTTAATTTACCAAAACATATAATCTTTATCATATAGTTATTACACTTCCAATATCATTTTTATTTGCACATTCTATTTTAACTTTTTTAGAATCTATATATTCCTCGACTGTTTCAAGTGCAAGTTTTTCAGTATTATTTTTTTTACTTAAATGTAGTAAAACAACATTTTTTGTATTCTCATTAATTAATTTTGACAAATATATACCAGTAAATTTATTAGATAAATGGCCAACATCTGATAGTACTCTATCTTGTAGCCATCTAGGATATGGACCATGTCTTAGCATTTCTATATCATGATTACTTTCAATATAGTATGCTGTTTTACCTTTAAATTCTTTAAAATATTTTGAATTAATATAACCAGTATCAGTAATATAAACAAGTGATGAGTCCCCATCCGTAATAATAAAACTACGAATGTCCGCTACATCATGGCTCATTACAAAGGATTTAATATCTAAATCAATAATATTAGGATTATCTTCATATATTATTATATTTTCAATATCAGATATATCATTTAATTCTAGTAACATTTTATTTGTAATAACAAGTGTTGCTTTTGTCCCTTTGAAGAATGTATGTAAACTTTTAATATGATCATCATGAGTATGGGTTAAAAATACATAATCTATATCTTTATAATCAACACCAAGAGTAGATAATTTCTCACTCAAATACTTTTTAGTTCTACCTATGTCAATTAATATTTTATAATGACTTGTTTCAACATAGGTAGAATTTCCAGATGAGGAACTTGCTAAACTGCAAATCTTAATCATCGATACACACTCAATGGGTTAATTGAATAGCCCCCTGAATAAGGTTGACCATAAAATATTCCCAAATGGCAATGGCAACCATAAGATACACCAGTATTTCCCATTTGTCCTATAACTTGTCCACGAACAACTTGATCACCAACTTTAACAGTCATACTATTTGCAATCATGTGTGCATAAACACTATAATAACCATTACTATGGCGAATAACAACATTATATCCTGATGCTGAACCAACCATACCACCATATTGTGACGAAACAACTTCACCATCTAAAACAGCATAAATCGGAGAACCGCAACCTGTACCAGAAATGTCAATTCCATCATGGAATGAACCCCAACGCCATTCATAACCACTTGTTAATACAGATGGTTGATTAGTAGGCCAACCCCATGTTGTACCTGTATCTTTATATGAACCTGTTGTCCAACCACCAGAATATCTATATCCACCTTTAGTTGTAACTTGATCCACCTTTTCCTTAATTGTAACACTACTTAAAATTTCAACACCGCCTTGTGTTTGACCATTTTTTACAGTATAATTTTCATCAATTCTTGTTATACCTGTTACACCAGCAGTGGTTATTTCATTAAAATCAGCACTCTTGCTTGAATCATATTCAACCTTTTTTTCATATGCTATTTCAGTATCTAATACTTCATTAACTTCATAAATAAATGTAAGCATAGGATTTATCAAAGTAATATTAACGCTATCTCCAATAGTAAGTAAACTATCTTTTGAACTATATTTAGGATTTGCCACCAAAAATTCTTTATAATTAAGTTTATTTACTTCGGATATAGAATCTATAGTATCTCCCTCTTTTACAGTATATTTTTCTATTTTATTGTCAGGTCCAAATAACAAATATTGAGTTAAAGATGACTCATCAATAAAAATAGTATCATTAACAGATATATACCCCTTCTTTATATTTATAATTTCATCAAAATACATATTTTTAATAACTTTACCAGTAGTCTCAATTTCTTTTTGAGTATTATTCATATAATTTGTATATTCATCTTCTCCAATAAATGCAAGTACAAAACTATGTATTGCACTATCAAATACTTCTTTATCAAGTACATTAATAGTTATTTGCTTATCACCTTTTTTATAAGATATTATATAACCCTCAATAGTAAATGAGCCTATCTCTGCCATTTTATTATATATTTGTTCTGGAGTAGATAATATAACATCATATGAGGATGTTTGAATAATTTTAAAATCCTCTGGAGGATAAACTTTAGAAACATTATACTTATTTTTTATTTCTTTTTGTTTTGTATTTATAATTTCATATAATTTATCATCATCCTCTAAATAACCTACACTTTTACCATCAATAAATACTTCATAAATTTGCTTTGCCGATAGCACATCATTATTATCATAAATAAATCCAATTATACATAAAATTCCTATAAATATTGTAAAAACAACTATTTTTATTTTATCGTTTATTTTCATTACTCACCCTGTTCCTTTAAAACACTTTTAAATAATCCAAAATTTAATTCAAATTGTAAATCAATAGTTCCTAAACTTCCTTTACGATGCTTAGCAATGATTAGTTCTGCAGGAACAATGGTATTATTTTGATCTTTGGATTTATCATAATAGTCTTTTCTATTAATGAATAGTACCATATCGGCATCTTGCTCTAATGAACCAGACTCACGAAGATCTGCAAGCATTGGAACATTACTTTCCCTTTTTTCAGCGGTTCTTGATAACTGTGATAAAGCAATTACAGGCACATCTAGCTCTAAAGCCATAGTTTTTAATGACCTGGAAATATCAGAAACCTCAACTTGTCTTGATTCAACTTTCTTTGAACCACTGTTAATCAACTGAAGATAATCAATTATTACAAGTCCAAGTCCCTGCTCACTACTAGCAAGTCTTCGACATTTAGCCCTTATTTCAGATATTGTGGTACCAGCATCAGCCTCAATATAAATACTTGTTTGTCCAAGTTGACTCATTGCTTCATTATATCTTTGCCAATCTTTATCATGCATATTACCTGTTTGTAATTTATAAGAATCAATTCTTCCTACTGAGGAAATCATTCTATTTACAAGCATTTCTGCAGGCATTTCCAAGTTAAAAATTGCAACTGCTTTCTTCGTTGTTCTTCCTGCGTATGATGCCATGTTAAGGGCAAGTGCAGTTTTTCCCATACCTGGTCTAGCTGCCAAAATTATCATTTCACCGCCTTGAAAACCAGTAGTAAGTCTATCAAAATCATAAAATCCCGTTTCCAAACCAGTTATCAATTTTTTATTTTTGGAAAGTTCCTCTAATTTATCATGCGCACTTCTCAAAACTTCAGTTATAGGCAAAAGATCTGAAACACTACGATTCCTTACAGCCAATAAAATAGTTTTTTCTGCATTATCCTGAAGTCTAGATACATCTTCTTCATTATAGGCATTTTCTACAATTTGTGTTGCAGACAAAATAAGTCCCCTTCTTACATTATAATCTTGTAAAATCTGTATATAATAATCAAGATTTGCACTTGTTACAACGCTATCAATTACATCCATTATATAATTAATATTAACAATCGATGATTTTTTTGATTTATCAAGTTCAGTGCTTATTGTTGTAATATCTATAGGTACTTTTTTCTCATGTAAACTTTTTATAGCACAAAAAAGAGTTTTGTTTCTTTCATCAAAAAACATATCTTCATTAACACTTTCACAAATTTTATCAACTTGATCTTTAGAAATAAATGAAATTCCTAAAACGGACATCTCCGCTTCAGAATTAAATGGTAATGCTTGTGCCATAAATCTCCTTTTTATTTAACTAATTTAATATTTATAATAAATTCAACTTTTTTATGTAATTTAATTTTAACTTTATAAGTACCTAGACTAGATAATGGTGTACCTATAAAAATATTTTTTTTATCAATATAATATCCTAGCATATTTAGTTTATCACTTATCTGTTTTGAGGAAACTGTTCCAAAGACTCTATCATCCTTACCAGTTTTTACTTTAAACTCAATAATTTTATCATTTAATTTATCCTTAATTTCACTTAATTTAGAAATTGTTTTTTCTTCTTCATCATTTCGAATTTGAATTTGTTTATCTAATATTTTTTTACTAGTATCAGTATAAGCAACAGCTAATTTATTTTTTATTAAAAAATTATTTGCATAACCATCTGATACATTTATTATATCATCTTTTTTGCCTTGAGTTTTTACATCTTTCAAAAGTATAACTTTCATTAAATCCTCCTTAAATAATATAACCTATTATAACATAAAATTTTCATTAAAAAAACCATTTGTTTTTATTTAACAAATGGTATTAATGCCATTAAACGAGCATATTTAACTTGTTCAGCAATATGTCTTTGATGTTTTGCACAAGCTCCAGTCATTCTACGAGGTAATATTTTTCCCTTTTCATTAATATATTTATTAATAATCATTACATCTTTGTAATCAACTGACTTACCAGCACACATTTGGCATATTCTTTTTTTCTTATGATAAAATTCTGCCATAATTTATTCCTCCTTCTTAAAATGGAAATTCATCACTACTTATATTAGTTTCATCACTAAATTCTTTATAAGGATCTTCAGATATATCGGTAGTTTGTATATTAGAATTAAATGATGGTGTAGAGTAATTATTTGATAAAGCATTATCATAACTAGATGAAGAACCCGCATTTTGATTTGCATTTCTGTTTGAACTACTTACAAATTCAAAATTTTCTATAACTACATCTGTGGTATATCTTTTGGTACCATCCTGAGCATCATAACTACTATTTCTTATGCGACCTTGGGCTATAATCATACTTCCCTTAGTACAATATTTATTTAAGGTTTGTGCTGTTCTTCCGAATGCAACACAATTTATAAATTCTGTGTCTCTTTGACCATCCTTATTTACAAAATCACATGGACAAGCTAATGAAAATCTTGATACTTCCATTGAAGCAGATGTCATTCTTGACTCAGGATCTCTTGTAAATCTACCGCATAATATAACTTTATTCATCTTATTCTCCTTTGTTAATAATTAAATGTCTTAATACATTTTCATTAATACGAACTTTACGTTCAAATTCTTTAATAGTATCATGTTTTGCATCAACAGTCATAACATAGTATGTTCCTGTTAATTCTTTGTTAATAGGATAAGCAAGTTTTCTTTTACCCATTTCTTTAAACTCGATGATACTACCTTTATCGTTGGTTATTAAATCCTTTAAACTATCTGCAACTTTTTTAACTTTTTCATCTTCAATAGTATTTTTAACGATAAACATTATTTCGTACTTATTCATCTTTTACACCTCCTTATGGTCTATTCGGCTTTTTAATTTCATAAAAAGCAAGGAGTAATTTCTTTACTCGCAAGTAGTATAACAAATTTATTGGGCTTTGTCCATATGTTTGGAAACAATTTTTTATAGATAATGGACAGCACATAAATGTTAACAAAAGCAAAAATTTGTTAATGGCAATTGTAAATGTCCAAAAAAAATTATCTATAATTAATTTTATTACTCAATTTTTTGCTTAAAAAGCATTTAATATCTTAATTTCTTTTATATCTATTTTTAATAATAAATAATAATTTTTAATTTTTTCTACTTAGCATTCTATTTGTTTTATATTACAACATGAAAAAGAGATGATTAATTATCATCTCAAAAGAATATTAGATTTTATTGAATCTTTAAACAATTCAAATAATCATTCTTTCTCTTTCGTCAATTTTTATGGTGCCCATTTTTTTTGTGCTATTAACTAAATCTGTTTCCAATATTTCATAATTATTGTTTAAACGTTGTAACCTATAATTAATACTTCTGATTTCATCATAATAATCTCCAATTATATTAGCTAAATTATTCAAATAACTTTTATAAGTAAAATTTGAAGGAATATCAAAATTACAATTAGAAATAACCTTAGATAAACTTGCAGTGATAACATCTATATCATTTTTACAGTATTTATAAATGCCATCATCAGGATATACTAATTTGCTCATTCTAACTTCCTTTCTGAGATTCTTCAGTTATATTTTTTTTCATACAGATTTGTACTTCATAAATATCAGTGTATAATTTATAACCTATATCTTTTAATTTATTCGCAAAATCATTATATATTTTTTTATCATTAGCAGCCCTCTTAAAATAAAATGATGATTGGGAACCAACCCACTCTTTCGATATATTAGGCACCTCAGAGAATCTATTGAATAAATTATTAATTTCAGTGTTGAATTCATTTGCCAAAGAAATTACTTCTTTAGCAATATCTTCAACTTCTGCAGTATTAATATAAGAAATTGCCATAATTTAATCTCCTACTTTTTGTTTCCACACGTTTAGCCTGTTCATTGATTTTTTTGTTGATTCTCAACTTTTTCTAAACGTGCTATTTCTTTATTTAAATTAATAATAAATGAATCTATAACAGGTATAACCTTATTACTTAAATACTTATTTGTAGATTCCATATTATCCTTTAATTGGACAGTTCTTGATACAATGGGAGTATATTTGTCATTGACTTGATACTTTGTTTTAATTTCATTATTAAACTCATCAGTATTTCCAATTACTTGTGTTAATTGACAAATAATTGAATTAATATTTGATTTTAATGTTTTATATCTCTCTATATCATATTGGCATTGTGATATTGATGACATTTATATTCTCGTTTATTTTAAACCCATAGAGTCGCCAGCTATACCGCCACCGCCAGTCATAACGCCAGCATTATTTCCACTAGATTCAATATTAATATCTCGAGCTTGACTACGTATATCTTGTGCAGCTGATTCAACATCTTGTGAAATACTTTGTGCCGCTTTGACAAAATTTTGATATGCTTCATCTGCTTCAGCAATTCCTTTTTTCATTTGAGATACATAGGCTTGCAATAATACTTTTATTGCTGCAATAAATTCATAAGCGGCGTTTTGTACTTCGCCTTTTAATGCAGAAGTAATATCACCGGTTTGATCAAAATCACTAATTATGTCTTGAATGTCCTGACAATAATTAATTAATTGAGTTTTTAATTCAGCTATTCCAGTTTCACTCATTCCAGTAAATCCACCAGACCAAATATTAGATAATGATGTTGTTGCACTACCAACTATATTTTCAATTTCCGTTCTTTTAATATTTAAAATAATTGCTAAATTATCTTGAATAGTATGTGTTAAATTTCCTACTGCACTTCTAACAGACATTATTCAGACCTCCCTTTTACTAATTCTTGATCAACTCTTGCCATTTCATTAACAATTTGATACATTTCAGATTTTAAAACACCATACGTATCCTGTAAAGACTCAGCAATCACTTTCTTATCTGATTCTATATTATCTTTAAATTGTTCTGCTGATGCTCCAACCCAAGCTTCATCAACGTAACCCCTAAGTCCATTCATACTTTGATTCATTTTATTAATAGTATCTTGAATAACTCTAGTATTTAAATTTTGTAAAGCTGTTTCAATATTATTTGAATCAAATCCAATAGTAGCATTTTCAATATTTAAAGCCATTTTTCTACCTCCTAATTTCCTATCGACTTTATCTTATTTATAGTTTCATCAGTATAATTTTGAAATAATGAAATCAAACATTTGTCATTATCTTTCATTTTCTTTATTAATTCAATAAAATCATTGGAATAACTGACAATATTATTTTTAATAATTGAATAGTATGGAGTTAATTCACCATAATAATTAATAAGAGATGAACAGGCACTCCCTTGATAATAATTTGGTAGTTTATCTATACAAGCATCAATTTTATCAAATATTTCAGATATTCTATCAACATAATCTAAAACTTCGAAACTCAAATTGCTTAACTCATCTTCGTTTATTCCAGCAATAACATCTTCCATTTCATTACTCCTCCTTCTACTTATGATTCTACAACCTAATTATAACAAACTTTTAGGAATTGTACCATAATTTTTGTTACAATTCACAGCCAT
>CAYSFJ010000014.1:13855-22758 GCA_964430785.1 uncultured Mycoplasma sp. | reverse complement strand
AGTCTAAAGAATATGAAAAACTTAGCGAGGAAACTAAAAATAAATTAATTACAAATGAAGAATTAAAATTACCTGATTTAGTTCCAAATCCAATATTAATTAAAAGTAAAAACAATCAAGAAAAAATAACTGAATATACCCTTAAAGAGGCGATACTTAATAACTTAGATAACTTTTTAAAAGGGTTAGGTAACGGTTTTACTTATGCTGGGAACGAATATAAAATAAAACTTGGAAATAATTATAATTATATAGATTTACTTTTATATAACTTTAAATATAAATGTTTTGTAGTTATTGAACTCAAAGTTACTGAACTAAAAAAAGAACATATTGGACAAATACAAGTTTATATGAACTATATTGATAAAAATATAAAAGATATAACTGATGATAAAACTATTGGAATAATAATATGTGCTAGAAATAATAAATATATAATTGAGTACTGTTCTGATGAAAGAATATTTGCAAGGGAATTTAAAATAGCTAATTAAACTGGAATTATATTTACTTTTTTAATTAATGGTAAAATTATTTACAAAAAAATTTATAAATAACCACTTGGAAAAGTGGACTTATTATGATATGATAAATTAGTAAAGATAGGAAAATGATTATGAAGAAAATAGATGATAAGAAGAAAGTATTAATATTATCAATTATAATTACATTAGTACTAGCCATAACGGTATCTTTTGGATACTTAGGAATGTTTGATGTAAATTTAAATAATGTTATGAACGTTAATATTACTGCAAATAAAATAGATAATGCTGTACTTGATACTACATCAACAAACTTTTCAATAACAGTTGATCCATACAATATGACTGAGGAAACTAGTTCAAATTATATTGCTAGTAGCACAAGCATGTTAAATGTAAGTTTAGATGCTAATAGTGATAAAGTAGGAATAACATGTACTTATGATATTAATTTTACTTATGATAGTTCTTCAGATAAATATACTACGAAAACAAGTGGAACTTTTAAAGAATTTACATTACAAGTTATAGGTCCAGAAGTGGGTAGTAATGAATTTTTAAGTGAGGATGATTTTCCTTCAGCAAATATGACTGTAGTAAAAAATGCAAAAATATCTAATTCTAAAAAAGGTAGCACTTCAGTACATAACTGGACTATAAATACTAAATTTTATAATTTAGCATATGATCAATCTAATTTAAAGAATAAAAAATATTCTGGAGTATTTAATGTGACAAATATTACTTGTTATCAAACTGAACCAGTAAATCAAATAAATATAAATGTTGCCCAAGATCCATATAATAATCCTAATAGTAATTATTCATTATCTAGTTTAAGTGGCATTAATTCTTCGGATATTGAGTGGGATAATATTAATAAAATGATTTCAATTAAAAATGGTGCAAATGATGGTGCAAGTGCATCACTTATTACATCTAGTAATGTAACTGGTACACTTTTATCAGATGTTATTATAAATGGTATTGGTACATCTGGGGATGGTGTAATAACTAATGTAACAGATAATAATACAAATCAATATAGATATCAAGGTAATAATCCAAATAATTATGTATATTTTAATAATGAGTTGTGGAGAATTATTGGTTATGTACCAGTATGTTTAGAGGTTAATCCTATCACTGAGGATACTACAATTGACGGAATATCATTTAAACAAGGTGAAGCACAGTGTACTAAATGGGAAAATAGAGTTAAAATTATTAAAGCTGATCCAATCGGAGCATATGCTTACAATATAACCGGTAATTCAACTTGGAATGGAAGCAGTATTCAAGGACTTTTAAATACATGTTATTTAGGTAAAAAAGATGGTTGTTCAAAATATTGCTATGCATATTCAACTAATCAAGGTGTATGTAATTATTCACAAAATGGTATTAATGAAAATGATAGTTATGGTACTATAATAGAAAGCGTTTATTATAACATTGGAATGGCTAATTCATATAGTTTATCTTCAAGTAATTTTTATGCTAAAGAGATAACAAAACAAACTTCAGAAAATACTATGGTAGGACTTATGTATGCAAGCGATTTTGGCTATGCTATAAGTAGTTATACTGGAAATTTGGGTTATGGAAGTGCTAATAGTCAAATGGTTAATAATTGGCTATTTGGTCAAAGTTATGAATGGACAATGACAGCTTACAGAGCTTCGCACCCTGTTGACGTCTACTACGGTGGCGGGCTCAACAACCTCTATGCGTATATCGGTTATGCAGTTCGGCCAGTCTTGTATCTTCAATCTAATGTTAATAAATTGTCTGGTGATGGAACAATGGCAAGCCCATACGTATTGGGAATGTAAATAATAAATCGTGCTTCGCATTGTGAAGCCGATTTTGAAAAAAATAAATAATTTGAAAGGACGGAAAAAAATGAGCTTATTTAAAAATGTAAATGAATGTAAAGAAAATGTAAAGTCGGGGGGGTACTAATGTAAAGTCATTTCTAATACTTTATAAAAATCATGGTAAATTTTATCAATGTAGAGATATGGATGCTTATATTATGAATTTACTATTTGGTTATAAGGTACTCAAAGATGGTTTATGTGGATTTCCTGATAATAGTTTAGTAAAAGTTTTAAATACTTTGGAAGATGCTAAAATATCTTATCAAATTATTGAGGTAGATAAAAATCCTGTTATTAAGAATTTTGATAAACTAAATAATTATCCAAAATATTTAGATTTAGCATTAAAAAATTTAGATAAAAGGAAAAGATTAGATTATTTAATTGATAATTTAAATAAATGCTCAAATGAAAAACTTGAACAAATAATAGGTTTAATAGAAAATGAACTTAGAAAATAATGCATCATCTAAAGAATTTTTAATACTAACTAAGTATAAAGATTTTATGAATATTCTAGATAAGATAATAGAAAATATTCCTAAAAAAGATTATTTTTATAAAAATAAATTAAAGGAGTTATCTATAGAATTATTGTATTTTATAAATAAAACTAATAATGAAGATAATTATAAATTAATAAGTTCATATAAAGTAGAAATAAATGCACTTATAAATACTATTGATTACATTATAGAAAGATTATTTATTAAAGGTTATATTGCTGAAACATCATTAAAAAAAGTTTCATATAAGTTGTCTGAAATAAATCGAATGTGTAATAAATGGTTAGATAATAAGATAGACTATGATAGTAAAAATAAGTGATTTATTAGATATATATAATAATGAAATATTGAAAGGAGTGAAAAATAGAAAGAAAATTCTTGCATTTGAAAAATGTAAAATAGAGTATTTAGTTTATATAATAAATATTTTAGAAAATGGCTTATATCAAGGTAGTAGTTATAATATTTTCGTAGTAAGAGAACCAAAAGTTAGAGTTGTTATGAGTGAAAGTATAATTAATAAAATTATTAATCATTATGTAGCAAAATATATTTTGATTCCCAAACTTTCAAAATACTTGTGTAAGGAAATAACTGCAACAAGAAAGGGTATGGGATTAACATATGCTATTAACTTATTACTTTCTGATATTGAAAAGCTAAAACACTGTAATAAAGATATTTATGTATTAAAAATTGATATAAAAAAATATTTTTATTCTATTGATCATAATATTTTAAAATCTTTAATAATAAATGATTTAACTAGTGAAGAATATAACTTAGTTTGCAAAATAATTGATAGCACTAACTATGATTATATTAATGATAAAATAGTTGTATTAGAAAAAAACGTTAATGAAAAATTACCTAGATATAAAAAAGATGTTGGTCTTTCTTTAGGAGGCCAAGTACAACAATTTTTTGCTATATTTTATTTATATAAATTACATCATTATATAATTCATAATTTACATTTAAAATATATGCTTTCATATATGGATGATTATGTAATATTTTCAAATGATTTAGATTATTTGAAAATATGTAAAAATAAAATTATAGATTTTATTCATTCCTATAATTTAGAAATAAATGAAAAGAAAACTTATATTGTAAACTTAAAAAATGGATTTGATTTTCTAGGTTATAATTTTAGAATAATTAATAATAAAACTATTATTAATTTAAGTAAAAGTGCAAGAAATAATATAAAAAAAGGTATTAAGAAAGATATTTATAGGTATCAAAATAATATGATTACATTTGAAAAATATTTTTATTCTTTAGAAAATTATTTACATAGTTATAGTTTTGTAAATAAAGATAAAATAAAACATATTATTGATAGGTACTATTAATATAAATATAGGGAAGTTTTTTAGAAAAAAGGTGCTTCAAACCCTGTTAACGTCAACAACAATGGCGGACTCAACAACAACAATGCGTATAACGGTTATGCAGTTTTTTAGAGCTTCTTATGTTTGGTTTAGGTTTTATGGTTATGGCTATAAAGTGTTAAGCATAAGAAACATAAACTTTCCTTAAAAGTTATACTTTTAAAAGATAATAGATGGACGAAAGAGTATACGTACTCTTTCTATCGACATCTAATAAAATAATATGAAAGAAAGATATAATGTTTTAAAACATATTTATCAAAATTATTTAATATTAATAATTAAAAATAATAAATATTATACTTTTGATGAAGATAAGTTAATATTTAATTATATAAATAAAAATTTAAATAAGTATGAAACTAATTATATAATATTAGATAAGTTAGATATTATAGTAAAAAAGGAATATGAAAATAATAATTATTTAAATTATTATTTCAAAGTAAATTTAATTAATATATTAGAAAGAAGGTTATTAAATGAAAAATAATAAGAAGATTATTATATGTACAATATTAATTGTTATAATGATATGTACTTTATTAGTAATTAGTAATAAACCTAAAAAGACATTTGGTTATAATGGAAGTACTATTGCTTTACTTGTTGATGGTAAAGTATCTAATACATTTCCTAGTAAAGGTTTATATCAAATAGATATAAACTGTGATAATGCTGATGGAGTATGGGATATTGATAATTGGAAATTAGATATTAAAAATATTACTGGAAATGTAAGTTGTAATGTATCATTTACAAGTAGTCCTAAACTTCTTTCTAATGTAGTTAATACAACAAGTACGGATGGAGTTGTAAGTGGAAATGGGCTTTTATATAAATCAGATTATGGAGTTAGATATAAAGGAAATAACCCTAATAATTATATTTGGTATAATGGTGAGCTTTATAGAATAATTGGTAAAACTCCAGTATGTACAGCTATAAATACCGATGGAACTTGTTCAACTTGGAATAATAATGGACTTGTTAAAATAATAAGAAATGATTCAATAGGAGGACTTTCATATAATGCAAATACAACATCTAGTTCTACTTGGGTTGGAAGCACAATTCAAAAAAATTTAAATGAATGCTTTTTAGGCCAAATTAATAGTAGAAATAATACTACTTGTGCAGCGTATTGCTATTCATGTTACACTAGTTCATATAAACCAGTTGCCAAATGTGATTATACTGAAAATGGTATAGCCTCAAGTGGAGATTATTATAATATGATATATGATGGGATATATTGGAATATTGGTTTTGATGGTAGTTCATCAACAACTACCGGTAAAACTCAATATGAGAAAGAAAAAACTAGTCAAACAAGTACTACTTTAAAGGTCGGTTTAATGTATGCAAGTGATTATGGTTATGCAATGAATAGCAGTTATAAAAACAATTGGTTATTTACAAAAGGATATGAATGGACAATGACAGCTTACAATGCTTCAAGCCCTGTTAACGTCGACAACGATGGCGGTCTCTACAGCGACATTGCGTATCGCGGTTTTGCAGTTAGGCCAGTCTTATATCTTAAATCTAATGTATATGTTATATCAGGAGATGGTTCTGAGGGTAATCCATATAAGATAATTCTTGGAAGTTAAATCGTGCTTCGCTTTGTGAAGCCGATTTTTTTAAATTATAGTTTCTGATAATTGTTTTTATATATATTTTATGATAAAATTTAATAGTAGAGAGTAGGATGGTTTTATGAAAAAAAAAGAATTATTATTTGTAATTGGAGCTCTTTTGATATGTAGTATATTTTTATTAACTGGTTATATAGTGCATAATAAGAAAGAAATTTCTACACCTACTATTTCTGTTAATAAAAATAATAATTTTGATTATAAATTTATAAAACAAATAGATATTAATAATAATAGTTTAGTAAGTCCAATATCTTTAGCATATGTATTATCAATGATTCAAAGTGGTGCAAAAGAAAACACTTTATCTGAACTTAATATTGCTCTTGATAATTATGAATTACAAGCCATGGAAAATATTGAAGGTAAAATATCAATGGCTAATAGTATCTGGATTAATAATAAATATAAAAATGATATTAATAGTTCATATAGTAATGCATTAAAAATTAATTATTATAGTGAGCTAATATATGATAATTTTGATAATGTCAGTAATATAAATAATTGGGTTTCTCAAAAGACATATGGAATGATAAATCAATTATTTTCGGATGAAAGTATTAACTCTGATACTGTCATGGCTTTGTTAAATGCTATTGGTATTAATTTTAAATGGGAAGATACTTTTGATTGTAATAAAACATATAATGGTAAATTTTTAGATAAAAATGTTTATATGATGTCCTCTGAAGAAATATATATAGAAAGTGATTATTATACTGGATTTATTAAAAATTATGAAAAACTTTCTGATGATACACAATTTGAATTTATAGCACTTCTTCCTAAAAATGATGTTAGTGATGTAATTAATAATTTGTCAAATGATGTAATAAATAATTCTATTACAAGTGATTATGCAAAGATAGCAATACCTAGATTTAAATATGAATATGTTGTAGATAATTTAGAAGGTATTTTATTAAATCTTGGAGTTAAAGATATGTTTGATAAAGAAAAAGCTAATTTAAAAGGTATAGCAGATGATATTTATGTTAGCAGTATAATACAAAAAACTTATATAGATTTTATGGAAACAGGTACTAAAGCAGCTGCGGCTACTGGAAATACTTATGGTACTAGTTCTGCCACTGTTGAGGAAATAAAATATGTCAATTTTGATAAACCATTTGTATATTTAATTAGAAAAAAGGGAAGTAACAATATTTATTTTATGGGCACTATATATGATCCTATAGAGTATGATGAAAATAAAGATGTGTGTGAAGGGTAGGAAAAATTATGTTTGGTAAGATACTTTATATTAGTGATAGTATGGCATATGTTCAAAATCTAGCTGGAAGTAATGTTCAAGCAGATTTAATGAATATGCATGTAATATTTGAAAGTAATGGTGAAAGAATTTTAGGAGAAATAACTGAGGTTAACAGCAGTGAAATTAAAATTCGTTTCCTTGGAGAATATCAAGGTAATAGGTTTTTAAATGGTGTACTAAGAAAACCACTTTTATCTTCGACTATTAGAATAATTAATGGTGAGGAATTAATGGCACTTGTGGGTACTTATTCTGAAAGTAGTTTTGTTCTTGGCCAAAGTGCTATTTATAAAAACTTTACAGTATGTCCTAGTATAAATGATTTATTTTCAAATCATTTAGCAATATTTGGTAATACTGGTTCTGGTAAATCATGTGGTGTATCAAGAATGGTTCAAAATATATTTTTAAATAAATTTGCTAAAGTAAAAAATGCTAATATGTTTATTTTTGATGCTTATGGCGAATATAAAAATGCTTTTAGTTCAATTAATACAATTGATCCAGAATATAATTATAAGTTTATTACAACTAATCCTAAAGAGGCAACAGATGTACCTCTTAAAATACCAGTTAACTTATTAAAACTTGATGATTATGCATTACTTTTACAAGCGAGCAAACATACTCAACTTCCAATACTAGAAAGGACATTAAAACTTGTTAAAATATTTGCAACAGATACACCAGAATCTAGAAAATATAAAAATCATTTAATTGCTAAAGCTTTACTTGCCGTATTATTCTCATCAGAGACTACTGCACAAAAGAAAAATGAAATATTTACAATCATTGAAACTTGTCATACACCTGAATTTAATTTTGATTCAACTATTCAAGGACTTGGTTATACAAGAAGTTTTTCAGAATGTTTTGAAATTGATTCAAATGGTTATTTTGGAGAAAGTGTTTTAATTACTGAATATATTTTAAAAAATATTAATGATGAAATAGAAAACTTAGCACCAGATGAAAATGCGTTTTATTCATTACTTGATTATTCTAAAGCATTGGAGTTTACTCTAATTTCTGAAGGATTTTTACATAATGATACTCTTGTTGATGATGCCTCAATATTAAAGGTTAGACTTACTACAATACTTCATAGTGAAGTTGGTAATTATTTTGATGGAACTAAACACTATACAAATAATGAATTTATTGATGCTTTAAAATCATTTAATGGTAAAAAGGCTCAAATAATTAATATTAACCTCGAGGATGTTGATGATATTTATGCTAAAGTTATTGTAAAAATAATGTGTAAATTCTTATTTGACTATTCTAAATCTCTTGAACAAAGAGCAAGTATTCCATTCCATTTGTTTTTGGAAGAAGCCCATAGATATATTCAAAAAGATAATGATACATTCTTACTAGGTTATAACATATTTGATCGTATTGCTAAAGAGGGTAGAAAATATGGTGTAATTCTTGATATTATTTCTCAAAGACCAGTAGAAATATCTGATACAGTTATTGCCCAATGTTCAAATTTCTTAATCTTTAAAATGACACACCCTCTTGATATTAAATATATTTCTGAAATGCTACCTAACATTAGTGCTGACATTATTGAAAAGCAGAAAACACTTCAGCCAGGAACTTGTGTATCATTTGGTAGTGCCTTTAAAATACCTATGATAGTTAAGATGGAAATGCCTAACCCAATGCCTTATTCAT
>CAYSFJ010000014.1:0-13755 GCA_964430785.1 uncultured Mycoplasma sp. | reverse complement strand
TTTAAAATACCTATGATAGTTAAGATGGAAATGCCTAACCCAATGCCTTATTCATCAAACTGTAATGTTTCATCTTGTTGGAGATAACATGAATAAAAATAATTCAAATGAAGAAAATAATTATAAAAGTTTAACTATAACTTTGCTTTTGATATTAATATTACAAATACTATTTATTTATTTTTTGTATCCTTCTTTAACAAGTGTAATCAGAAAACCAGTTTTATATTTATATCCAACTGAAAATGAAAATATAACTGTTAAGTTTGAGCATCCAGAATATCTTGCAACAACATATCCTAAATATAATAATGGATGGAGTGTAAATGCAGATACACTTGGTAATTTATATGATGAAAACGGAAAATATTATTATGCATTATATTGGGAAGAGAAAAATAATGTTAAATCATCTTTTGACGAAGGCTTTTATGTAGAAAAAGTTGATGCTATTTCTTTTCTTGAGGAAAAACTTTCTCTAATTGGTTTAAATGATAGAGAAAAAAATGAATTTATAATGTACTGGCTTCCAATACTTGAAAATAATGGAAAAAGTTTAGTATATTTTGAATTAACTGAAAGTATAGAAAAATATAATAAATTAATTATAGAGCCTGTACCTGATAGTTTATTAAGAGTAACTATGCATGTAAAAAAAGTAAATAAAAAAGTTAAAATTAAAGAGCAAGAACTTCCTACATTTGAAAGAATAGGTTTTGTTGCTGTTGAATGGGGAGGAGTTACTTACTAAAATGAAAAAAGAAAGGAAAAATTATTGGAAAGTTTCGTTTGTAATTTTGGCTATTTTAAATGTTATTACTTTTGCTTATATAATTTTTATTATATTTTTTCATCATGACAGTGGTGGTAGATTATATTGCCAAAGTTCAGTAAATTGTACTGAGTGTAGTGGTGGCATGCAAACATGTCATTATTATGATGATGAAATGAAAGAAAGTACAGATACAATAAAGTGTGAATGTGGGGATTAAAGTGAAAAAAATTATTTATATGATAGGTAAAATTATTTTAGCACTTATTTTATTCTTTATATTATGTATTATATTTTCCTCATTGGTTCCAATGAAAGCTAAACCAGTTTTATATTTATATCCAATTAAAAATGAAAATATAACTGTTAAGTTTGAGCATCCAGAATATCTTGCAACAACATATCCTAAATATAATAATGGATGGAGTGTAAATGCAGATACACTTGGTAATTTATATGATGAAAACGGAAAATATTATTATGCATTATATTGGGAAGAGAAAAATAATGTTAAATCATCTTTTGACGAAGGCTTTTATGTAGAAAAAGTTGATGCTATTTCTTTTCTTGAGGAAAAACTTTCTCTAATTGGTTTAAATGATAGAGAAAAAAATGAATTTATAATGTACTGGCTTCCAATACTTGAAAATAATGGAAAAAGTTTAGTATATTTTGAATTAACTGAAAGTATAGAAAAATATAATAAATTAATTATAGAGCCTGTACCTGATAGTTTATTAAGAGTAACTATGCATGTAAAAAAAGTAAATAAAAAAGTTAAAATTAAAGAGCAAGAACTTCCTACATTTGAAAGAATAGGTTTTGTTGCTGTTGAATGGGGAGGAGTAAGATATTAAGATGCTTACGCTTTTTTATTTGACACTTATTTTACTGTAAAATATTAATATAATTTTAGTGGAATATATGCTAAAATTATAAAATATAATGTAAACTTAATTTTATTATATTTATTTTAGATAAATAGTTTGCTATAATAAAGATACCTAGTTGATAGTTTATAGCGTATAAAACCGACTAAAGATAGAAATAAGGGAATCTAATTAGGTTATGGTGTAGAATGCTTATTCATTAAGTACATAAGAATCCTAAAATAACTTATGTGATGCCCACCTGCGGAGAGCGCGGGATTTTATCTAGCATAGACTAATCTTACTGGGTTTTTTAATAGGAGTATGTATGAAAGAAAGATTAATAAATTTGTTTGGAGAAAGTAATTTAGAAAAGATTAAAAATACTCATATCCTTTTAGTGGGGATTGGTGGAGTAGGATCTTTTTGCTTTGAAACTCTAATTAGATGTGGAGTAGAAAATATTACTGTAATTGATTTTGATACTTATGAAGAAAGTAATTTAAATAGACAGTTATATGCAACAATTGATTCAATAGGCAAAAAGAAAATTGATGAAGCCGTTATAAGAGCCAAAAGTATTAATAAAAATGTAAATATTAATGTTTTAGATACTTTTTTAGATTTTAAATCTGAATTCGATTTTTCTTCATATGATTATATAATTGATGCTTGTGATAGTGTTCCTGCTAAGGCAAATCTTATATTAAATGCAAAAAAATATAATAAGAAAATAATTGTTTCTTTAGGAATTGGCAATAGGGTTTGCCCTGAATTAGTATGTAAAAGTACCTTAAAAGAAAGTTTATCTGATCCACTTGGTAAAAAACTAAATCATTATTTAATTAAAAAATGTAATTTTACTGATAATGTTAATGTAATATGTTCTAAAGAAAAACCAATTAAAAGTAAGATTGTTTCATCATATGTTTGTACTACCTCAATTGCGGGAATATATTTAACTGATTATGTAATAAAGGATATTATCAATGGATAAGATTGAAAATATAAAAAATCCTGATTTTTTAAAGAAATTAAATAATGATGAACTTGCTGTTTTAGGTGCGGATATTAGAGAATTTATTTTACAAAATGTTTCTAATACAGGAGGACATTTATCCTCAAATTTGGGTATAACAGATTTAACAATTGCAATTCTTAAAGTATTTGATGTAAATAAAGATAAAATAATTTTTGATGTTGGGCATCAAACTTATCCATATAAAATATTAACTGGTAGAGCAAAAGATTTCAAAAATTTAAGAAAGTATAATGGGCTAGATGGTTTTCAAAAGAAAAGTGAAAGTAAATATGATGTTTATGAAGCAGGACATAGTTCAACATCTTTATCTGCAGGTCTTGGTTTTGCTTTAGCAAGAGATTTAGATAAGAAAAATTATAATGTTGTATGTGTTATCGGAGATGGTTCTATTTCTAATGGTCTTTCCTTTGAGGCACTTAATCACATAGGAAGTTTAAATACAAGACTAATTATTATTTTAAATGATAATGAAATGAGCATTTCTAAAAATGTTGGTGCTGTTCATAATTTTTTAGATTCCGTAAGAGCGGGTAAAAAGTATAATAAAGTTAAAAAAAACACTAAAAGTTTTTTAAATAAAACAAAGTTTGGTAAAGTGTGTGCTAATGCCTTAAATAGTATTAAAGATAACTTTAAAATGTTATATGTAAAAAAGGGAAGTTTATTTACATCTTTAGGTCTTGAATATTTTGGCCCGATAGATGGTGAAGACTTTAATGAAATGATTAAGTATTTACAAATGGTTAAAAATATTAATAAACCTGTTTTACTTCATGTAATAACTAAAAAAGGATTTGGCTATGAACCTGCTGAAAATGATGAAAATGGATCTTTTCATGGAGTTGGCCCTTTTAATATAAGCGATGGTAAACCTAAAGAAATATCAAATTTACCATCATATAGTGAAATAATGAGTTCTTATGTTTTAAATTATGCTAAAAAAGATAAAGATATAATTGTTATTACGCCTGCGATGGAGAAAGGTTGTAAGCTTAGCATTATTAAAGAAAAATTACCTAATCAATTTATCGATGTTGGCATTAACGAAGAGCACGCTTTAGTTCTAGCTTCTTCCCTTGCGGAAAATGGTAAAAAACCAATATGTTTTATATATTCAAGTTTTCTTCAGCGTGGTTATGATGAAATAGTTCATGATATTGCTAGAATGAATGAACATGTTATTTTATGTATTGATAGAGCGGGATTTGTATCATCTGATGGAGAAACGCATCAAGGATTATTTGACGTGCCAATGCTACTTCCTATTCCTAATATGGCTATTTCTATGCCATCGAGTCCTAAAGAAGCTGATAATCTATTAGAACTTGCATTAAAATGTAATAAACCTTTTGCTATAAGATATCCCAAAATAAATTTAAAATATGATTTTCAAAAGAAAGAAAATATTATTTTAGGTTCTTGGAGTGTACTTGCATCTGGAGAAGATGGCGTAATTATTACTTATGGTGATTTTGTAGGCAAAACAAAAACTATTTGTGAATGGTTATCTAAAGATAATATAAATCTTACAATTATTAATGCTAGATTTTTAAAACCAATTGATGAAAAAATGCTTACTAAAATACTCCAATATTATAAAAAAGTATTTATTTATGAAGAAAGTATGGAAGGGTGTAGTTTAGATAGTGTAATACTTTCCTTTGCTAGTAAAATAAACAGCAAGAATGATTTTTATATTTATAATATCCCAAATAAGTTTATGTTTACAGCTTCAAGAGAGGAACTTATAAAATTAAATAATTTAGATGAAGAGAAGGTTTATAATAAAATTAAAAATGAATATAAAAATTAATAAAAAATATGTAAATTTTAATAATTTTGTGGTATATTAATTACGCATATTAATTTATGCATTTAACTGTTTACATAGAGTGCTATGTAGATGGTTATTAAAAAAAACTAGTGATTCCCACTATAAGAGGAACTTAAAAAAGAAACTAGAGAGCTTACTCTAGTTTTATTTTTTGTAATTATTGTATAATGGTTTTTGAGGTGGTTTAAATGAAGAAATTAGTATTAGTTAAAATTGACTCAGATTATTGTAATTACTTACGTAAGTTTGACCTGAAAGTTCCTTATAACTATGATAAGAAAGAGTTGCGACCTTTTGTAGGCGTTTTATTTGAAATAAACAATTGTAAATATTTTGTTCCATTATCAAGTCCTAAAGCGAAACATAAAACTATGAGAACAACATTAGACTTTTTGAAAATTTCAAATGGTGATTTAGGAGCTGTAAATTTTAATAGTATGATACCTGTAACAAATAAAAATATTATTAAATTAAATTTAGATAAAGATTGTTTTATAAAAAGTAAAGAAAAATATGTGAAGTTATTAAAAGAACAAATTTATTGGCTTAACCGTAACAGTGATATTCTTTATAATAAATCAAAAAACTATATTTAAAATTTATTAATAAAACTTTAAATTCACATATTGCAAGTAGATGTTGTGATTTTAAACTATTAGAAAAAAGTGCAAAGAATATAATAAAAAAACTAGATAGGCTAGTTTTATTTTTTGTTTATAAGAAATTCACTTAATTTTTCTGGACTTTCTTTATAATCAACTATATCATTGATAAGTGATATAAGTTCGATATTTATATTTTTCTTTTTTAAAAGGAGCATAACAGTTTTCAAAGTATTATATCCCTCAACGGTGTGTTCTTTTAAAAATTTATCAATTTTATTTTTATCTTTAGTTGAACCTATAACATATCCAAATGAATAGTTACGACTTTTTGTACTCATACATGTCATTAATAAATCTCCAACTCCAGCAAAAGAAAGTATAGTTTTTGGTTTACCTCCTAAAAAAGAAATTAAATCTTTGATATCATGAAGTGATTCATTTATTAAAAATGCTCTTGTACTTTCTGAATACCCTAAACCTCCCAATATACCTGAGGCAATAGCAATTACATTTTTAACAGCACCACATATTTGGACTCCAATTATATCTTTTGAAATTCTAAGTTTGACTGTATCACAAGATAAAGCTTTAACTACTATATTTTGACTTTTTCTATTAGTTCCTGCGATTGCTAATGCAACTGGTTCTCCAGCAAGCATATCAACTGCAAAAGTTGGCCCTGATATAACTGTTATATTTTTTGCATTTAAAATAAATTTAATTACATTAGAAAGTAAATGACAAGTTTTTTCTTCAATACCTTTACTTGCAATACATATGATCATATTTTTTTCAAAGTAGGGAAGAATCATACTTGCAATTTCATTTGTATATTTTGATGCACAAGTAAAAAATACTATTTTTGCACCATTCATTGCATCTTGCACATTTGAGGTAACTTCAATATTATCAGAAAGATTATAACTTTCATTTATACTTTTTAAATTATGTGTTGTTTGATATTCATTTTCTTTATCTTTATTTTCTGTCCACATTATAACTTGATTTCCATTTTCAGCGAGTTTACTTGCTATTGCAAGCCCATAAACACCTGTTCCAAGCATTGCTATTTTCATTTTTTATCTGTCCTTTCTTTATAAACTTTATTAAGTCCATTTTCTATATTATTATCTTGAGGTAAGTAATATTTACTTCCAATATATTCTTTTGGCATATAATTTTGTTTCACATAATGATTTTTATAATTATGTGGATACAAATATGTACTAGAATTTGTTCTAATATTATCTGGTATTTTAGTGGCACCTTTTTCATTTAAATCATTAATTGCTTTATCTATTGCAATTGTAGTACTATTACTTTTTGGTGACAGAGCCATTTCAGTAACAATGGCTCCCAAAATAATATTGCATTCAGGAAAACCAACTCTTTCTGCTGCATTTATTGCACTATCTAGTCTAGGCCCAATACCAGGATTTGCAAGACCAATATCTTCATAAGCAATAACAGAAAGCCTACGTTCAATTGAATCTAAATCTCCAGCATAAAGTAGCCTTGCAAGGTAGTGAAGGGAAGCATCAATATCACTTCCTCGTATACTTTTTTGTAAGCCACTTAAAGCATCATAATGTCCATCATCTGTTTCATCAATAAAAACATTTGCCTTTGGTATTATTTCCTTAATCTTATCTACAGTAATATCTTTTTTAAAAGCATAGTAAGATATTTCAAGTATATTATAAGCACATCTAACATCTCCACCACTTGCACCCGCAATATATGTAAGAGCATCACTAGTTATATCAATATCAGGAAGATATTTTAATGCATTTTCTAATCCCTTTTTTATATTTTCCTTAGAAAGAGGAGTTAGTTCTAAAATTGTACATCTACTTCTTATTGCAGGATTTACTTTTATAAATGGATTTGAGGTAGTAAGACCTATTAAAATAATTGTTCCATTTTCAAGATATGGAAGAAGTATATCTTGTTTATCTTTATTCATACGATGTATCTCATCTATAATAAGTATTTTTTCTCCTGAAAGTCTTGCATCATTTATTGCTCTTAAAAAATCATCTTTATTATTTTGAGTGGCATTCAAAAATTCATATGGCATATTCATTTCATTTGCAATTACTTTTGCAAGAGTTGTTTTGCCAATTCCAGGTGTTCCATATAATATTAATGAGAACATTTTTTTATTTTCTATTAAATTTCTAAGTACTTTACCTTTTCCAATTAAATGTTGCTGACCAAGAACATCATCAAGTGTTTTAGGTCTAATACTATTTGCTAATATTTTCATAAGACATCCTAATTATTATATCATTTTAGAATATAAAGGGCAAATTAAATAGATAAAATTTTATATATCCTATTAAATTAACAGATTTAAAAATTATAGACTTTTTAGATAATTTTTAGTAAAATAAGTAAGGAAAGAAAAAGAAGTATGGAAGAAATAAAATTTGAATCATTAAATGAATTATTTAATAGACTATACCCAGCGTTTAATACAAAAGTTTGTGAGTTAAAAAAATTAGGTATTAATGTAAGTGAGGTTAAATTATGGAATTTTTTAAAAGAAAATAAGTGGTCAAATTGTAAAAATCTTACTTTATATGAAATGGTAAGTGACATATTAAATCTTTCTAAATCAGATTTTGAAGGTGAAAAAAATGATGACATTTAACTATGTATTAAATAAAATAAAAAATCCAGATGATATAAAAGATATAAAAATAGCATATGAGTATGCAAAAGAAAAACTTTCTGGAATAAAAAGAAAAAATGGTGATACTGAATTATCACATTGTCTTGAAGTTGCTAATATATTATTAGATTTAAATGTAGATAAGGAAACAATTATATGTGCATTACTTCATAGTGTTCTTGATTTTAATGAAATTGAAGAAAAGGAAATTGTAAAAAATTTTTCTTTAGAAACTTATAAAATAATATTTTCTTTATCAAAAATTAATAATCTTGAAATGGTAGATGATTCAGAAAGCGCTGCAGTATATCTACGTAAAGTAATGGTTGGTTTAAGCGAAGATGTAAGAGTATTATTTATTAAACTAGCTGATAGACTTCATAACATGCGTACATTTAATGCTATAAGTAGTGAAAGACAAAAGAAGGTTGCAAATGAGACATTATCAGTTCTTGTTCCAATTGCTCATAGACTTGGTATTAATTCAATTAAAAGTGAACTTGAAAATTTGTGTTTATATTATTTAAAACCAGATGTATATAATGATATTTTAGAAAAGCTTAATATAACAGTGGATAGTTTAAATAACTATTTAGTTGAAATGCAAGAAAGTATTTGCACGTTACTTAATGAAAATGAAATTAAATTTGAAATAAAGGGTAGAGTAAAAAGTGTATATAGTATTTATAATAAATTAAGTGCTGGAAAAAAATGGGATGATATTTATGATATATTAGCTTTAAGAATTTTTGTTGATAAAGAAAGTGATTGTTATGCAGTAGTTGGTTTAATCCATTCAAAATTTAGACCAATTCCATCAAGATTTAAAGATTATATTGCAGTTCCAAAAGAAAATATGTATCAAAGTCTTCATACAACGGTATTTGGTCCTGGTGGAAAATTTTATGAAATTCAAATTAGAACATATGAGATGGATGAAATTGCCGAAAAAGGTATTGCATCACATTGGTCATATAAAGAAAAAGGTGCAAAAAAGATTCAAACTTATATGGAGCAAAAACTTGAAATATATCGTTCAATTATTGAAAATAGTGAAAATGATACTGATGAAGTATTTAATGAAGTTGTTGGAAGCAATATTTTAGGTAATTTAATGTATGTATTTACTCCTAAAGGAGATGTAATAGAGTTACCTGAAGAGGCAACACCAATTGACTTTGCATATAGAGTACATTCAAAAGTTGGTGATACAATGACTGGTGCTATTGTAAATGATATAATGGTTTCCATTAATACACCTCTTCATAATGGGGATATATGTAAAATATTAACTAATACTAATAGTACGCCCTCAAAGGAATGGTTAAATATTGTTAAGACCACACAAGCTAAGGATAAAATTAAAGCATATTTTTCTAAAATAGATAAACAAAATTATATTGAACGTGGAAAAAATATTTTAGAAAAGGAACTTCGAAAAAGAAAAATACCTCAAAGTATGGTTACATCTCAAGATAATTTAAAACTTATTTTAAAGGAATTAAAACTTAAGGATTTAGATGAATTATATTTTAACATAGGATCGTATAAATATACTGTTACTCATATAGTTAATATTATAATTCCTAAAGAGGAAACTAGTGCTACTAAGAAAAACATTAATATAAAATCTGGTAGTGATATATTAATTGATGGTAAAGTTAATATTCTTACTCATTTAGCAAAATGTTGTAATCCAGTTAAAGGCGATGAAATAATTGGTATTATAACTAAAAATGATGGTATATCAGTTCATCAAAAAAATTGTGAAAATATTATAAATTCCGATGATAAAACTGTATCTGCATCATGGATTGATACTGTTCATAATGATTATATATGCTCTATTAAAATAACTTTAAGTAGTAATAAAAATAAATTATCTGATATTATTGCTAAAATATCTATACCTAAAGTTTACATTATTTCTATTGAAACAATAGATGAAATAAATTATCTTGTTAAAATTAAAGTTGAAGATAATTCATATATTGATTTAGTTATTAAAAATGTTTGTAAATTAAGGTATGTAAAGGATGTTAAAAGATTATGAAAGTAGTTATTCAAAGAAGTAAAAATTCTAGTGTAAGTGTATCTGGTAAACTTATTAATAAAATAGAGAAGGGATTATGTATTTTAGTAGGTATTACTCCAGATGATACTGATGAAGATATTTCTTATTTAGTAAAAAAAATAGTTAATTTACGTATTTTTGATGATGAAAATGGCATTATGAATAAAAGCATTTTAGAAAGTGCTGGTGAAATACTTTTAATTAGTCAATTTACTTTAATGGCGGATACTTCAAAGGGAAATAGACCAAGTTATATTAAGGCCGCTAAAAGGGATATTGCAAAACCAATTTATGAAAAAATGCTAAAAAGTTTAAATGATTATGTTAAAACTTATGGTGGCGTTTTTGGAGCAGATATGCTAGTAAATATAAAAAATGATGGTCCAATAACTATAATAATTGATTCTAAAAATAAATAGTAATAAAATAAAAGTCGTCTTCATATCTTTTGATAGGAGATGATTTTTTATGAATTTAATTATACCTTTTGAGAAAGTAGTGAAATTTGATACACCTATAAGTGAAATATCTAGTATATCTTTAGAACATGAATTTACTAAAAATGATAAAGAAGTTCTAGGAAATTTTATTATAAAAGGAACATATAAAGAATATGAACTTAGTTTAAATAAAAAAGATTTTTCTTATACATTACCATTTAACGTAGAAATAGCAAGTAATATTGATATTGATACATTAGAGTTTTCTATAGATAATTTTACATATGATTTAAATGATAAAGATTTATTAATTAAAATTGATTATATTGTAAAGGCTAAAGAAAAAAAAGAAACACCAACTTTTGAAAAAACAGAAAGACTTCCAGAACCAATTGATTTAATCGAAGAAAGAAAAGATTTAATTGAAAATAATGAAGATATAAATAAATCTAATGATAAATTAAATGATAATATGATAACCACTGTTACTGGCATTAATGCTGAAAATGATTATATTTCTTACCATATACATATTGTAAAAGAAACTGAAGATATTGATTGTATATGTAAAAAATATAATATAACTAGGGAAGAGTTATTAAATATAAATGGAATATCTGATATAAATATTAATGATAAATTACTTGTTCCAATAGTAAATGAATAGTTTAGAATATATTAAAAATCTATATAATCCATATCGAATTACTAAAATAAGTAATGCTATAATATTAGATTCCTCTGTAGGAAAATTTGTTTTAAAAAAAGAAAATAAAGATTTATATACATTATTTAATTATTTAAATAAAAGAGGTTTTAATAATTTTCCAAAATTAATAAAAAATTTTCGCGAAGAAGAAAACCTTTTTGAATTTGTAAAGGAAGATAATATATTTGAGGAACAAAAACTTTTAGAATTATCTATGGTATTAGCAAGTCTTCATAATAAAACTGTATATTTTAAAAAAGTAAAATTAGATGATTATAAAGAAATATATGAAAATATAGATAATAATTTAAAATATTTAGATGCTTATTATAATGGTATTTTTTTAAAAAATTTATCTTATGAATATCAAAGTCCTGATAAATATTTATTTTGTCGTAATTATTCAAAAATTAATGGAGCTATAAAATTTTGTAAAGATAGGCTTGATAATTGGTATGAAAAAGTAAAAGATAATGAAAAGGTTAGGGTAAGTATAGTTCATAATAATCTTTCTATGGAACACTTTATATATAATGAAAATTCTTCATCACTAATAAGTTGGGATAATTATAAAATAGATACTCCAATTCTTGATTTTATAACCTTATTTCATAATGAATATTTAAATATGGACTTTTCACCATTTTTAGAGCAATATTTATCGTCTTTTGAACTTACTGATGATGAAAAAGATTTACTTTTTATATTATTAAATATTCCAATAAGGCTTGAAAAAAATGATGATATTCAAAAAAATACTATTAAAGTTCATAATAATATTTTATATCTTTTAAAAGCAGAAAAATTAACGAAAGAATATTATGGTATTAATAGTGATAATGAGTAGTAATATTGTTATTTTTAATATAAATATATTTGATTTAAATGGAAATATTACTATAAAACATAATTCATAAAATATAATGATTATAAATAAACTAATAATAAAAATTAATAATATTTTTTTTATAAAATTATCCATATCTTATTATATACATTATTGTGTAAATTGACATTTAACCATTTATTTGCTAAACTTTATAGTAGTGATAGATATGATAAATAATAAAGGTTTTGTATTTTTAGAAACTATTATAATTACTGTTGTTTTAACAACGACACTTATTTTTTTATATTCAAATTTTAGTAAAAATATTAATGATGAAAAACAAAGATTATATTATGATGATATAGCTTATATTTATAAAACCGCATATATTAGAAATGCAGTTAAAAATACGGTAGATGATACTATATTTAATGCCGCTATAAATGATAAAAAGACAAATAATAAAAATAGTTTAGAAAATAATTTTGTATATTTATTTAGTAGTGAATCTAAATTTTGTACTAAATATATAGATAATGATTCAAGTAATATGGACTGTGCTGCAGTAGATTATAAATCAATATATGATGATAATACTTATATTAATAATGTGTATTCATTATATAATTTTAAAACATTAATTTATCTTAGAACTGAAGATCTTCCTAATATAAAAAAGTGTATTAATAAGGGTAAAGACTATTTTGAAGAAAATCAAATTAAAAATAAATGTGAAAATTTTCTAAGTTTTACGGAAAGCTACTCAGGTATTAATTTAAAAGAATATATGCTTACAATAAATGGAACAGATGCAAATAAGAATAGTATAATGATTGGTATATTTTATGAAAAAAAAGATGGTTCAAGTTATAGTTCTACAAGTTATAAAAATTGCATAAATGAAAAAATAATTAATGGAACAGATTTTACTTTTTATGAAACTAATAAAGAAAAAGTTGAGGCTTATTATAATCAAGATGAAATAAGTTATAGTATGGGGTGTGAAAATGCATATTATATTTCGTGGGTGTATTATGGTGAATAGAAAAGGTTTTATTTCAACAGCAACAATTTATACTTTTTTTCTAGTATTTTGTATGCTTTTAATACTTATTATGACAACATATATTAATAATAGAGTTAATTTTAAAATGATAAAAAATGATGTTAAAAATTATATATATGAAATTGATAAAAATAATATAGATGATTCAGATGATATTGATGATACTTTAAATGGTTGGGAATTAATATTAAATAATAATGGAGGGGCTACTTTAATTGAGACAAAAGGAACACCAGATTTTAGTACTACTGCAACAACAAATGAAGGTATGTATGCAGCAACAGATGATTTAGGAACATCATATTATTTTAGGGGTGCAGTTGATAATAATTGGGTAAAATTTGGAAAAGATAGTAGTGGAAATGATATATACTGGAGAATAATTAGAATAAATGGTGATGGAAGTATAAGAATGATATATTCGGGAACAACCGCACCAACAAGTAGTACAGCAATTGTTATGGCTGGTGAAGGAACACAAATAAGATCAAGTACATTTAATAGTAGTTATGATAAATCAGAATATGTAGGATATATGTATACAATAGGAGAGCAACACGGCAATAGTACATCAAGTGCAATAAAAACTACATTAGAAAACTGGTATGCAGGAACGACGTTAAAAGATAATACTTTAGTGTCAAAAGACCAAATATTCTGTAATGATAGAAGTGCATCATCAACACAAACAGCAGCTTGGACATCAACAGGAGCTTACTATTACTATGGAGCATATGGAAGATTATACACAAATAAAGCACCAATACTAACTTGTCCTGAAGAAAGTGATAAATTCACAGTAAATACAAGTAATGGAAATGGAGCATTAACCTACCCA
>CAYSFJ010000013.1:0-22945 GCA_964430785.1 uncultured Mycoplasma sp. | reverse complement strand
AATACAGGGCAAAATGATGATTTTTTGTTTTTTTAAGTACGGAAGTCGGGTTATAGCACAAATAATCCTTAATTAAAATATTTATTTAATATTTCTTTTGAAAATAGTCTCTAATCTTGATGCCTTAAACAATTGTTTAGTAAAAATATTATTTGTTATAGGAATAATTAAATTTTTTTGATTCAAAAAAGTAATATTTATTTCTTTGGAATTTATAGAATAATATTTATCTATTTCAGAATAATTTAACCAAACACAATTTTTATTTTTATAAGAATTTGTTGGAAAAAAAATCAAATCTTTTTTTTCACTAATAATTATTGGCAATTTTGTTGATATACCAAGTAAAGATTTTGTACTATAAGTTCTTCCTAAAAATGTACTTCCATAATAAATACAACTATTATTTATAATATTATTTATATTTTCTTCAATATAATAATCTATATATTTTTCAATTATTTTAACCTTATTATTTATTGTTAATAATGCTAAAGTATTTTCATTTATTATATATTTGTTCATAATTCCCCCTAACACAGATGTTATATCATTAAAAAAACAAAAACTTTGTCGGTTTTTGTTTTCTAATATGTTTTTATAGGTAAAATTAATTCAATAATAGTATCATCCTCAACACTATTTATAATTATAGGTTTATCATCTCCATTTATAAGAAGTATAATATTTTCACTATCTAACACTTTTAATGCATCTAACATATATTTTGATGAATAACTAATTTCTAATTTTTCTTTATTATTTGAATCAATTGTTAATTCTTCTTTACTTTTGCTATCTGTTGATGCTGCAATAAGTGTCATTTTTTTATTATCTATAATCATTTTTATAATATTTTTATCTTTACTAACCATTATTGTAGATGCTCTATCAATCGCATTATAAAATTCTTTTAAATTAAGGTTAATCATGTAATTATAATCTTTTGGAATATAATTTGATGTGTCAGGGTAAGTTCCATTTAACAAGGCGGTTTGAAATAATATGTTATTATAATGGAATAATATTTTATTTTTAAATAAATCTATTTCAACATTACCTTCCTCTTTTAAAATATAAACTAATTCATTAACACTTTTACCTGGTATAACTATATTTATATTATTGTTAATAGAATCTTTTAACTTAACACTCTTTTTTGATAATCTATATGAATCAGTTGCAGTACATTCTAATATATCACCATTAATTTTTAAATTTAATCCAGTAAGAAGTGGTCTTACTTCTTGCATACTCATTGCATAAGAAGTTTGATTTATCATTTCCTTTAAAATTTTTGATTCTAAATAAATAGTATTTTGACTTTTTTCAAGAGCAATATTTGGATATTCCCCAATATTATAACATTCTATAATATATTCATTAATATCAGAATATATTTTAATATTATTATTTTCTGTTAATTCAAAGTTGATAATTTCACTAGGCATTTTTCTTATTATTTCTAATAAGCATCTGCTTTGTAAAACTGCCCTACCTTCTTTTTCAATATTAGTTATTTCTTTAGCCTCAATTGTTGTTTTAATGGTAAGTTCACTGTCACTAGCTTGAACTTCTAAACCATCTTTAGTTAAGTTTAGTAATATACCATTTAATACTGGTATTGTAATTTTTGTTGATAAAGCTCTAACAGCATTTGATAAAGCCTCAACGATAATATTTTTGTTAATTGTAAATTTCATATTTTTTGTCCTTCTTTCTTTTAAAATAAAATTATTATGTTTATTATACTGTTTATTTTGTTGATAACGTGTTTATTTTTGATAATATAAGTAAATTTTTGTAATATTTTTAAAAATTTTATCAACATTTTTCAACAAAATTATAACTTATTTTTAATTTCTTTTATTGTGTTATTTAATTTTTCATCATTTTTGATTTCACTATTTATTTTATCATAAGATGCTGAAATTGTTGAATGATCCCTCCCTCCAAATTCTAAACCAATTCTTTCAAGTTTTTCGTCTGTTTCAACTCTACATAGGTAAATTGCAATATGTCTTGGTTTACTTATATTAGAAACTTTCTTTTTACTTTTTAGGTCACTTACTGTTATACCAAAATAATCCGCGACAACTTTTTGGATTTTACTAATTGAATTGTCTGCATAGATATTAACACTTAAATAGTCTTTTAGACCCTCAATTGCAAAATTTAAATCAATTTTATCTGGTACCATCATTGCTGTATAAGCCATTAATCTATTTATAGTTCCTTCAATAAAACGGATATCATTTTGACAAGAGTTTGCAATATATTCTATAACTTCTTGATTAAGTCTATTTTCAAGTGATGTATTTTTGATTTTACTATGAATAATTTTACATCTTAGCTGAAAATCAGGTGGATAAATATCAACAGGAAGTCCCCACATAAACCTACTTCTTAATCTATCTTCAATTTTCTTTAAATCATCTGGAGATCTATCTGAACTTATAATAATTTGTTTATTAGTTTGATATAAAGCGTTAAAAGTATGGAAAAATTCTTGTTGAGATTTGTCTGCACCAACTAAAAATTGAATATCATCAATAATTAATACATCAACATTTTTGTATTTATCTTTAAAATTTTTTGCATAATTCATTGAACTAATACCTTTTTCAATACTTGCTATTCCAGTATAATCCTCAACAAATTCATTACTAGTAACATATAATACTTTTTTATTTGAATGATTAACAATGTAATTTCCAATAGCATGCATTAAATGTGTTTTACCTATTCCACTTCTTCCATATAAGAATAATGGATTATGAATTGAGCCTGGATTTTCCGCAACTGCATGGGCAGAAACCACTGCTAACCTATTTGATTCCCCTACTACAAAAGATTCAAAAGTAAATTTAGGATTTAAGTTTGTGACCCAATCTTCATTTGAGGTAACAACTTCATTATTATGAATTTCCTCTTCTTTTGTTTTTGGCAATTCATCTTCAGTATAGTATTCAATGTTAAAGGTTTTTCCTGTTACATTAATGAATGCTTTATCTATATATTCTTTATAATTTTCAGAAAGCATACTTTTATGAATACCCATTGGAACCATTATTTTAAGAGTATTATTCTCTAAAGATATTGGCTTAATTTTTGAAAACCAAATATTATAAACATTTAGGCTGACTACCTGTTCAATTTCCTCTAAAAAGTTTTTGAATATCTCATTTACATCCATACCTTACCCCACACAAAACTTTCATTACTTACATTGTACTTCATTTTTTAAAAAATATAAAGCAAAAATTTAATCTAACATTTTATCAACAAAAGTTATCAACAATTTTTTCTTTTATATACTGGGCTTAAATTACTTTTCAACATTTTCAACAAAGTTAAATGTTACTATTTTTGTTGATAGTTATAAACATGGTTAAATTTATGTTAAATTATAAATGTTGATAATGTTGAAATGTTGGTTAACCCATTATATTATCGTAAAAATTTTGTTGATAATTTGTTAAAATCGTTGTTGAAATATGTAAAATGTTGTCGAAAAAGTTAAAATAAGAAAATTTCACAAAGAAAAACACTTGACTATTGACTTATTTTATAGATATAATATTAACGCGTAAGAAAAGGAGAGATTATATATTATGAAAAGAACATATCAACCAAATAATAGAAAAATGAAAAAGACTCATGGATTTTTTTCAAGAAAAAATGGTAAAGTTTTATCAAATCGTAGAAAAAAAGGAAGAAAAGTTTTATGTAAATAAAAACCACTTTAAATGTGGCTTTTTTTAAAGAGGTTAAGATGAAAAAAAGGGACATTGTAAAAAGTAGTGAAGAGTTTAATAAAATTTTAAATACTAAACAAAAATTATCTAATAATAGATATACTATATTTTATTGCCAAAGTGAAGATGAAAAAAAATATTTTGGAATAAGTGCACCAAAAAAATATGGTAATGCTGTTTTTCGTAACAAAATGAAAAGAAGACTTAGAGCAATAATAGATAAATGTAATTTACTATTCAAAAATGGGAGAAAATATATTATAATTATTAAGAGGGATTTTATTAATTCTTCATATAAAGATAATTTAGAATCTTTAAAAAATTTGATAGGAGAGTTAAATGAAAAGTAATAAGAAATTATATATTATAGTTTTATTAGTTGCTACTATGTTAACAACAGGTTGTGGATCTAATAATTATATTACGGATAAAAAGGGTAAAATAGTAACAAATTCAGAGACTGGTCAAAGTTTACAAAAAACTATTTATTGTAAACCTTCTGAAAAAACTGAAATGTATAAATTATATGAAAAGTATGAAGATCAAATGGATGTTAAATTATCAAGTTTACCTAATTGTGATGAATATAGTATAAATTCAAATAAAACTAATAGTTTATGGCAATTTTTATTTGTTAAGCCATTAGCTTACATTATTTTAAAATTAGGATTACTATTTAAAAATATGGGAATGACTCATGCTTATTTAGGATTATCTGTAATACTTATTGGTTTGTTAATTAGAATTATATTGTTACCACTTACTATTAAGACGCAAACTCAGAGTGAAAGAATAAAAAAAGCTACTCCTGAACTTCAAAGACTTGAAAAAAAGTATGGTAATGATCCTTCTCAAGAAGCAATGCTTGCAAAGCAGCAAGAAATGATGATGATTTATAAAAAGTATCAAGTTAATCCAATGCTAAGTTGTATTATGTCCTTAATTCAATTACCTTTATTCTTTGCATTCCTTGAGGCTATTTACAAAATACCAGCAATATATGAAGGAAGAATATTTGGTTGGAATTTAGGCACAACACCTAGTATAGGTATTTTCAAAAATCATCAATATACATTTATAATTCTTATAGCATTAATTATTTTATCAACATATTTTTCATTTAAGTTTACAATGAAACAGGCTGCATCAAGTTCTAGTGTACCAGGTGCAGAAAAACAAACAAAATTTATGTTAATATTTATGACTGTATTTATTGGATTTGCATCTTTAAGTTTACCAACTGCAATAGCATTATATTGGATTGTTACTTACGCTTTTATGATAGTACAAACATATATAATAAAGTTTATTAATGAAGGTAAAACAAATAAGAAGATTAGCAAAAAAAAGAAAAGCATTAATGAAAAACTAAAAGTTAAGGAGAATTTGAAGTATGGAAAAAATAAGTAAAATAGGTAAAAATTTTGAAACAGTGTTCGAAGAAATTTTAACTGAAAATAATTTAACTCAAGAGGAAGTTATATATAAAACTAATGAAATCAAAAAAGGTTTATTTAAATCTGCAAATGTAGAGGTAGTAATATATAAAAAATCTGATATTTATGATTTTGTAAAAGAATTTTTAAAAGAAATTGTAAATAATTTAGGACTTGAGGTAAAATTTGAAACAAAGAAAGTAGAAGATAGGGTTGTTATTAAAATGTACTCTAATAATAATAATATTTTAATTGGCCATAATGGTAATACTATCAAAGCACTTGAAAATTTAGTTAGACAAAAAATTCAACTTGAAACAGGAATGTTCTTTATAATTTCATTAGATGTTGAAAATTATAAAGATAAAAAAATTAATAGATTAGAGAGATTAGCAAAACAAACTGCAAGAGAAGTAAAAAAATCCCATATTGATGTTCATTTAGAAAATATGAATTCTTATGAAAGAAGAGTTATTCATAATGTTTTATCAGAATTTAAGGGTATTTCAACTAAAAGCATTGGTGAAGAACCAAATAGACATGTAGTTATAAGCTATATAGGTGAAAAATAGTCAAATTCATTTTGCCTATTTTTTATTTACATTAAAATGAAATAGTGTTACAATAACGCAAGGAAAAGGAGACACTATGGAAGATACTATTTGTGCAATTGCAACATCTTTAGGAGTAGGTGCTATATCAATTATTAGATTAAGTGGTAAGGATGCTATTGAAAAAGTAAATAGTATTTTTTCACGTGACTTATTAAATGTACAATCTCATAGTGTAAATTATGGTCATATAGTTTATAAAAATGAAATTATTGATGAAGTTTTAGTTACAGTTATGAGGGCTCCAAAGACATATACAACCGAAGATATTGTTGAAATTAATTCTCATGGTGGTTATGCAACTTCTAATAAAATACTAGAAATATTATTAGAAATTGGTTGTCATTTAGCTGGACCTGGAGAATTTACAAAAAGAGCATTTTTAAATGGAAGAATAAATTTAATTCAATCAGAAGCAGTAAATGAACTTATTAAAGCAAAAACCGATTCTAAAAGGAAACTATGTTTAAATCAAATAGGTGGAAATGTTTCAAAAATTATTGAGGATATTAGAGAGGATATTGTTAAACTTCTTGCCAATATAGAAGTTAATATTGATTATCCTGAATATGAAGATAATCCTGTTGTTACCACTAATATACTTAATGAAAAATTAAATAAAATAAATAGAAAAATTGAAGTTTTAAAAACAAATGCAAATTTTGGTAAAATTATTAATGATGGTATTAATGTTGCAATAATAGGAAAACCTAATGTAGGCAAAAGTAGTATTTTAAATAATTTTTTAGATGAGGAAAAAGCTATTGTAACTGATATAGCGGGAACTACTAGAGATATTGTTGAGGGTAATATTTCTTTAAATGGAGTAGAACTTAAATTAATTGATACAGCTGGAATTCATGATACTGATGATTATGTTGAAAAAATTGGTGTTAACAAAAGTTTAGAAAAATTAAGTAATGCAGATTTAGTTATTTTAGTTTTAGATGGTTCTAATGAACTTGATGAAAATGATAAGAAACTTCTTAAGAATATTAATAAAGAAAATACGATTATATTCGTTAATAAAAGTGATTTACCACAAAAAATTAACATTAATTTAGATAATAAATATAATGTTATATATGGTAGTGCAAAAGATATAAATGGACTTGTTAAATTAAAAGAAAAAATAATAGAATTATTTAATTTAAATGAAATTAACAAAGATTTAACATATTTATCAAATGTAAGACAAATAGATTTGGTAAAAAAAGCATATTTGTCAATTAATAATGCTCAAAATGCTTTAAAAAATGATGTACCAATTGAAATGATTTCTACAGATTTAAAGGAGTGCTACGATTTTTTAGGAGAAATAATAGGTAAAACATATAAAGATGATATAATTGATAGATTATTTCAAGATTTTTGTGTTGGAAAGTAGGGATGATTATGTATGATATTATGGTTGTAGGTGGAGGTCATGCTGGATGTGAAGCTTCACATATTAGTGCAATTATGGGTAAAAAGACTTTACTAGTAACCTCAAATAAAAAAAATATTGCAGATATGCCTTGTAATCCCTCAATTGGCGGAAGTGCAAAAGGTATTATTGTAAGAGAAATAGATGCTTTAGGTGGTTTAATGGGAATAGTTGCCGATAAATCACATTTTCAAATAAAAATGCTTAATAATTCTAAAGGGCCTGCAGTAAGAAGTTTAAGAGCACAAGCTGATAAGAAAGTTTATCCAAAAGTTATGTTGGAATATTTAGAAAAAACTTCAAATTTAGAAATAAAAGAGGGTATGGTCGAAGATTTAATAATAGAAAATAATGAAATAAAAGGTATAGTGTTAGGTAATGAAGAAAAAATTTTTTGCAAAGCAGTTATTTTAACAACTGGAACTTATTTAAATGCAAATATATTGATTGGTTCTGAAAATACTCCAAGTGGACCTCATGGTGAAAAAAGAAGTAATAATCTTTCTAATAATTTAAAAAAATATGGTTTTAACATAAAAAGGCTTAAAACTGGAACACCTCAAAGAATAAAAGCATCTAGTATAGATTTTTCTGTTTTGAAAGAAGAAAAAGGTGATGATACATATTGGACATTTTCTTTTGATACAAAGCCATTATATAAAATAAATGAACAACAAAAATGTTATTTAGTTTATACAAATGATAATACACATAAAATTATTAGAGATAATTTAAAATTAAGTGCAATGTATGGTGGTTATGCAACTGGTGTTGGTCCTAGGTATTGTCCTTCGATTGAAGATAAAATAGTTAGATTTGCCGATAAACAAAGACATCAACTTTTTTTAGAACCTGAAAGTATTTATTATGATGAATGGTATTTACAAGGTTTTTCAACTTCAATGCCAAGAGATGTTCAAGAAAAAATGGTTCATTCTTTACATGGACTAGAAAATGCAGTGATATCTAAATATGCTTATGCAATAGAGTATGATGCAATAGATGCAATGCAAATTAAACCTAGTTTGGAAACAAAAATTATTTCAGGACTCTTTACAGCAGGTCAGATTAATGGTACTTCAGGTTATGAAGAGGCTGCAGGTCAAGGATTAGTCGCAGGTATTAATGCTGCATTAAAATTAGATAATAAAGAAGCAATGGTTTTAAAAAGGTCAAGTGCTTACATAGGTGTTTTAATTGATGATTTAGTTACTAAAGGTATTACAGATCCTTATAGGATGCTTACTTCAAGAGCGGAATTTAGATTACTTTTAAGACACGATAATGCTGATGAAAGACTTACTCCAATTGGTCACGAAGTAGGTAGTGTATCAAATGAAAAATATAATAATTATCTAAATAAAAAGAATAATATATCTAATTTAAAGAGTATTCTTACAAATAATAATCTTGTAATGAATGAAGAAGTAAAAGAAAAGTTCATAGAAAAGAGTTTAGATATTCCTAAAAAGAATATGAAGTTTATTGAACTTTTAAAAAGACCAGAAATATCTATAGATTTTTTAGCAAACTTTATTGATATATCTGGATTTACTCCTGAAGAAAAAGAAGAAGTTACTATTGAAGTTAAGTATGAAGGGTACATAAGAAAAGAGTATGAACAAAAAGAAAAATTATTAAAAATGGAATCTAAACAAATTCCTAAAGATATTGATTATTATAAAGTAAAAAATATTGCTAGTGAAGCAAGACAAAAGTTATCACTTGTTAGACCCGAAACTATTGCTCAGGCCTCAAGAATAAGTGGAGTTAATCCTGTTGATATTTCGCTTTTATTAATATATTTAAAAAAGGAGTATAACAAAAATGATTAACGATTTTATAAACGAACTAAAGAAAAATAATATTCCTTATGATGAAGAAAAGTTATCAAAATTAAATATTTATTATAACTTTTTAATTGAGTATAATAGTCATACAAATGTAACTGCAATTACCGATGAAAAAGAAGTATATTTTAAACATTTTTTAGATTCATTAATGGTTTCAAAAGCAGTTAATTTATCTAATCAAATTATACTTGATATTGGTTCAGGTGCAGGTTTTCCTGGTATAGTTTTAAAAATTTTTTACCCTAATATAAAACTCTCTGTACTTGATTCAAATAATAAAAAAATAACGTTTATAAATATGTTACTTGAAAAACTTAATATTAATGATGTAATAACGGTATGTGATAGAGCAGAAAATTATATGAAAGATCATTTAAATGAATTTGATATTGTTGTATCAAGAGCAGTTGCATATGCGGATATTATTACATCACTATCAGTGCCCTTTATTAAAAAGGATGGAGTAATTATTCTTATGAAAGGTAATTATGAAGGGGAATTAAAGATTTTAAATACATATAAAAATGAACTTAATATTTCAAGTATTGATACTATTAATTATGATATTTTATCAAAAGAAAATAATAGATCATTAATTATTATTAAGAAAATTAATGAAACATCAAAAGTTGTTAATTATGCAAAATTACTTAAACAAAGTGAAAATCGAAGACAGAAACTAAAATTGAAATAGTTTCTTCTTTTTTTACTATAATCATTAATAAATATACATTAAAATATAATTTAATGAAAAATTTGTAACTGACGCTTGACACCTTATAGTAAATATGTTATTTTTAAACCAATAAATAATATTGAGGTATAAATGCAAAAAAGTGTTACAATTAAAATCTTTTTCTCTATAATAATTTTGCTTGTAGTTTTCTTTTGCTTTAAGAGTGTAAAAGAGTTAAAAACATCTCAAAATAATACTCAAAATTTTGCCAATATTTGTAAACAAAATGAATTATATGAAATTGATGAAAATTATACAAATTATTGTAATGAAGTAATAAATTCATTAGAAGTTAAAATAGACTTTTTTACGTATTTATTTAACACTATAGTGTGGTATGTAAGATTTTTAAATCCTTGTGCTTTTTTAATAATTGGTATTCCAATAATAATATCCACTTGCGCACTTTTAAAAAATAAACTTATTATTAATTATTTACCACGTAAGAATTATAGTTCGTTTTTAAATTACTATTTCAAAAATGCTTATAAATTTTTGTTTATAATACCTTTAATTGGGACTATTATAATTGTTATTGGTACTGTGTTTTTTACATTAGATCCTAGTTATAGTATTAAATATACAACTTCAATATGGAGTGGTTTTGAATTTAAACCTATATTATTTATTGTATTATATCTATTTAATTTATTATTGTATTCTATTTTTTATATGAATATTGCTTTAATTGTGTCCAGATATCAACACAAAGAATTTATTAGTATAATTATTTATATTTTATCAATCATTGGATTTGAGATTTTTTTAGAGACAATAGGAGTCCTATTTTGTAATAAAGTTATTAATAATTCTAGTTTAGCAGCAACACTTAATATTTTAAATTTATTCACCTTTAATACTTCTTATGGAATGGTAAATATGGTGTTATTTCCATTGATATTATCATTGATTTCTATTTTGATTGTATTTTTAATTTATAAAAATAAGGAAAAATTAGTAATTTCTTGTGAAAAAAATAATTAGGGAGGTATAATGAAGATAGTTTTAGAAAATGTTTGTAAATCATTTAATCATAATTTAGTTTTAGATAAAATTAATGTTACTTTTGAAAGCGGTAAAATATACGGTTTAAATGGTAGAAATGGTAGTGGAAAAAGTGTACTTTTGAAATTACTTTGTGGTATCTACAACGTTTCAGATGGAAGCATTTTATACGATGGAAAGCCTATAAAAGAGGCTATTATTACTAATAAAGTAAGGGCACTTATAGAAAAACCATCATTTTTTCCTGATTTAACTGGATTTGAAAATTTACAATTACTTGCTAAAATTCAAAATATTATTTCTGATGAAGATATTTTAAAAGCAATGGAAATTGTTAATTTATCTAGTGAAAAAGACAAGAAATTTTCTAAATATTCCCTTGGTATGAAACAAAAATTAGGAATAGCACAAGTAATAATGGAAAATCCAGATGTTTTATTTCTTGATGAGCCTTTTAATGGTGTTGACACAGTAAGTATAAAAAAAATAATCGAATTTTTTAAAGATTTTGAAAAAAGAAGGAAAATTAATTATAATTTCTTCTCATATATTGGAAGATTTAAAATTGGCTGATGAAATATACAATTTTGATAATTTCAAAATTAAAAAGGTATAAAAATGAAATATAATTTGGCAGTGTTTAGAAAATTATTTAAGTTAAAATATTATAGGTTGTTTTTATTATTTTTCCTTTTCTTTGCAATGGTAATTATAGTTGATTATTTAAGTTTTCCATCAGAAAATACAATTAATGATATAATTTTAGGTGTTTATAATAAAAATTTTAATTTTTTACATATTTTATGGTTTACGTATCAAATATCTACCTATATTTTAATTTTTTATACATTTCTTAATTATGAAATAGATAATTCATACGAATTCACATTTTTGAGATGTAAAAAATCGCAGTTATTAAGGAAGAAAAATATTTTTTTAATAATATTTATCTTAATATCTAGAAGCTTAATATATTTAATTGTTTTTACAATATTTTACAAATACGCAGTTTTTTCTATCAAGTTTTTTATAGTTAATGTTTTATATTATATTTTTTTACTGTTTTTAGTTAATGATGTAGTGTTAGTAAGTTTTAATAAATAGAATGGATGAATTATATGAAGAAAGGTTATTTAACACTTATATTACTTGTTTTATTACTTAATATCAATTATGTTTCTGCCATATCAGTGGTACCGGTATTTGTGTTGGAAATATAAAATATGCTAAACTTGGACAAGTAGCAAGTGGAAGGAAGACAAATTGGAATAAACAAACAATTTTTTTAGAAAGAGCATCAACAAGTATGACTAATCCGTGTCCAAAATGTCAAATAGTTTTTAAACTTAAAGATAGTGATGGTAATTATTATTCTGGAAGAGCAGTTGTAATGGGAGAAACAGATACTTTTCCTTGTACTGATGGTTGTTTAAAACCTGGTAATTATCAATTATATGCTTTAAGAGCAGATTTTACCCTACTTGATACCGAGGCTGATTTCGTTTGGACATTTAACTAATAACAAAAATATTTTTCTTACTAACACTATTATAATATTTTTTTATTTTTTACCTTGAAAAAACTTACAAGATATATTATGATATATATAGAATAGAAGAAGGGGTTAAATATGAATTTTGATGCTAATGTTTTAAATGTTGCCGTAGAAGATATTGTTCCTAATCGATTTCAACCACGATTAGTTTTTGATGATGCTTCATTAAATGATTTAGCAAATTCTATTAAATCTCATGGTATAATTCAACCTTTAGTTTTAAGAAGACTTGGTGATAAATATGAAATTATTGCTGGTGAAAGAAGATATAGAGCAGCAATGATTGCAGGCCTTGCAAGTGTTCCCGCAGTTATTGCTAAAATTGATGATCAAAAAGCTCAAGAAGTAGCGGTTACTGAAAATGTACAAAGAAAAGAATTAAACCCAATTGAGGAAGCAAAGTCATATCAAGCCTTATTAAATGCGGGTTTTATGTCTAAAGAAGAATTTTCTAAAAAACTTGGTATACCACTTTCTGTTTTAGAAACAAAACTTAAATTACTTAATTTACCTCAGGAAGTTCAAGATGCACTTTTAGCTGGAAAAATATCTGAAAGACATGCAAGAACTTTAATGAAAATAAAAGAAAGTAATAATCAAGTAAAGTGGTTACATGAAATTATTGAAAAAAAATTAAATGTTAAAGAATTAGAAAATGAAATAACAAAGGAATATGGAGATTTATCTAGTTCATTTAATATAGATATAAATAAATTAAAAAATACTTCAACAGATATTAATATTCCTCTTATTCAAAATATAAATAACACTTCACCAACAAATATTGGTCCCATTAATTTAGGTGAGAAAAAACAAAATAAGTTTTTTAATGACCTTGAGGATATTGAGGCTAATATGAGTACCAATGAAACAGTTAATCCATTTCAAAATTCTTATTTGAGTTTTGAAAGTGATAATGATAGTATAGATAGTTTAGATTTTTTACCTCCAAACTAACTATCTTTTTTTGTGACTGTATAATATGGCTCACTACCTTTTAAATAATAGAAAATAGTCATATTTTTTTTATCACCATCTTCCTGTCCATTAATAGCATTTAATGGTAAACCAACAACATTTTCAGGAATATCATACCAACTATTTTCTTCATTTTTTTGAATATATGAAACTGTATTTGCCCACGCATTTTTAACTTGTGTACCTAATTTTAATTCTATATTAGAGTTATCATCATATCCAGCCCATGTCATCATTAATATATTTTTATTATATCCAATTGCCCAGTAATCTGTATCAGTTGTTCCAGTTTTAAAAGCATATTTATGATTTAATTTATCTGCAATATTTAATGCAGTTGGGTAATTATAATCAATAAATGCTGAATTAGTTGTACTTGTAAGAAGTTCATTTAATATATAAACATAATTTGGATTCAAAACTAAATTATTTGTTTGTTCATGTGAGTATATAATATTTCCATCATTATCAAGTATTTTCTCTACAAAATATAAATTTTTTTTATATCCTAAAGAAGCAAATGTTGTGTAAGCATTAGCAAAATCAAGCATATTTAATTCACTTGTACCTAGTGCAAGAGATACAACATTTTTTAATTTTTCATTTATTCCGCATTTTTTCGCAGTATTTATAAGTGTATCAACCCCTAAAAAAATATTTGTTTTAACTGCATAAATATTATCAGAATATGCAATTGCCGCAGCCATAGTTATTTCTTTATTACCATATAAATTTCCATAATTTTTTGGTGCATAAGTTTTCCCATTATTTAAATTAAAAGTTGTATATTGACTTAAAAATGTTGTTGATGAAGTCATACCATTTTCTAAAGCCCCATAATATAAAATAGGTTTCATCGTAGAGCCTACTTGTCTTTTTGCACTTAAAGCTCTATTATATTCACTTTTTTGAAAATTTCTACCTCCAGTAAGAGCAAGAACTTTGCCAGTATTTGGGTCAATTATAACTGAGGCCATTTCTAGTTTTTCATCATCAATATTATTAAGAAGTTCTTCTTCCATTTTTTTTTGATAATCAAGGTTTAAATTAGTATAAATTTTATATTTACCACTATTAATCATCTTATCATCAAACCCTAGTTTATTTTTAAGTTCATAATAAACTGCATCTTCATAATAATCAAGCATCAACAAATTATTATTATTTTTAACTCCATAAATTTCTATTTTATTTTTAAATAAATTATTATATTCTTTTTTTGATAAAATACCATTATTTACCATTGTTAATGCTACAACTTTTGCTCTTTGAATACTTTTGTCATAATTTGAAACTGGATTATAATTACTTGGACTTTTAGGAATTCCCGCTAAAATAAGTGATTCTTCAAGTGTTAAATCTTTTGGCTTTTTATTAAAATAGTATTCTGAAGCTGATGTAATGCCATAATTTCCTAAACCAAAATTAATTGTATTTAAATAAGCCTCTAAAATTTCGCCTTTATCATAGTGTACTTCTAAATTAAGTGTCATTAGTGCTTCTTTAATTTTTCTATTCCAAGTTTTATCAAAATCTAGATAAGCATTTTTAACATATTGTTGTGATATAGTACTACCACCCTCAACAATTTTATTATTTTTTAAATTATTAAACATTGCTTTTATTATTCTTAAATAATCAAAACCATTATGTACATAAAAATTTTTATCTTCAACTGACACAATTGCTTTTCTTAAATTATTAGATATATCATTAATTTTTGTCCATCTATTATTTTTATTACCTTCATAAAAAATATTTTCCTCAATATCATATAATTCATATGTATGATATGAATTTATTTGAAGTTTTGGTGAAAAGTATGAATATGAATATAGCCCAATTATTATAATAACAATAGATAAAAAAGAAAATAGAAATATCTTGTATAATAAATTAAATATGTACAATTTTTTCACCCTTTATTAGTATCGTAAAAAAAATAAAAAATATGAGTGCTTTTTTTTATATAGTATGCTATAATGTTGTAGAAAAAACGAGAAAACCCAAGAAAGGTGGTAAAAAATGAAAGAAAAACTAATAAAATTAATTGCAGATGCATTAAAAAAATTAGATATTATAGATGAAAATTTTTCTTTAGAAATTCCTAAAAATAAAGAAAATGGTGATTATAGTACAAATGTAGCATTAAAAAATGCCAAAATAGTTAATAAAACACCAATGGAATTAGCTGATTTACTTAAGAATATAATAAAAGCTGATTTTATTGAAAGTATTAATATTGCAATACCTGGATTTATAAATTTTAAATTAAAAAAAGATTATTTATATGAAAATTTAAATAATGTTTTAAAATTAAATGCTGATTATGGTAGACAATATTTTGGCAATAATGAAAAAGTTAATATTGAATTTGTTTCCGCTAATCCTACAGGTATACTTCATATGGGAAATGCAAGAGGAGGAGCTTATGGTGATTCTCTTGCTAGAATAATGTCTTTTTGTGGTTACGATGTAACTAAAGAATATTATTTAAATGATGCTGGTAATCAAATAAATAAACTTGCAAATTCTGTTTACAGTAGATATTTAACTTTATGTGGAATTGAAAATGAGTTCCCAGAAAATGGATATCCAGGTAAAGAAATATTTGATATTGCAAAAAAACTATATGATGAATATAAAAATAAATATGTAAATAATGATTTTGATTTTATAAAGGAATATTCAACAAAGTATTTAACTAATATAATTTTTGAACATTTAAAAGAATATAGAATAGAATATGATGTGATAACTTCAGAAAAATCTATATATAAAAAATATAATTTTGATGATGCTATTAATATAATGAAGAAAAATGGCTATGTTTATGAAAAAGATGGTGCTATATGGTTTAGAAGTAGTGCTATATATGATAATCAAGATCATGTTTTAATTAAACAAGATGGTACAAATACTTATTTACTTCCTGATATTTTGTATCATGAAGATAAAATTAAACGAGGATTTACACAGATAATTGATGTACTTGGAACAGATCATCATGGTTATGTTGCAAGACTTAAAGGAGCTATTAAAGCACTTGGATTAAATGATGATTATATTGATGTAAAACTTTTACAACTTGTTAGAATTATACAAAATCACGAAGTAGTTACTATGCATAAAAGAACAGGGAAGGTTATTACTTTAAAAGACTTAATTGATGATACTTCAGTTAATGCAGTAAGGTTTTACTTTTCAAAGTATTCACTTGACACTCAAATGGATTTTGATATTGATTTAGCAAAATCTAAATCAAATGATAATCAAGTATATTATATATGCTATGCTTATGCAAGAATATGTTCTATACTAAATAAATATAATAAAGAAGTAAATGAAATAGATAAGTTTGATTATATAAATCATGAAGGTGCACAAAAGTTACTTTCACAAATTTATAATTTTTCAGATGTAGTGAGGAGTGCTGCATTAAAGAAAACACCACATGTATTAGCAAATTATAGTTATGAACTTGCATCATTATTTCACAATTATTATGAAAAAAATAAGATTATTACTGATAATGAAAATCAAACAAAAGAAAATATTTGTTTAATTAAAGCTGTTAAAATTACTTTGTTTAATGCTTTAAATTTAATAGGCGTTGTGCCAGAAGAGAGGATGTAAATGAAAAATTTAACAAATGATGAATTAGAAAATTTAAGTTATGAAGAACTTGCTAAATTACTACTTGAAAATAAAAAAGGTAAAATGAAAATAATTGATATTTTCAAGAAAATTTGTGAAATGAAACATTTAACTGATAAAGAATTTGAAGATAGAATAGCAGATTTTTATGAACTTATTTCTACAAATAAAGAATTTTTAGTATTAGAAAAAGGATTTTGTGATTTAAGAATTAATCATACACCAAATGTAATAATGGATGATGAAGAAATAACTGAAGAGGCTTATGAAGATGAAGAAAATAATGGGGATCTAGAATCTACTGAAGATGAAGAAAATGACGATATTTTCTATGATGGTTCATCAGATGAAGATGATGTATCTGAAACTGATGATGAACTTTCTGATTTTGTGGTAATTGATGAAGACGAAGAAAATAACATGTAAAAGGTGGTGAGAAAATGATTGATAGATTAAATACAATGCTTGAAAAGTATGAAGAGCTATCAAATAAATTAACAAGTGAAGAAGTTTTGAATAATTATGAATTATTAAAAAATATTTCTAAGGAAAAAAGTGATTTAGAGGAAACTGTAGAAACTTATAAAGAATATAAAAAAGTTCTTGAAGATATAGAAAATACAAAAGAAATGCTTTCTGATCCTGAACTAAAAGATATTGCTAACGATGAATTAGTAGCATTAGAAAGTAAGAAAGAACAATTAAATAAAAAATTAGAAATACTTTTAGTACCAAAAGATGAAAATGATGGTAAAGATGTTATTATGGAAATTCGTGGTGCAGCAGGTGGAGATGAAGCAAATATTTTTGCCGGAGACCTATTTAGAATGTATTCATACTATGCTGAAAAAAATGGTTGGAAAATTGAGGTTATTCACAGTATTGAAGGTACCAGTGGTGGTTTTTCTCAAATTGAATATATTGTTAAAGGTAAAGATGTATATTCAAAATTGAAATATGAAAGTGGTTCTCATAGAGTTCAAAGAGTTCCAGAAACAGAAAATCAGGGTAGAGTTCATACTTCAACTGCGACAGTACTTGTTATGCCTAAATATGAAGGTGTTAGCATAAATATAAATGAAAACGATTTAAAAATAGATGTTTATCATTCTTCAGGTGCAGGTGGTCAAAGTGTAAATACAAGTAATTCTGCTGTAAGAATAACTCACGTTCCTACAGGTGTTGTAGTAACCTGTCAAGAAGAAAGAAGCCAATTAAAAAATAAAGAAAGAGCAATGGAACTTTTAAAAATTAAAATTAATTGTGCTCTTGAGGAAGAAAAAAATAGTAAACAACAAAATGAAAGAAAAACTAAGATTGGTACTGGTGATCGTAGTGAAAAAATAAGAACATATAATTATCCACAAAATCGTGTAACGGATCATCGTATTAATTTTTCAATAATGGAACTTGATAGAGTTATGGATGGATATCTAGACCCTGTTATCGAAGCACTAATAAATGAAGATATGAAATTAAAACTTGAAGGTTTAAAATAAATGGTTAGTGATTTTGATAAATCTTTAGTGAAAAAATATATCCCTATTAATAAGCAAACAAAAGCTTTAAAAAAACTTGAAAAGGGATATCCAATACAGTATTTGATTGGTGATGTAGATTTTTATGGATGTAAGATTATTGTTAATAAAAATGTTTTAATACCTAGATTTGAAACTGAATCTTTGGTGGATAAACTCTTAAGTTATATAAAAAAATATGAGTTTAAAAACCCTAAAATAGTAGATATGGGTACTGGTTCAGGTTGTATAAGTATTTTTCTTAAAAAAAATATAAAGTGTGATGTTGTTGCAATAGATAAAAGTAAAAAGGCTATAAAGGTTGCAAAAAGAAATTCAAAATTAAATAATACTGATATTACTTTTAAAAATATTTCAATAGAAAAATTTAAAAGTGATTATAAAATTGATATATTAGTATCAAATCCTCCATATATAGATATATGTGATATAGTAGATGAAAAAACTAAATTTGAACCCCAAATGGCTTTATTTGCACCAAAAAAAGGTTTATATTTTTATGAAATTATTTTAAATAATGCTAAAAATTACTTAAATAAAAAGAATATAATCGCTTTTGAAATAGGCAGTAATGAAGGATTACAAATTATTAAAATGGCTAAAAAATGTTTTCCAAGTGCTGATATTTTCTTAGAAAAAGATTTAAATAATAAAGATAGATTTATATTTATAGTGAATAAATAATCTATCTTTTTTTCATAATTAAATTGGTGAATATATGAAAAAAATTATAATATCATTATTTTTAATAGTAATTTTTAATTTATCATTTAATAGTAATGAGGTAGTAATTCCTGAAAAAAGTATTAGATATCGAATTGTTGCTAATAGTAATAGCGATATTGATAATTATAATAAATTAAGAGCAAATGAAATAGTATTTCCAATAATAAATAATATAATGAATAATTCAAATAGTATAGAAGAAACAAGAAATAATATTAAAAAAAATATTTTTAATATTGAGCAAAAATTAAATAGTTTAGGATTAAAATATAATATATCATTTGGACAAAATTATTTTCCTAGTAAAATATATTTAGACACAAACTATGAATCTGGTAACTATGAATCATTAGTTATTTATTTAGATGATGCAAAAGGAGATAATTTTTGGTGTGTTATGTTCCCACCATTATGTTTAATTGATATTAAAAGTCAAAATCTAGATAAATTAGAATATAAATCATATGTAAAAGAAATCATAAATAAATATTCAAATTAATATAATAAAGTTATGAGTATATTATCAATTATATTAATTGCTATTTCTTTATCAATGGACACATTTTCTTTAGCACTTTCCATTGGAACAACTTTAACTAGAAAAAAGGATGTATTCATATTATCATTTATCGTAGGAATTTTTCACTTTTTTATGCCAATTATTGGATCTTTTTTTGGTAATAAATTAAAAATATTTTTCAATATAAATTCTAATTTATTATTATTTTATTTATTTTTATTTATTGCAGTTGGTATGATTATTGATTTATTTAATAAAAACGAAAAATCATTTACTTTATCATTTTGGCATGCAAGTTTATTTTCCTTTTCAGTTAGTATAGATAGTTTTACAATTGGAATTGGTTTAAATGAAATTATAGATAATATTATATTTTCATCGTTTATATTTATGGTAATATCTTCATTTTTTACTTATTTAGGATTAAAAATTGGGATATATTCTTTTAAAAAAATTGGGATAATTTCAAAAATAATTGGTATTATTATTATCTTATTTTTAGCATTAAAAAAATTATAATTATGATTGATTTACATACTTTTTTGTAGTAAGATTAATTTAGGGTAATGAGGTGTGATAATGGTTAATAATGATATAGAATTTGAATTTCCTTCAGAGATGTTTTCTATTCCAATTTCTAATGATAATGCTCTTGAGTCTGCAAGTGAAAAAAATTTTCAAAATACTGATTTTGATAGCCTTTTAATGGAATTAAATAAAAATGTTTCTGATGCAGATACTTTAGTAGCAACATTAATAGCTCAAAAAGAGGAGTTAAATAAAAAAATGTTACAACTTGAAGAAGATGCAACAAAACTAGCAAATGATAAATTTAATTTTGAACAAGAAATTAAAAATGAAAAACAAAAATTAACAGATGAAAAGATAGATTTTGAGCAAGAGAAAACTAAAATATATGCTGATATTGATTTTAAAAGGGAGGAAGTTATTAACTCTAAAAATGATTTTGAAAAATATCGTGATGAGCAGATGAAGTTAATAGAAAAAAGTAAATCTCAACTTGAGGATAACTATGCAAAATTTGAAAAAATAGTTAAAACTTTTATATCAAAAATGAATAATAAAAATTAATAAAATGAAAGTAAATTTATTTATTGTAGTATAAAAATTTACTTTTTTTGTAAACAGTAATATAAAGGCATTTGACTATAACCTAAAAAGAGGGTAATATAAAGTTGTATATATTATTCATAAAAGTGAATATAAGTACATAAAAATTAATGAAAGCAGATGGTGTGGTGAAAAAATGAAATATATTAAAATTTGTGGTGGAAAACCATTACATGGTGAAATTACTATTGGTGGAGCAAAAAATAGTGCAGTTGCCTTAATTCCAGCAGCACTTTTAGCAAATAGTAAATGTAGAATTGAAAAAATTCCTGATATTTCTGATAGGGATGCATTATTTGATATATTAAAAGTTTTAAATGTTGATTACAAATTCAAAGATAAAGAAGTAATAATAGATCCCTCAAATATAAAAAATGTTTTAATACCAGAAGATTTATCTAGAAAACTGAGAGCATCTTATTATTTTATGGGAGTGTTGTTAGCAAGGTTTAAAAAAGTTGAAATTTATTTTCCTGGAGGTTGTAATATAGGTCAAAGACCAATTGATTTACATTTAAAAGGATTTGAAGCATTGGGTGCAAAAATATCTCATGATGAAGAAACTCATAAATATACATTGGAGGCTAATAATTTAAAGGGTGCAAGAATTAATTTAGATTTTGCTTCAGTAGGTGCCACAATAAATTTAATGTTTGCTGCCTCTATGGCACAAGGTGTAACCACAATAAGCAATGCCGCTAAAGAAATTGAAATAATTAATATTGCTGAATTTTTAAATAAAATGGGTGCCAAAATTGAGGGTGCGGGAACAAGTGTTATTACAATTGAGGGTGTTAGTAGTTTAAGTGGAACTAATATTGATGTAATACCTGATAGAATTGAAGCTGGCACATATTTAATGATTGGAGCAATGATTGGAGATAATTTAACTGTAAGTGGTTTAATACCTAATCAACTTGAGGCTTTATTTGATAAATTTGATGATATGGGTATTAAATATAATATTAATGGTAATAAAGTAACAATTTCAAAATGTGAATGTATTAAACCAATTAATATTAAAACTCTTGTATATCCTGGATTTCCTACTGATTTAGGACAACCAATTTCAGTTTTACTTACTCAAGCTAGCGGTGTATCTTATTTTGAAGAAACAATATGGGAAAGTAGAATGCAACATGTTAAATATTTAAATGCTATGGGAGCAAATATTGTACTTCAAGATAATACTCATTCAATAATTACTGGACCTACTAAATTAGTTGGCTGTGAAATAAATGCGACTGATTTAAGAGGCGGTGCAGCATTAGTTATGGCGGGTTTAATTGCAAGTGGATGTACAAAAATAACAAATATAGAATATATTTTAAGAGGTTATGAGAATATTACAAATAAATTAAAACAAGTTGGAGCGGATATAGAAATTATTGATGAAAATTAAGCGAAGATATAAGTTAATTTTAATAATATTATTCGCAGTAATTTTAATAATATCATTATACTTTGTCTTAAATAGAAATAAAAATAAAATTTCTTTATCTATTGGAGATTATCTTTCTATGAATAAAATGAATTATTTTTACATAAAAACATATGATAATTTATATTCTAAAGATGTTATTTGTAAGGAAATAAAAGAACCTTTTTTAACAAGTGACAATCTTTTAGAAAAAATAAATAATAATGAAAATAATATTATGTATTACGTAAAAAATGCTAATTTTATTAATATTAATGTAGGTAATTATGAACTTAATAATTATAAAGAGTTAAATGAAGAAATAACTATTGAATATTTAAATAATATGTATGATATTTTATCTTTAATTACCAAGATTAGTAAAACTAATATTAATTTAATAAATATATTTGATGATAAAAATGAATTTGAATTAATAAATAAGAAATTATTTGAATATAGTAAAAAATTTAATATTAATTATATAGATTTAAATAAAATAGATAAATCATATTTTACATATTTTGAAGATAAAGTATATATAAATAGTAAAGGAATGTATAAAATAAATAAAATTTTATTAAAAAATTCTTGA
>CAYSFJ010000012.1:0-24235 GCA_964430785.1 uncultured Mycoplasma sp. | reverse complement strand
TAATTTACCTTTGTCTCATTTAACTCTACTTTTTAAGAGTAACGAGAGGTTTTGTAGCACCAATGGGGTATAATTTGGTTACTATTCCAGCATTTTCTGATATAGAAATTGATGGTGAAAAGAAAACTGCTATTAAATTAATAATCGAGTCAAAATAGGCTCGATTTTTTAATAAATAAATGATAAAATTAATATGTGGTGAAAAATGAAGAAAAAGAAATTTTTTAAAAACAAAACTCAAATGATTATTTATATAATATTATTTATTATATTTATTGCATTATTTATTTACTTTGGTACATTTGAAAAAACTACTAAAAAAAGTAGTGATAGTGATAAATTCAAAAATGAATATAAAGAAGTAAATGAAGATAATATTTATGTATATTTAAACGGTACTGAAACTCTTGACTATATAAAAAATGATAATGTAATAATACTTTTTGGTGTGAAAAATAATTCTTATGTAGGATTTTATGCTAATATTTTAAATGAGGTTGCTAAAAATATTGGAATAGAAAAAATTTATTATTATGATTTAACTGAGGATCGTAAAATGAATAATGGTACATATCAAAGTATTGTTAATTATTTAAAAGATTATGCTGTATCACTTGATGATGGCAGTAAAAATATTTATGCACCTACATTGATTGTAAAATGTGATGGTATTGTAACATATTTTGATGATGAAGATGCAATCATTCATGGCGATACTAATGCAAGTGATTATTTTGATAATTATAGAACTAATTTAAAAAAAATTACTTTAAAGAGTGTATTGGAGGATTATAAAAAGAATGAAGACAAATAAAATTAAAGTATATTTTTTCGTCTTTATAATATTATTATTTATATTTGGTGGCTTTTATTTAATGAAGAAAAGTGAAAAACTTAAAAATGTTGTAGATAAGAAGGTTACTGAAATAAAAGACACTGATATTAGGTTAGATAAAACCAAAGATTATATTTACTTTTCAGATGTAAATGTTATTGAGGGAGAACTTGATATTGAATATAAAAATATTAATATAAATTTTGAAGATAAAGATGGCATTGCTGCTGTAATTAATAAAGAAAATGAAGAAATGAGTAAAACACCTGTATATGATGAAACAATTGAGGAGGCTAATTATAATCATTTAATAAGTGCTAAGTTTGCAAAATATGAAATGATTTATTATGCAGATTATATTTCTTTGGTAGTAAATAAATATAGTTTTGATTATAAAACAATTATTACAACTTTAGGAAGTGATGTTTACGTATTTGATAAAACTAGTGGTAAGCTTTATAATAATGATGAACTTTTAAGCAAGTATAATGTTAATAAGGATGATATAAAAGTAAAAGTTGAAACTTACTTAAATGATAAAAATTTAGTTAGTAATGAAAATATAATTGATGTTACACAAACAATAGATAATATTACTAAATATAATCTTTATGTTGATAAACTAGGTAGACTTGTAATAAGTGTTCTTGTCAAAGCAGAAAAAAGCGATTATAATGATACTATAGTTTTAAGTTAGAAAGGAAAAATTATGGACACAGAAAGTAAAATGAAAAATGCTTTAGAAAGCGTTATAAACAGATTAGGAACTATAAGAGCGGGTAGAGCAAATCCAGCACTTTTAAATGGAATTATGGTTTCTTATTATGGAACTCCAACTCCAATTCAAAGTATTGCTAATATAATGGTTCCAGAGGCAAGACAGCTTCTTATTAAACCATTTGATAAGTCTGCAGTAAAGGATATTGAAAAGGCTATAAACGAGGCTAATTTAGGCATTAATCCAACAAATAATGGTGAAATGGTTATTTTAACTATACCTGAACTTACTATGGAAAGAAGAAAAGAATATGTTAAACAAGCAAAAGCAGTAGGTGAAGAAGGTAAAGTTGCACTTAGAAATATAAGGCAAGATGCTAAAGATGAAATTATAAAAGCAAAATATCCAGAAGATGAGGAAAAACTTTTTTTAGAGGACCTTCAAGAGTTAATTGATAAATATAATAAACTTATAGACGATGAAATTAAAACAAAAGAAAGTGAGTTAATGCAAATTTAATATGAACAAATTATCTAAAATATTTCTAGGTATATCAATAACACTTTTTGTAGTTATCTTTATTTTAAGTTATATATTAATAAAAAAAAGTAATGAAATTGATACTTCATTTATGAAAGAGGTTAGTGTAAGTGAAGTATTAGACTTATTTGAAAGTGACAATTATCATGTAATCTATGTAGGAAGAAAAACCTGTGATTTATGTGAAAAATTTTTACCTAATTTAAAAAATGCAAGTATTGAATATAATTTTACTCCTTTATATTTAGATATATCTAAGGTTGATAGATCCTCTGAAGATTGGATTAAATTAATAAAAAAACTTACTATGAAATCAACTCAGACTTTAAATGAAAGTGATGAGGGTGAAACAGTTACTGAAACATATGGATATTTTCTTGATAATTATGGATTTACACCAACAATTATTGTTAGTAAATCTGGTAAACAAGAAGGTGGATTTATTGGTTATAAATCTGAAACTGATTTAAAAAAATTTATTAAAGAAAAAGGCATAGATTAAATTCTATGTCTTTTTAACTTTCTTCGATAAAATGGCTACTTTTATGCGGCTCATCTCTGAGAAGTCCAGGGTAACCTTGTTGTCTTAGGGCTTCATAGGTCATTATTGCAACTGTATTTGATAAATTTAAGGCTCTAACATTATCAGTCATTGGAATTCTTATGCATTTATCAATATGAGGTTTTAATAGTTTTGGTGGTATTCCAGTAGATTCTTTTCCAAACATAAAATATATATTTTCATCTTTATTTGAATAATCAAAAGAATCTCCAGTTTTATGACCATATCTTGTTAAATAATAAAATGTTCCTTCATTTTTACTATAAAATTCATCAATATTTTCATATACAAAGTATTTACACTTATCAATATAATTTACACCACTTCTTTTAATATGAACATCATCTAAAATAAAGCCAAAAGGTTTAATTAAATGTAAGGTGCTACCTGTTGCAACACATGTTCTCATTATATTACCAGTATTTTGTGGTATTTCAGGTTCAAATAATACTATATTTATCATTATTCTTTATCAAACTCGTTTTCTTTTAATAGATTTTCAAAATCAGTATAAGTTTTGGTAAGATTTTTATTATAAATTACTTTTTTTAATTCATTATTTTTAAAGTGTAAAATACATGGTATATTATTAATTAATTTGGTATTAAATGTGTCATTTATTTCATTATAAAAGTTTTCATTATTCTTTATATTAGTTACATTTACAAAGTAGAATTCGTCTTTTAAACTATAATTATCAATTAATTTTTTTAGTTTTTTTTCAAAATTATAAACTTTTTCATCATTTGTATAACTTATATAAACAAAGTATTCAGAAGGTGATTCTTTTAAAACTTGAATTGTTTCACTTAAATCCTTTATTTCAACACTAAGTGTATTTGAGGTAATTAGATAACTATTCATAAGTTTTTCAGTTTGTTTTACGTTTTTCCAACTTAATATATACCATATTAGAAATACAGTTAAAAGTATTCCAAAGATGATATAAAATATTTTTTTGAAATCAATATTGTTTCCTTTATTTTTCTTTTTTGTCATATTATCACCACCCTTATTGTAACAAAAAATTTTTTTTAAGTAAATTATTCATTTTCATTTTTTTCTAATTTTACAAGAACTTCACGCGGTTTAGAACCGTTTTGAGGTCCTACAATACCTCTTGATTCTAATAAATCAATCATTCTTGCAGCTCTATTATAACCAAATCTAAATCTACGTTGAATAAGAGATGCAGATATTTTTCCAGTTTCAATAGCAAACTCAACAACTTCATTATACATTGGGTCATCACCATCTGCATCTGAATTACTGCTTCCAGAAGAGGAAGTATGTGGACTTTCTTGATTTGAAAATTCTTCACTATATTTAACTTGTGCTTGCATTTTACAATATTCAATTAATTTACTAATTTCATTGTCAGATATAAAGCATCCTTGTATACGAGTTGTATGACTTTCACCCATAGGTAGATATAACATATCTCCCTTGCCAAGAAGACTTTCTGCTCCAGATGCATCTAAAATTGTTCTTGAATCTATTGCACTTGATACAGAGAAGGCAATTCTTGATGGAATATTATTTTTAATAACTCCAGTAATAATATCAGTTGATGGTCTTTGTGTTGCTACAATTAAATGTATTCCTGCGGCTCTTGCCATTTGTGTGATTCTCATAATAGAGTCTTGAACTTCTTTTGAGGCAACAAGCATAAGGTCTGCAAGTTCATCTATTATTACTACAATATATGGCATTCTTGATAAATTTATATCAGGATTTTTCTTTTTATCTTTTTCAACTAAATCATTATAACCTGCAATATTTTTAACTTCCTTTTCAGCAAATATATCATATCTTTTTTCCATTTCAGCAACAACTTTCTGAAGAACAACTGAGGCTTTTTTTGGATCAGACACAACAGGGCATAATAAATGGGGGATTCCATTATAATTTGTTAGTTCAACTTTTTTAGGGTCTACGAGTACAAGTTTTACTTCATCAGGTTTATATCGCATTAATATTGAACATATAATCGTATTGATACATACTGATTTACCAGAACCAGTAGAACCCGCTACTAAAAGGTGAGGCATTTTTGATAAATCTGCAAGAATAGATGTTCCCATTATGTCTTTACCAAGAGCAACAAGTATTTTATTTGCACCATTATTTTGCCATGTTGCTTCAAGTACTTCTCTAAAACCTACTGATGATATTTCTCTGTTTGGTATTTCTATACCAATAGTATTTTTACCAGGAATTGGAGCTTGTATACGTACTTCTTTTGCAGATAATGCCAAAGCTATTTCTTTATTAATGCCAACAATTCTACTTACTTTTGTACCACTTGGAACAATTATTTCATATTCAGTAACGGCGGGTCCTATATGTATTTCAACAACTTTACCTTTAATATCAAAGTCATTTAAAACTCTTTCTAATTTAATTTGATTTTCTTTAATAAATGGTTCTTCACTACTTTTTTTATTTTTAGCAGTCGGAGTAAGTAAATCAAATTTTGGAAGTCGATATATTCCAGGATTTGATGCTCCTTCTTCATTTTCAACTGGTGCAGTGTCAAAACTATCTTTAACTACTTTTTCTGTAGTATTTATATTTTTTAAATCATCAATACTTGTAATAACAATTTTTTCTTTTTCAACAGGTTCTTCTTGAACTTTCACATTTTTTACGCCAACGAGTTCATCACCTTCAATAATATATTCTTTTTTATTTTTAACATTTTCCTTTTCATCCTCATTTTCATCTTTATTAAATATACTAATAATTTTTTTCAATATATCTGATAGTGTAATATTAAATATAAGGATGAAAGAAAATATTCCTAGTACTATTAAAACTATCTTTGTTCCAGTTAAACTAAAGGCTGCTTTAAGACCTCCAGATAATAATGCTCCAATTAAGCCACCACCAATAACAATTGAGGATGAACCACTTGATAAAATAGAACTATTTTCTTCAAGAGTACCAATTCTTGTCATGTAATTATTATAGGTAACATCCATCAAATCAGAAAAACCAGCAGTCTTTTTTAAAAGTTCAAAGTGTCCTAAAACTAAGATAATTGCAAATAAAATATATATTCCAATTAATCTTGATGAGAAAAATTTAGGTAGTTGTCTTTTATATAACATTGCAGCGCCTAGTATTAAAATCCCAAATAAAATTATAAACCAAAATTCACCAGCTAAAAACATCATAAATTGTTTTATAAAATTACCAATTATACCAAATCCCATACCAATAATTCCTATGAGTATTAATATTAAACCTGTAAGTTCTACACTGTATGTAGATGTATTTTTACTTTCTTTTCTTTTTTTTCTTTTTGCCATACGTTTCACCATACTAATTATATCTAATTTGTAACATTTTTACAATTAAATTAATAGACAAATTAATTAAATATCTTTATAATATTTAGTGGTGAGAAAAAATGAATATTAATGATTTTGATTATAATTTACCAGAAAATTTAATTGCTCAAACACCTATTGAAAATAGAAGTGAATCTAAACTTTTAGTAATGGATAGAAAAACAGGTGAAATAGAGGATAAAATTTTTAAAGATATTACTTCTTATTTTCATAAAGGCGATGTTTTAGTTTTAAATGATACTAAAGTTTTACCAGCTAGAATATTCGGTATTAAAGAAAAAACTGGTGCACATATTGAACTTTTACTTCTAAAGGATTTAAAAGAGGATTCTTGGCAATGTCTTTCTAGACCTTTTAAAAGATTAAGTGTTGGAACTATTATTAATTTTTCTGATACTTTGAAGTGTAAGGTAATTCAAAAATTCGACGAGGGTATTGTTAATGTTAAATTTTTTTATGAAGGTATTTTTATTGAACAAATAGAAAAAATTGGTTTAATGCCACTTCCTCCATATATTCATGAGTCTTTAAAAGATCAAAATAGATATCAAACTGTGTATGCAAAATATTTAGGTAGTGCCGCAGCACCAACTGCAGGACTTCATTTTACAAATGAACTTTTAAATGAATTAAAAGAAAAAGGTGTAGAAATTTTATATGTAACACTTCATGTTGGCCTTGGTACATTTAGACCTGTAAATGAAGATGATATTACTAAACATCATATGCATAGTGAAAGATATATTATGACTAAAGAAGTTGCAGATAAACTTAATAAAGCAAAAGAGGAAAATAGAAAAATTTATGCTGTTGGTACAACCTCAACTAGGACACTTGAATCAATTATGAATAAATATAAAAGGTTTGTTGAATGTGATGAAAATACTAATATATTTATTTATCCAGGATATAAATTTTTAGCAATTGATGGTTTAATAACTAATTTTCATTTACCAAAAAGTACTCTTGTAATGCTTGTAAGTGCTTTTTCAACCAGAGAAAATGTGCTAAATGCATATAATCACGCCATTCAAAATAATTATCATTTCTTTTCATTTGGCGATGCGATGTTTATTAAATAATAAATCCATGATATAATTTTAAAAAGAAGAGGTGTCTATGAAAGTACAATTTAATTTAAAATATACTGATGAAAAAACAGGTGCAAGACTTGGAGAAATAGTTTTTAATGGTAAAATATATGAAACACCTATGTTTATGCCGGTAGGAACAAATGGTACTGTTAAAACTTTATCACCCGAAGAGGTAAAAGATACTGGTGCAGGAATTGTACTTGCAAACACATATCATTTATGGTTAAGACCAGGCGAGGATATTGTAAATAAAGCGGGTGGACTTCATAAATTTATGAATTATGATGGACCTATTTTAACAGATAGTGGTGGATTTCAAGTTTTTTCACTTGCAAAACCAAAAGATATAACCGAGGATGGAGTAAGTTTTAAAAACCATTTAAATGGTGATAAATTATTTCTTACGCCAGAAAAATCAATTGAAATTCAAGAGAAACTTGGTAGTGATATAGTAATGAGCTTTGATGAATGTATTGGCTATCCTGCAACACATGAATATTGTAAAAACTCTGTTGAAAGAACTCTTCGTTGGGCTAAAAGAGGAAAAGATGTTTTTAAAGGTAAAAATCAAATATTATTTGGTATTGTTCAAGGTGGAGAGTATCCAGATTTAAGAAAATACTGTGCTGAAAAATTAACTGAAATGAACTTTGATGGTTATTCTGTTGGTGGTACAAGTGTTGGTGAAGATAAGCCAACTATGTATAAAATGGTTAAAATGAGTACAGATTATTTACCAAAGGAAAAAGCACGTTATTTAATGGGGGTAGGTGATCCAATAGATTTAATTGAAAATTCACTTCGTGGAATAGATTTATTTGATTGTGTTAGTCCAACAAGACTTGCAAGACATGGACATGCCTATACTAAAAATGGCAAAATTAATTTGAAAAATAGTAAATATAAAGATGATTTTACACCGGTAGAGCCAGGATGTAAATGCTATGCTTGTCAAAGCTATACAAAAGCATATATAAAACATTTAATTAATGCAAATGAGACATTTGGTGCAAGACTTTTATCAATTCATAATATTTATTTTTTAGAAAATTTAATGAAAGAGATTAGAGAAAATATTAAATTTGGTACTCTTGAAGAGTATCGTGATAAATTTATTCTTTCATATTATGGTGATGGTTATGAATACAAGTAAAATTGTTATATATGTAACCATTATTGCTATAATATTAATAATTTTTATTCCAACATTTCAAAAAGTAGTAAATATTAATACTCAAAGGCTTAATGAAGTTAATGAAAAGTTAGTAACAGAAAATGCATTTAGATGTTACTATGAAGGCAAATGTCAAAATAAAAAAATATCATTAAATGATCTTTATAATTTAGGTTATATAACTACAGATATTGTTGATCCAAAAACTAAAGAAATATATGGTAAAGATTCTTATGTTATAGTAAATCTTGATGAAATGAAACTTATACGTAAATAAAAGATTTGGGATAAACCTAAATCTTTTATTTTAATTTGAAATATATTGTTAAACTAGCTAGTAATATACCAAGTATTATAGTTGCTATAATAATTATAATGGATTTTATAAAACCATTTTCATCATTATATAATTTAATGCCTTTTATACTAGACTCAGGTACTAAAGTTCTAGACTTTCCTTCACTTTGACTCATACCACTTGAATTATTTAATTCACTATAAAACATATTTAATCTTTCTTTAATAAGATCCATCGCTGGATGTGGTTTTCCATCATTTAATTCAAGGTTATATGGGTTATCAACTTCATTTATTGGTCCAGATAAAATATTAAATATTTTGGTTAAATCTTCATCTTTTTGTTCTAAATTACAATACTTTTTATAAGTATCAAAGTACAAATCTAAATAACTTGCAATAGAATTTTTTAAATTATCATTTACTTCATTTAAATGTAATAAACGATAAATAACATTTGATTCATTTTTTAAATTTTCAAAATAAGCATCATCATATTTGGACATAACCTATACTCCTATACTAATAAAGTGTATCAAATATTTTTATATTTTTCAATTGTTTTTAATTAAGTTTTATTGTATTATATCTTTGGGAGAAAAAATGGAAAAGTTAAATGAAGATTTTATAATAAATTTATCAAATAATAAAAATGAACCAGTTTGGATGAAAAATTTTAGATTAAATTCTTATAAAAAGTTCTTAGAACTTGATAATCCTTCATTTGGTCCAAAAATAAATATTGATTTTGATAATTTAGTTTATCATAAAGGACTTTTTAATCCACCAAGCTGTTCATGGGAAAAAGTTGATAAAAACATAAAAAAAACTTTTAATGATTTAGGTGTAATTGATGCTGAAAATAAATATTTAAAAGGCGTATCTAATCAGTATGAAAGTGAAGTTATATATCATAAGATGGAAGAAAGCGATGGTATTATTTTTTTATCTAGTGATGAAGCATTAAAAAAATATCCAGAATTGTTTGAAAAATATTTTAATAATTTAGTAAAATATGATGAAAATAAATATACTGCTTTAAATGGTGCATTATGGTCTGGAGGTTCATTTATATATATTCCCCCATATACTAAAGTAGATAGACCTCTTCAAAGTTATTTTCGTATTGATACTAAAAACTTAGGACAATTTGAAAGGACAATTATTATAGTGGATCATGATTCCTCAGTTCATTATATTGAGGGCTGTACTGCAAAAAGTTATAGTACAACATCCCTTCATGCTGGCGTTGTGGAAATATATGTAGGTAAAAATAGTACTTGTAAGTATTCAACAATACAAAATTGGAGTAAGGATGTTTATAATCTTGTTACAAAAAGAGCTATACTTGAACAAGGTGCTTATATGCAATGGGTTGATGGTAATATTGGAAGTGGTGTTACTATGAAGTATCCTTGCTGTATATTAAAGGGAAATAATTCAAAGGCAAGTTCTATTAGTGTTGCTTATGCTAAAGAAGGTCAACATCTTGATGCTGGTGCCAAAATGATCCATTTAGGTAAGAATACAAAAAGTACAATTATTAGTAAATCTATTGCGGGTTTTTCAGGTATTAGTGATTACAGGGGAACAGTTAAAATTGCAAAAGATGCCACAAATTCATTTGCCACAATAAAATGTGATAATATAATTCTTGATAATATTTCAAGTTCAAATACTTATCCTAAAAATATTGTTGAAAATAATGAGAGTACTTTAGAACATGAAGCAACAATATCTAAAATTAATGAAGAAAAATTAAATTATTTAATGAGTTTGGGTATTAATGATGATGATGCAAAAGATTTATATGTTCTTGGATTTATGTCTGATTTTAAAAAAAGTTTGCCAATGGAATATGCTGTTGAATTAAATAGATTAATTAAGGAGTAGAAATACTTCTTTTTTTTTGTCAAATTTGTGTAAAGTGTAAAAATTTCTAAAAGTTCATAATTTAATCTAAAAATATATTTTTGGAAGTAGTTTATATATTTTTTAATTAATATTGTTTATAAAAGTATAATTTTAGAGTAAAAATAGAATTTTTGGATTTTTGATTAAATATTTTTCTTTTGTTAATATGCACTTGAAAGGAGGTAAATATTTTGAACACCGTTGTTTTAGTTGGAAGACTTACTGGAAATCCAGAAGTAACTGTTACTGAAAGTGGTAAACATATTACGAAAATTTTGCTAGCGGTTAATCGTAATTATAAAAATGTTGATGGTATTTATGAAACAGATTTTATAAGATGTGTACTATGGAATGGTATTGCTGGTGCTACAAGTGAATTTTGTAAGGTTGGCGATGTAGTGGGTATAAAAGGAAGACTTCAAACTAGCGTCTATGAAACTGAGGATAAAAAGAAAAATTATTCAACCGAGGTAATTGCTGAAAGAGTAACTTTTTTATCTTCAGGAAAAAAACAGGTTGATGAAAAGTCATTTGATGAGAATGATGAAGTAAAAGAAAAACCTAAAAAAACATCTAAAAAAAATGCATAAATCTATATTTAGTTACATATGGTTAACATTCAACAAAATTATTTTATCTTGAATTATACTTTTTTATGTATAAATGCATATATTTTTCATTAAAATTGGAAAATAAATGCTTTAGCGGTATGAACTATCGTCTACATAAAAGTAGAAGCTTAAATAGTTCAAGAAGGAGTAGTAGTATGTTGATAGGAAAAAGGTTACGAGAAGCAAGAAAATCACATAATTTAAGTGCGGAACAATTAGGTAATATGATTGGTGTTACTAAAGCCGCTATTAGTTTATATGAAAATGAAAAACGTAATCCAAAAATTGAAACACTAATTGAGATTATGTATGCTTTAGGTGTTAGTAGCGATTACCTTTTAGGAGCGGATAAGTTTGTTGAACTAAAAAATCCAACTATTCATTACGAAACACTTACAAACGAAGAAATGATGTTTATCAATGAACTTAGAAAAGATAAAATTTTGCAAGAAAGGCTTTTATCTGATCCTAAAGAGGGTATAAAAGTAATTAAAAATAAAATATAAAAGCTGGTTATTTTAATCAGTTTTTTTCATATTATTTATTAATGAAAAAATATGTAAGTTATATTTTAATTTTATTCCTTTTAGTGGGTAGTTTCTATTATGCTGATAAAGTATCTACTTTTATTATAAATAAAAGTCATCTTATGAAAACTGTAAAAAAAAATAAAGATAAATATGAAGTTAAAAGTGTTGATGCAATAGTTACAGATGAATATATTATTCCTGGAATTGAGGGAAAAACTATAAATGAAATTGAAAGTTATTATAATATGAAAAAATATAATACATTTGTGTCTGATAAAATAATATATAAAAGTATAATGCCATCAATTAGTCTTGAAAAAAATAAAGATTTAATAATTAAAAAAGCAAATTCTCTTAAAAATGGTGTAAGTATTTTAGTACAAAATAATAAAGATGTAATTGATTATTCTAAAAATTTAGATATAACACTTTTAGTAAATGAAAAGACTTTTAATAAAGATATTTTAAATGAACAAATAAATGATGGACAAAACTTTAATAAAACAAATGATATTTTAAATAAATATAGTAAAAATAAAAAAATATGTATAATAAATAAATATCAAAATGAAGATTGTTATAAAAATGGCTATTATCTTGTTAAACCTACATATGAAATAAATAATAGTAATATTTATATTAAAGATAATATAACTTCTGGAGATATAATTTTAATAAGTGATAATTTAAAATTAGATTATTATAAATCAATATTAAGATTATTAAATTATAATGATTTAAAAGTATATAAATTAAGTTATTTAATTAGTGAAAAAAGAGATTAAATTCGACAAATTTTTCACTATTTTTTTGATACATTATAAATGGTGAGTATATGAAAAGGTTCAAAAGTAAATCTAAAAAGAAAAAAATTCAGCAAAAAATAATAATTTTTTTACTTGAAATAATAATAAGTTTGTTAATAGTAATTTTTATAAAAAATAATTTTAAATTAAATGAAGATAAAATTAAATATTTAACATATTCTTATTTAGGTAAAATAGAAAGAAAAAATAATAAAATTAAAAATGAAATAAAAGTTTTTAATGAAAGAGCTCCAAATGTATATATCTATAATTCACATCAAACAGAAAAATATGCCTATAATAAAATAAATAGTTATAATCTAGATTATGATGTATATTTTGCTAGTTTTATTTTAAAAAATTATTTAAGTGATTATGGCATTTTAAGTATTGTTGAAGAAGAAAAAGTTGCAAATATTTTATCTGAAAAAGGATTAACATATAAAGATAGTTATGTAGCAAGTAGAATTTTACTTGAAAAAGCTAAAGAAAATAATAGTAATTTAAAATATTATATTGATTTACATAGAGATTCTGTAAGTTATGAAGTAACAACTTGTAATTATAATGGAAAAAATTATGCAAAAATATTATTTGTTTTAGGAACAAAGTTTGATAGTTATCAAGAAAATGAAAAAATGATAAATAATTTAAATGAGAAACTTAAGAATATTATTCCATGTTTATCAAGGGGGATATCTATTAAAAGTGGTGATGGTGTAAATGGTATTTATAATGAAGATTTTGATAAAAACTTAATTTTAATTGAGGTTGGTGGTCAATATAATAGTATAATGGAAGTATCTAATACTTTAGAAATATTTGCAAAAGTATTTTCTTTATATATAAATGGGGATTACAATGAAGAAACATAATTTTTTTAAAACAATTTTTATTTTAGTATTTTTACTTTATTTAGCACTTTTTATGGCTAGTAAAACTGGTTATTATGAAAAGAGTATAAAAGATAAAACTTATTTAACAAATAATAAAATTAAAGAATTTGAAAAAGATGTTAGTGAAGGGAAAAATGTTGATGCAAAATCTTATCTTCCTAAAAATGTAGATTACTCTAATATATTTACTAAATCTGCGAATAATATTTCTAATAAAATTGGATTAGTTGTTAATTCTAAATTTAAAAATGTTTGGGATTTCATAAAGACTTTATTTATTTCTTAACATTTTGTATAATATTACTGGTGATTAAATGAACTCAAATATTAGAAATTTTTCGATTATTGCCCATATAGATCATGGCAAATCTACTTTAGCAGATCGTTTTTTAGAACTTACAAATACATTTGATAATAGATCTAATGTTTCACAAGTACTTGATAATATGGAACTTGAAAAGGAAAGAGGTATTACAATTAAACTTAATGCAGTATCACTTGATTATAAGGGGTATACCTTAAATTTAATAGATACTCCAGGTCATGTAGATTTTTCTTATGAAGTTTCAAGAAGTTTAGCAGCTTGTGAAGGTGCTATTTTAGTTGTAGATGCCTCTCAAGGTATTGAAGCACAGACTCTTGCTAATCTTTATCTTGCTCTTGAAAATGATTTAACTATAATTCCTGTTATAAATAAAATTGATCTTCCTAATGCAAATGTACCAAAAGTAAAAGAGGAACTTATAAAAACTTTAGGTTTTAAAGAGGATGAAATACTTCTTTGTAGTGCTAAAACAGGCCTTGGTATTAAAGAAATACTCGATGCGGTTATTGATAGAGTAAAACCTCCGGTTATAAAAGAGGATAAACCTTTAAAAGCATTAATCTTTGATTCACATTTTGATTCATATAAAGGTGTAGTTCTTTTAGTTAAAGTAATGGAAGGAACTATTAAAGTTAAAGATAAAATTTATATGATGCAAAAAGGTTCAACTTTTGAGGTAACTGAAGTAGGTGTAAGTAAAATTACTAATAAAGTTCTTGATAAACTTTCATCTGGTATGGTTGGCTATGTAGCTGCGGCAATAAAAGATATTACTAAAGTTGCTGTTGGGGATACAATTACTTTAGAAAATAATCCAGCTTTAGAACCACTTCATGGGTATAAACCTATGAAACCAATGGTTTTTTCTGGTATATTTCCAATTGAGTCAAGTAAGTATGATGATTTAAAAGAGGCCTTGGAAAAGTTAAAACTAAATGATGCATCTTTAGAGTTTACTCCAGAAAATTCGGTTGCTTTAGGCTTTGGTTTTAGAACAGGCTTTTTAGGACTTTTGCATATGGACATAATTTTAGAAAGATTAGAAAGAGAATTTAATCTAGAAACTATTGCAACAACTCCATCAGTTGTTTATAAAGTTGGCCTTACTAGTGGAGAAGAAATAGAAGTAACAAGTGCTAATGAAATGCCTGAAAAGGTTAAGATATCCTATATTAAAGAACCATATGTTTATACAAATATTATTTCACCAACAGAGTTTATTGGTCCTATTATGACACTTTGTCAAAATAAAAGGGGTATTTATGATACAACTGAATATATTGATGAAACAAGAGTAAATATTCATTATTACATCCCTTTAGGAGAAATTATATATGATTTTTATGATAAACTTAAAAGTTATACTAAGGGTTATGCTTCGTTTGATTATGAAGTAAGTGATTATAGAGTAAGTAAACTTGTAAAAATGGATATTTTATTAAACGGAGATATCGTTGATGCTCTTTCCGTTATTGTACATGAAGATTTTGCTTATAATAAGGGTAGAGATATTGTAACTAAACTTCGTAAAACAATTCCAAGACAGATGTTTGAAGTACCAATTCAAGCAAGTATTGGTTCAAAAGTTATTGCAAGGGAAAATGTTAGTGCAATGAAGAAAAATGTACTTGCTAAATGTTATGGTGGTGATGTTTCTAGAAAAAGAAAATTATTAGAAAAACAAAAAGAAGGTAAAAAGAAAATGAAAATGATTGGTTCTGTTGAAGTTCCAAAAGAAGCCTTCTTAAAATTATTAAGCGATGAGGAGTAGTATGAGAAGTAAAAAACAAGAAGAAACCATGAAAACTAAAATTTTGATTTTAAGTAAAATATTTTTAGAAAGTAATTATTCTGATATAGAACTTTCAAATATAACTGGTATAAGTTCATCAAGTGTTGGAAGATACTTAACAAGTGATTTAGCAAAGGAAGTTTTAGGAGAAAAAATCTATAATGAAATTTCTAAAAGAAGACAAGAAAATTTATATAAAGCAAAAATTAAAGGTGGTCAAAATTTTATTAAACAAAATGTACCCTTTAAAGATAGTGAAGGTAAATTTATAGGTAGTTATAAAAGATGATTAAAAGTGCCTATGTACATATTCCTTTTTGTAATAAAATTTGTTCTTACTGTGGATTTTGTAAAATGCTTAAAAATGATAATTTTGTAGATAGTTATCTAGATTCATTATCAAATGAGATTAAATCACTTTACAAAGGTGAGGTTTTATCTACTTTGTATATTGGTGGAGGAACTCCATCATCATTAAATGAAAAAGAACTTAATAAATTATTTTCAATATTAAAAATATTTAAATTAAATGAAAATTATGAATATACCTTTGAAGCAAATATTTTAGATATTAATGAAAAACTACTTTCAATAATAAAGAAAAATAGAGTAAATAGATTAAGTATTGGAATAGAAAGCTTTGATAAAAATAATCAAAAATTATTAAATAGAAAATGTGATTATGAAAATGTAAAATCTAAAATAGATTTATGTAAAAAATATTTTGATAATATAAATGTAGATTTAATTTATGCACTACCAAAAGAAAGTATTAAAACTTTAAAATCTGATTTAGATAAAATACTTTCTTTAAAAGTAAATCATATAAGTACATATTCACTTATGATTGAACCTAATACTTTATTAAGTATAAATGGAATTTTACCAATTAGTGATAGTCTTGATAGAAAAATGTATGATATTATTTGTAAGACTTTAGAAAAAAATGGATATATTCACTATGAAATAAGTAATTTTGCAAGTGAGGGTTTTTATTCAAAACATAATAGTGTTTACTGGTTAAATGATAATTATTATGGATTTGGTCTTGGAGCATCTGGTTATATTGAAAACTTAAGATATACAAATACAAAAAACTTAACTCTTTATTTAAAAGGAAATTATATTTCTCAAAAAGAAGTGTTAACTAAAGAAGATGAAATTACTTATGCTTTAATATTAGGATTTCGTTTTATAAATGGAATTAATATTAATAATTTTAAAGAAAGATATAATATGGATTTACTTAAAAATGAAAAAATAATAAAATTACTTAAAAATAAAAAACTTGTTTTAAATAATGGAAGTATTAGTATTAATAAAAAATATATTTATGTAGAAAATGAAGTATTAATAGAATTTATTTAAAAAAGGAGAGAGAAATGCTTTATAACTTAGAAGTTTTAAATGGAGAGATATCTCCAGACTTTAGTAGTGAAGTATTTGATTATAATGTAAATGTTGATTCAAGCACACTTACATTAATATTTAATTATGATACTTGTGATAATTGCAAAGTAACAGTATATGGTAATAGTTATTTATCCTCTGGGAAAAATCATGTTTTAATTGAGGTTTATGATGAAAAAGTTACTACTTATACATTAACTGTTTATAAAGAAAAAAAGGAAACACAAGTATTTAGTGAAGTTAAAACAGCAGTTGATACTAATGAAAAAACAAATGAATTTTTAATTCCAATAATATTAGTTATATGTTTTTTAACAATTTTAGTATTATTTTATGTAATATTTCATAAGAAAAAAGTATGAGAAAATATAAATTAATTGCTCACAGGGGTAGTCATAAATATACAAAAGAAAACTCACTTTTTTCTTTTTTTAATGCAATAAATGAAAATTATTATGGATTTGAATGTGATGTAAGAGAGTCTAAGGATAAAAAGTTTTTTATTTATCATGATATGCTTTATGATGGAAAATTATTTAAAAGTTTTAATTCAAATGAGGTAAAATGTGATTCATTAGAAAGTGTTTTAAAACTAAAAACAAATAAAATAATTCTTTTGGAAATAAAGGATCCATTTATAAATATTGATAATTTAATAAATATTTTAACAAAATATAAGAATAAAAATATCTATGTTATGTCTTTTTATAGCATAGTAATTGATAAATTAAATATTTTAGGTAAAACTTATAAAGTAGGTATTTTAAATTATGTATTAAATACCACAAAAAAACATTTTAATTATGATTTTATATGTATTTTAAAACCATTTTTAAATGATAAAATAATTAGTTATGTTAAAAAAAATAATAAAGAACTTTTTATTTATGGTAATTATAATAATAATTTTAAATATGATTTTCCATATTATATTGTTGATTAGAAAATAACAAAAATAGTATTTGAAAATTTAAATTTTTAGTTGTATTTTTATGAAAAAAATAGTACACTTATGCTAGTTCATAAATAAGATAAAAATTTACTAACCAAAATAAAAAAAATTATACTATATAAATGAAAGGCGATTAATATGGATAAAATATATGATGAATATTTCTATAAAATATATAATTGGGCAATTAAGAAAACTAATCATAAAGAAGATGCTCAAGATTTAACTAATAGTATATTTTTAGCTATATTTGAATATTTTAATAAAAATATAACTGTTGATAAAATCGATAATTTAATATGGAAAATTGCTTATAATTTGTGGTGCACCAAAGCAAAAGACTATATTAAAGAAAAAAACATTATGTATTTTGATGATGAAAACCAAATTGGCTATGAAAATGAAATGTTAGATAAAATTATTTATAAAGAAATAATAAATAATTTAGATAATGTTGGTTTAACATCTAAAGAGAAAAAAGCATTTAAATTATATTATATTGATGGTCTTTCAATAAAAGAAATAGCAAGTATTTTTGATACTAAACAAACAAATATAAAATATTATTTGTATAGTGCAAGAAATAAAATTAAGGAGAGATATTATGAATGAAGTAAATTTAGATAAATATTTAAAAATTATTAATGAAGCAAAGGGAAGTTATGGACTTGAGGAATATACACCATTATATCCAATGCTTAGAGTAGAAAATGATAAATTATATATTGGTGTTTTATTAACTAAAAATGATGCTGATGTATGGAACATTGAAGGAAATGTTAAAGCAGAGTATTGGGTTTTATTAGATCCTTTAACTGATAGGATAGTATCTTGGAATAAAACAGAAAAAAAGGATTTTGTAATTGGAGATGTAATTTCTAAAAACATTGAAAACAAACAAATGGAAATATCAAAATATACTGTTGAAAAAACTTTGCAATACAAAGATTATTTAATCAATGATATTAAAAATGAAAAATTACCATTACAAAAAAAATTATCAAATATATTAGGAAATAAAATAAAAATTGATGATAATCTAGTAGAAATAAATGATTATTTACTTGCAACTTTTGAACAAGAAATAAAAAATAAGGTAGATGATTTAGTTAATGTTTTAATTCAATCAAAATATGGTTCATTAACATTTTATTATGATATATTAGTAAAACAAATTATTGATACATATGTTAATGAAAAAATAATAGATAATGAAAGCATTAAATTGTGTATTGAAATTATGAATAATTATTATGATGGTGTAGTTAATATAGATAACTTTTTTAATATAAATTAATTTAAATAATAAGTGAAAGATTTTATTAAATAATGAAAAATCTTTCACTTTTTTTATAATATAAATTCTTTAACTGAAAGATTTTATTAAATAATGAAAATTATTTTAAAAGAAATATTTATAAAATATTAATATAAATAAACAAAAAAATGATTTTATTAATTTAATTATAAAATTTCTTGAAAGAAGTTAATAGTTAAGGTATAATTAAACTAGAAAAAATAGGTGAGGGTATGAGAAAAATAATTGCATGTTTAGATATTGGTTCTTATAGTATTAAACTTGTTGTCGGAGAAATAACTAAAAATAAAGTTAATATTTTGGCATGTGCAGAAAGTCCTTCACAAGGAATAAAAAAAGGGTACATAGTAAATCCAGAAAGTGCTAGTATTGCTATAAAAAATATTTTTTCAAAATGTGAAAATATGTTAGGCCTTCCAATAAAAAGTGTACTTCTTTGTGTGCCTACAGATAATTTAGAGTGTTTTGTTTCAAGTGCATCAGTAAATATAACAAATGAAGATAATGTAGTAAAACATAGTGATATAACTAAAGCAATGCAAAAAAGTATTTATAAAAAACTTGATGATAATAAGGAACTTGTTACAATATTACCTACAAAGTTTATTATAAATGATGATGAAGTTGTATCTAATCCGGTTAAGTGTGTTGCTGGAAAATTAACTGTAAATGTTGTTGCCGTTGTTGTACCTAAAATAAACGCAGATAACATTATAAAATTTTTAACTAAACTTGATATAAAGGTTCTAGATATATGTATTGAACCAATAAATGATTACTATGAATTTAAAAGACCTGAATATGCAAAAAGTGTTGGAGCTGTAGTAAATATTGGTTATAGTAATTTAAATGTTTCAATTATTAATAAAGGTATTCTTACATCAAGTGAGATAATTGATATAGCATCTTCTTCAATTGACAAGGATATTGCTTATGTATTTAAAACTAATAAAAAAGATGCAAATTATATAAAAGAAAATTTTACATGTGCAGATATACATATGGCAAGACCAAGTGAGAGCATCGTAATTAAAGATATTAATGGTGATGATAGAAAAATTTCTGAATATGAAGCAACTAATGTAGCAATATCAAGGTTAAAAGAACTAGCTAGCTTAATAAAAAAGCAAATTAACCTCTTAACAAAAAAAGAAATAAGTTATATAATAATTACAGGGGGAGTTACTAATCTACCTTATTTTGAACATTTTATTCAAGATAATTTTAAAGATTTAGCAAACTATGAAGTTGTTAAAGAACTTGGAGTTAGAAATAATAAATATTCAAATGTGGTAGGTGCTATTAAATACTATAATAGTAGATTAAAGTTAAGAAATGTAGAGATATCAATATTTGATTTGGAACAGCAAGAAGAACTTGGGGGAACTTCAAAAAAAGTAAACATATCCGAAAATTCTCTTCTTGGTAAAATATATGGATATTTTTTTGATAATTAAGGAGGAAAATAGATGTCAAATTTAGTAATGGATCAAGTAGCAAAGATAAAAGTTATTGGTGTTGGAGGTGGCGGGTGTAATGCCGTTAACCGAATGATTGAAGAAGGAGTACAAAGTGTAGAGTTTTATGTTGTAAATACAGATTTACAAGTACTTAATGCTTCATTATGCCCTAATAAAATACAAATAGGTAAAAATATTACTGGTGGAAGAGGCGCTGGTGCAAATCCTGAAGTTGGTAGAGCCGCTGCTTTAGAAAGTAAAAGTGAACTTGAGGAAGCATTAACTGGTGCTGATATGGTTTTTGTTGCTTGTGGTATGGGTGGTGGAACTGGTACTGGTGCTGCTCCAATTATTGCAGAAATAGCTCAAGAACTTGGTTCACTTACTGTTGGTATAGTTACAAAACCATTTAAGTTCGAAGGTAAAAGAAGAATGGAAAATGCTCTTTTAGGACTTGATGATTTAAAGAAACATGTTGATACTTTAATTGTAATTCCTAATGATCGTTTAAGAGATATTATAGATAAAACTACATCATTTGATGATGCATTTAAAGAAGTTGATAATGTACTTCATAGAGGTGTACAATCAATTTCTGACCTTATTGCTGTTACTGGAGTTATTAACCTTGACTTTGCAGATGTTAAAACAGTTATGGAAAAAAGTGGTACAGCAATTATTGGTATTGGTTGTGCTGCTGGTGAAAATAGGGCAATTGAGGCCGCTAAACAAGCTGTATCAAATTCTCTTCTTGAAGAAACTATTGAAGGTGCAAAAAATGCTATTGTCAATGTAACAGGTGGTAATAACCTTACATTATTTGAAATTGAGGATGCTGTTGAAACTGTTAGAGAGGCAGCAAATAATGATGTTAATATTATTTTCGGTGCAATTAAAAATGAAAATCTTCAAGACGAAGTTATTGTTACTGTAATTGCAACAGGATTTGATGAAGAAATTAGTAATGAAACATTATTTGATGGACAACTTCCTAAAAGAAAAACACCAGAGATTTTAGATAATGATTATGAAATTCCTCCATTCTTAAGAAGTCAAGACTAATTGACTAACTAAATAAAATATGCTATATTAGGTATGTAAGAACAAAACTTACATAAAATAAAAAAAGGAAGCAATCGTTTTTGGATTGACGAGCGCTACCAGTTTAATAGTAAAAGCTCAACTTACATTACTGTAAGCTGGGCACTTTTTATTTTAATATAAGAATTAAAATAATGACTAAACTGGCCAAAATTATAAAACTTATATTTAATATTATCCAATATGTAAAAAATACTTTAGTTGACTTCTTCATAGGACCACCTCGCTTTCTTTTAAAAGAATAGTTGAGTGGTAGCGCCCGTCTAACGGTTACTTCCTATATTAATGATACCATTGGTTAGAATTTATGTTAATAACAAATGTTTGCAAAAATTATATTTTTTTACTTCGAAAACGGTTGAAATTCATTATATTTTTTGCTATATTTAATTTGTAAGATAAATGTCTTACAAATTAGTGGAGCCACTCGTAATTGCTATGCGAGCGCTACCATAAATGGGTTCACACTTTAATCTATAAGCAAATATAGATTGAGGCACTTTTTATTTTAGTTTTACAATGGTAAAAGGAAATGGCGTTGTCATTTCTTTTTACTTGATACAAAATATATAGTTATTTCGAAAACTTTAAAAAAATAACTTTTTTCGAAATAAAATATAAAATAACTTTTAGACATTATTTGACATAATTTTTATTTCTTTTCTTGTAAAATAGTGTTGGTGATGATATGACAGTTTATATTGATTTAGTATGTATAATTAATTTTATATATGATTTTTTAATACTTCTTACCGTATCATTTACTTTAAAAAGAAATAGAAAAATTTATTATTATATTTTATCTTCCTTAATAGGGGTGTTATCTATATTTTTATTATTTTTAAAAATTAATAATATAGTTTTATTTTTATTAAAAATATTAATAAGTGTAATTATGGTAATAGTCGCTTTTGGTTATAAATCAATAAAATATACAATATCTAATATTATATATTTTTATATAATTTCCATTACTTTAGCGGGCTTCTTATACTTAATAAGGGATAATAATTCTAACTTTAATTTAAATTATATAATTATTTTAATAATAGGTCCTATAATACTTTATATATATTATAAATGTAATAGTAAATTAAAAAATACGTATAGTGATTATTATAAAATTAAAATAGTTTTTGATAATATAGAATTTAATTTAATATCTTTTTATGATAATGGTAATAATTTAAAAGATCCTATAAGTAAAAAAAATATTATTATAGTTGGAAATAATAAATTAGAAAAAATATATAATATTAGATCACCAGTATATGTACCAGTTATTACAATTAATGGTTTGCATCTTATGAAATGTTATAAACCTAGTTATATAATTTTAAATAATAAAAAAATATATAATTATTTAATTGGTGAAAGCTCTATTAAATTTAGTGATGGAGTAGAGTGTTTATTAAATAAAAGTTTAAAGGAGGATGGTTATGTTTAAAAGACTATTATTAAAATTATTTTTAAAGTATGAAGAAGTTTTTTTTGTGGGAGCTACAGATAAACTTCCACCGCCACTTAGTAAAGAAGAAGAACTTAAATATTTAGTGCTTGCTAAATCCGGAGACAATTATGCTAAAGATAAACTTATTGAACATAATTTAAGATTAGTCGTATTTCTTGCTAAAAAATATGAAACAACTGGTTATGATATCGAAGATTTAGTATCAATTGGCTCTATTGGTTTAATCAAAGGTATTAATACATATAAAATAGATAAAAATATTAAACTTGCTACTTATGCATCAAGATGTATTTCTAATGAGATTCTTATGCATATTCGAAAAAATAAAAAAAGTAAAAATGATGTTTCACTTGATGATACATTAAATTTTGATGCTGAAGGTAATGAATTAAAACTTTCTGATGTAATAGGAACTAAGGAAGATATTGTTGATAGACAATTTCAAGATAAAGTGAATAGAGAGTTTTTAGCAAATGAAATAAATAATCTATCCAAAAGAGATAAAGAAATTATGATGCTTAGATATGGTTTAAATAATACAAAGGAATTTACTCAAAAAGAAGTTGCTAATATGCTAGGTATATCTCAAAGTTATATCTCAAGAATTGAAAAGAAAGTAATAAATGAAATTTCTAAAGTAATAAATTAACTCAAAACTAATCGAAAAAGATAATAAAATATGCTATATTAAGTATGTAAGAGAAAAACTTACATAAAATAAAAAAGGAAGCTTACTCGTAAACTCTATGCGAGTGCTACCAGTTTAGTGATAGTCGCTTTAATCTATAAGCAAATATAGATTAAGGCGCGTTTTAGTTTAATATAATCAGATAAAATTATTTGACAAACACTCTGATTTTTGATATTCTTTGATTATGAGCACTGGAATTGACTAAGGTCATCCAGTCTTTTTTTTATTATAAAAACGATAAAAATACTGTGTAATTTTTTTTTGAATATTATTAAATATATATAACCATTTCGAAAACTTTAAAAAAATTGCTTTTTTCGAAATGAGATGTAAATGTCAATATTTTTTTGGACAAAAATGTCAATTTTAAAGTTGGACACTT
>CAYSFJ010000011.1:24187-25897 GCA_964430785.1 uncultured Mycoplasma sp. | reverse complement strand
GTCCAATTTCTATATTGACATTTTTGTCCAATTCCATATTACCATTTACAATTTTTAAATCTTTTTTATATTTTTTTAGGTTATATTATATGTAAGCTAGTTTATAAAAGAAAGAAGGAGGTATTTACTTGGAAGATAAAGAATTAATCTATAAAATACAGCACGGAAATAAAGAATTATTAGAGATATTAATTGAGAAATATTATGATGATATTTATAAATTTTGTTTTTATAAAACAGGAAATAGCTCACTTTCTTATGATTTAACACAGGAAACATTCTTGATATTGATTAAATATATAGGAACTTATAAACATAGAGGAAAATTTAAAAGTTATTTAATTACAATAGCAATGAATGTATGTAACACTTATTTTGATAAGAATAAAGTGGAGTTAGAAGAATTAGATGATAATCAAACTTATAAAGAAAAAAATTCTACTGAATTATCAAGAATAGAACAAAAAGTTTCAATTGATAAAGCATTAAAAGAGCTACCAGAAAAACAAAAAGAAGTAATTATTTTGAAATATTATGAAGATTTGAAAATTAAAGATATATCTAAAATACTTGATGAAAAAGTACCTACAATTAAATCAAGACTAAAGCAGGGAATAGAAAAATTGAGTAGGTATTTAGGAAAGGAGGACTTTTAATTTGATGGATAAGTGGAGAGAAATTTTAAACAAAAGAGAAATGCCAAGTATAGATGAAAATAAAAAAAGGCAATCAATTGAAATATTAAAAATGGGAATAACAAATACAGAAATAACAGTAAAGGAAAGCTATTTTGAAAAGATAAAAAGATATATTCCTTTTATGAGTAAAATTACTTTTCTTTTCCAATTTATTCTATTATTGATAGGAATATTAGTTATAAAATATATGAATTTTGAGAAAACAAGGCTAATTTTATCACTTGTAATGCCAATATTAGCATTTCTTCAAATAATGGAGTTAGAGAAAAGTTTTAAATATAATATGTATGAAATTGAAATGAGTTGTAAAATGGACTTAAAAGAATTGATTTCAATTAAATTAATAATTAATACATTTATTAATTTATGTATAATGACAGTATTTGCAGTTATGACTGGAACTCATTTTGAACAGGAAAGTTATTTATTAATTCTTTATTTTTTAGTGTCATTTATGATAACTAATGTTGCTAATATTTTAACAATGCGTTTATTAAAAAATAAGTCAAACGAAATTGTAAATATGACGATAATGTTATTAATCAATGCGATTTTATTTAAAATTAATATAAAGTTTCCTAGTGTTTATGAAACTTCAAGTGTTTTAGTATGGTTAGGTTTATTAATTATAACAGTATTTTATTTTATAAAAGCTGTTTATCAATTTTATGAAGAGGAGGATGATTATATATGGAACTTGCAATAGATAGGCTAACAAAACAATATAAAAATAAAATTGCAGTGGATAGAGTTTCTATAAAACTAAAACGAGGAGTTTATGGATTGCTTGGTGCAAATGGAGCAGGAAAAACAACACTTATGAGAATGATATGTGATATTCAAAATCCAACTTCTGGTCAAATTAAATATGATGGAACAGATATAAAAAAACTAGGGGAGGATTACAGACAAATTCTTGGTTATTTACCACAAGATTTTGGATATTATCCAGATTTTACAGCTTATGATTTTTTAATGTATATTGCTGCATTAAAGGGATTATCAAAAGAAA
>CAYSFJ010000011.1:0-24087 GCA_964430785.1 uncultured Mycoplasma sp. | reverse complement strand
TTATTACAAATAGTGATGGAGAAAAGGATTTTAGTATTGAAATTTATAATGAATATTTAAATAATAGACTTGATTTATTAATAAATATAAACCGTGTATATGCAAATTATAATACTAGCTATATAACTGAATTATTTAATCTAAATTTAAAAGAACAGAAAGATTTTTATGAAACAAGACAACAAAGAATAGAAGAAGAATTAAATCAAAGCTTTGATGGAAAAAAATATACACCTCAAGAAAAAGAATATTGGTTAGAGAAGTTTAATAATGCAAAAACACCGTTTGAATATGATTTTTATTATGGATATTCTAATTTGTATAACACTTATGAATTACTTATATTTGGAGTTATTGCTATATGTATATGTTTAGCATCTGTTTTTGCTGGAGAGTATCAAAATGGTACAGATAAAATATTATTAACCACAAAGTATGGAAAAAGTAAAGGTGTAAGTGCGAAAATAATCGCATCTTATATATTTGCAACATTAGTATTTACAATATATTTAATATTTGCAATAGGAACAATATTCTTAATGTTTGGTACAGATGGAGGAAATTTACCAATACAACTTTCTAACATATTAAGTCCATATGCACTAACATTCTTCCAGTCATTTTTATATAATATAGTGATTTCATATACAGTATTGTTTGGTATGGTGGGATTAATATTATTCTTTTCATCTAAACTGAAAAATCCTATGACAGTATTAGTAATTGATATTGCTATTATTATGTTACCAGTATTTTTGAGCACAAAATCAGCTTTTGGAATATTAAATAAAATATTATTCTTAATGCCCTATAATGCAATTTATTCAAACTTTTCTCAAATGGTATCATATAAGTTAGGAAATATAGTTATTGATTTACCTATGATGATTATAATTACTTATATTTTTATGATGGTTATATCATTAATTTGTACAAAGAAAACATATAGTAAACATCAGGTAGAATAAGTAATAAAATTAAATTTTATTTAAATTCTAAATGAGTTTTCTAATAGCGAAATATATACAATAAAAAAAATCTTACAAATAAAGAAAATATACCAACTAGTAGCAATTCTAAAAAGTTAATTTGCAAAAATATAATTTCAAATGTCGAAAATTATGAAGTTTTAGTTGATAATAGAAAAGTAAAACTAATTGGAGGGTTATCATTAGGCGGACAAATTTTATTAGAAATATTATCTAAAAATCTTAATATATGTGAATATGCTATTATTGAAAGTGCTTTGGTAATCTCAATGGACTTTACCTATAAAATGATAGAGCCAATATTTAATTTATCATATTGTTTGATAAGTAAAAAATGGTTTCAAAACTACAATTTAAAAGTTTGAAACTTAAAAAAGCTTGTTTGCTCTATATTATGATGATACTTGTAAAATTACAAAAGATAATTTAATTGTTTTTATGAAATCAAATTCTAATTATGAAGTAAAAAACACTTTATCGCATACTAAAGCAAAGACCTCGTATTAGTTGGAAGTAAAGAAAGACCTATTATGAAAAAATCAACAACTAAAATTTTTCATTTAATACCAAATAGTGAACTTGAAATATTACAAGGATATTATCACGGATATATTAGCATAAATTATGCAGATGATTATGTTGAAAGAGTAAAAAGGTTAGTTCTTTAAATTACAATTTATTGAGTAAATCAGAAATGGTTTGCTCTTTTTTTATATATAATTATGCCAAGTTGGACATAATTAAAAAAAGCACTATTAATTATATTTAAATATTTTTTTATTAATAGTACTTTTTATGAATTTTAATTATTTTCTTATTTTTGCCATACTTTTTTCTGTTTCTAACTCTATATCAGGAGAAGACAATACAACATTTTTTATTTCTTCATTACCTGTTAATAATGTTAATCTATTTTCAAAGTCCATATTGTACATGTTAATACCTGCCTCTTTGCAAATCAATATTCCAGGCATTATATCCCAATATTTTTTTGTTGATAAAATTAAGCCAGATGTAACACCCTTAGCTAAATTAGTAAAGGCTAAACAACTAGAATTTATATATCTGAAATCAGCTACTTTTCTTTCGTTATTTTCATGTAATTTTTTAAATACAACTATTTTACTATCTAATTCTTTTTCTATTGAACCACTGAATTCTATCAAACATTGTTTTAGTGGCTTGATATTGTCTTCTTTCATTATTTTATTATTGTTTAAGTATGCTCCTTTGCCTAAACATGCATAATACATTTCATCTTTTTTTGGTAAATAAATTATAGAAAATTGTGTTTCTTTATTATCATAAAAGGCTAATTGTATTCCCCAATCACTACTATTATTAATAAATTGACTTGTTCCATCGATTGGATCAATAACCCAAGTTCTATCTAGTAAAACTCCTTTTGGATTACTTTCTTCTGATAAGAAGTTGTCTTCTTTAAATTCTTTTTTTATTGAATCTATAATATATTTTTCTGTTTCAACATCAATATTCGTCACTAATGTATTATCTTCTTTTACTCTTATGTATAAATCTTTATTTGATCTAATTCTAAAATATGCATTTTTTATAATATTCATTGCAGAATCTAGTTCTTTTTTGTATTTAAAATCTCTATTTCTATAATTTGAAATATATTCGTCTAATTCTTCTTTATATGGCATACCTGCTTGAGCGGATTTTACTTGTATTTTCATTGTAGAAGCATACATTGATCTTCTTAAAGCATGTCTTAAATCCATTCCTTGAGATAATAAGTAAGCCAAATTTCCATTTAAGGTATCTCCTGCACCTGTTGTATCTAAAACATTTACATTAAGACTTGGCATTCTAACAATGCGTTCTCCATTATAATATACTAAGCCTTCACTACCAAGAGTTACAATTAGCTTATTAGGATATTGTTTAATACATTTTTCAATATCATTTGTACCAAAAATTGTTTCACATTCACTTTTGTTACATGTAATATAAGTAATTTTATCTAATAATTCTAATTGACCTATTAATTTATTTGGTCTACAAGGTGTCATTATAACTTTTTTATTATGTTCATAACAAAAATCCAATAATTTTTTTGTTACTTCTATAGGACATTTTAATTGACAGACTACAATTGTAGAGTTTAAGATTAAATCTTTATTTCTTTCTATCATTTCTGTATCAAAACTGTCTATACAATTTCCGTGTCTGATTATTTCATTGTCTTTGTCTAAAATATTTATATAAATATCAGAATAATCATTTTCTAAATTTTCAACAAGTTCAACTCCTACTGTATCGACACCATTAAATTTTAAATTATTTATCATTTTTTCACCGATGTCATTTTTACCTAGTTTAGATATTAAGACAACTTTTGCACCTGCTCTAGAAGCGGCAACTGCTTGGTTACCTGCCTTACCACCATTGTACAATGCATCAGGAGTTTCACTATAACTGCCATCTTCATGTTGATAATAGGTTTGATCTAGTGCTAAACCTCCAAATACACATATGTCATATTTTTTTTCAAACATATTTATTCACCTCATTTATCATTTCTATATGTTTTATTCTTAATTTATTTTAACATTTTTATTCATAACTTCATAATTATCTGTTATTGAAATAAATGCTTTTTCATCTATTAAATGTATTCCTCCATTTACTTTAAAATAATCTTTAGTTGGAATAACAGTCATTATTACTCTATTTTTCTTTTTGAAAAATCCACCTTCTGCATCAAATACTGTTAAGTCAAAGTGACCTCCCAAGTATATTTGTTTTTTCTTTTTCTTGTTCTAATGCAGATAATATTTCTTTTTTATCAATATCCAATCTCTCCTGGTAAAAGTATATCATAATTTGTTTATGTTTTCTATATTATTTAATTGAAATTATGTTTACTGTAAATGTCAAAATAAAAACCTTATAAAATTTTTGTATCTTAGGTTGATATATAACTCCTTTTTTATTCCAATTTCCTTACTTGTCAAAAGTTTTCTCGGCATAAAATATAATTTTAATTGATTTTATTTTATTCCATTCTTTGTATTTATTGGTTCTAGAGTCGGTTTCTGCAATTTTATCTTTTATACGATAAGAATTACCTGTAATTCATGGTGTTAGTATTATATTGCAAAAAATACGAATATTAGTTAATATGCTAATACTCTTTTATGTTAATAAATAGGACATTAAAATATTTTTATTCAAAATGTGTTATAATTTAAATATATTAAGAGGTTGCTATGAAAAATGAATTTAAAGATTCTATTATTTTGGGATTATCATTATTTTCAATAATATTTGGTGCTGGAAATATTATATTTTCTATTTATGTTGGAGCATATAGTGGTATGAAGTGGCCTTTGTCTCTTTTTTTCTTTTTAATCGGAGATGTTTTTTTAGTGACACTTGGTTTATATGCTTTTATTAAAAATGATAATGATGAAGATAAAGTATTTAATAAAATAGGTAAGTTACCTTCAAAAATATTAAAAGTATTTATACTTACATGTTTAGGACCTTTAATTGCTGTACCAAGAACATGTGCTGTTAGTTTTGAAATGTTTAATTTTAATAGTATGATAATATTTTCTATTATTTATTTTATTTTAGTATTTTTATTTTCTTTTAATTCAACTTCAGTAATTGATATGATTGGTAAATATTTGACACCAATTTTAATTATTTTTATTTGTATATTTTTACTTATTGGCGTAAAGGCAAGTAAAGGGACTTTAGTAACAAATGTTTCTAATTTAGATTCTATAAAAGAGGGTTTAAATATGGGCTATCAAACACTAGATCTTTTATGTGTAAGTTCTCTTTCAATGATGATGTATAATTATTTAAAAAGGGCAAATTATAGAAAAATTCAAAGAAAGAAAATATTAATAAATTCTTCAATTATTGCAATTTTTTGTTTAACTATAATTTATGTTGGACTTATTTTTATAGGAGCATCTTTTGGAAATAATATAAGCGTAAATCAAGGCCTGCTTCTTAAAAATATATCTAATTCAGTTTTAAAGGATAAAGGTATAATTTTAAATATTGCTGTACTTTTAGCATCTTTTACAACAGGGGTTGGTTTAACAAGCACAGTAGCCACAAATTATGAAAAATTAACAAAATTTAGCTATAAAACTTGGGTTAGTATAATTACATTTGTAAGTCTATTTATATCAAATTTAGGCCTTGAAAAAATTATTAATATTGCATCACCTATATTAAATATTATTTATCCAATTACTATAATTTTAATTGGACTTTCTATCTTTAATGTTAAAAATAAATTAGTATATATATTTAGCATTTTAAGTACATTTATTCTTTCAATATTAAAGCTTTTATATAATATAACAAGTTTTCCACATTTTATTTCAAAAATGCCTTTATTTAATGTGAATTTAGAATGGATACCAATTGCAATAATTTTTGGTATAATGGGTATGTTTATAAAAATAAAAAGAAATAATAAGTGATTTATTTATAATTATTGATGGGTAAAAGTAATAAATAATTTCAAAGTATAATTTAGTTGTTACATCTTTCTATTTAATTGTTAACAAATTTATATGACAAATTTTTTTTTATAAAAGTTATATAACTATTTATATCTTCTTTTACATATTTGTGTTGCATAATAAATCATAAGTTGATATTATGTAAATGAAAGTAGGTTAGTTATTAAGTAAAAAATGCATTTTATATAGTACATTAGAAAGGAGTAAATTAAAAAGAAGTAATTATTATTTCTTTTTAATAAGTGACATATGGTAAAAATTGAAGGACAAAATTTGGGAGAAGTTTCTGCAGAACTCAAAAAATTATCTGATTATAATTCTATATACAATTGGGTAGATGATTCTAAAAAGAAAAATGAGATATCAAAATTAGAAAATTTATATTTAAATTTGTGCAATCATGTTAATGAATTTAAAATAAAACCTATGGAAATTGATCAGAATGAACAAGTTATAATTCAAAAGAATATGATTAATCATCGTTGTTCAAATAATTTAGAGGTATTACAAACTATATCACAATATGGAATTCTAGCTAGTGAATGGTTTGGAAAGTTAGAAAGTGAACAAGAGGGTTGTTTTTGCACTTTTATTTCACGAATGAAAGATGATGATTATAACTGTAACTTTCGTGGAGATTTAGCCGAAGATAATTTTAGCCGTTTAAATAAAGGCGATGATGTTCTTTTGTTTTTTGATGAAGATAATCCTATAATGAAATATTTATTACATTTAGATTATTTTGAATTTGAATATCAAAAAAGTTGCAATCCAAATTACAAACAATTATATACAGATTCAGAGCTAAGTTTATTGGAAAATCTTATAGAACCTTTATCACCAGTGGGAAATGACATGCGTCAAAATTTTGATTGGAAAACAAATTATTGGTCAGCTATTCCTGGTGGTATACCTTCATCACTAGTTACAGGAGTTTGTATAAAAAATAATACATTTACTGATAGTGAAATAGATTTAATAAATTCTTATTTTCCAAAAGCTGTTATATTTGATTCTAAACAAAATGTTGTAAGATATCCATCACAATTAGTTGATAAAACAGAAAGGCAAATGTAGATTTGCAAACCAGACTTTGATAAATAAAGTAGTTATTAAATATAAATTTTTTGATATAATAATGTTAACTTCATAAAATGGTGAAGTTAATTATACAAATTATTAACCAAATTTATTATAGAGAGGAGAAATTTAAATGAATAATGTTACAGTTTTAGGTGGAGGAGTACTTGGAAGTCAAATTGCATTTCAATGTGCATATGCTGGTAAAAATGTTACAATATGGCTTCGTAGTGAGGAAAGTAAAAATAGAGCACTTCCAAAAATTGTAAAGTTAAAAGAAACTTATATTGAGGAAATTAATTTAATGCATAAAAATAATTATGTATTACCAGGATTAAAAATAAGTGATAAATTTGATAAGATAAAGTCCGTTGCTAGAGTAGAAGAAGCTTTTAAAAATATAAAAATTGAATTAGATTTAAAAAAATCTTTAGAAAGTGCTGACATAGTAATTGAAAGTATGAGTGAAAATTTTGATGCAAAAAAAGATGTTTATTCTAAAATTAATGAAATATTAAAAAGCAGTGTAATTGTAGTTACTAATTCATCGACTATGCTACCTAGTAAATTAGTTAAATTTTTAGATAATAAAGAAAATTTTTTGGCATTACACTTTGCTAATTCAATTTGGAAAAATAATACTGCAGAGGTAATGAAACAAAAATATACAAGTGATGAATCTTTTGAAAAAGTAATAGTTTTTGCTAAAAGTATTAATATGATTGCTTTACCACTTTATAAAGAAAAGTCTGGTTACTTATTAAATTCAATGTTAATACCATTTTTGTTTTCCGCTCTAGATTTACTTGCAAATGATATTTCAGATGTTGAAAGTATAGATTTAGCTTGGAAAAAAGGAACTGGTTCACCTGAAGGACCTTTTGAAATACTTGATGTTGTTGGTCTAAAAACAGCATATGAAATTGTTTCAATGTATTTAAAAATACCATCATTTTTAGCTCCATATAATTTTAAAGCAATAGCTAAACTTTTAAAAAAATATATTGATGAAGGAAAACTTGGTAAGTCTACAAAAGAGGGTTTTTATAAATATAATTAAAAATCAATTATTATTTATTAAAATGTAGTATGTAAATTATGTAAATAATTTGTCTAAATTAAAAAATACTATTTTTGAATATAAAAACATATGTTACTCTAATATTGTGAGGTGTATTATGGATAAATTATTTGGTGTTAAATATTTAAATAAAAGTAAATTTATTTTTCTAAGAGATTTAATATTATTTTTTATATCATATGCCTTTATTGGTTGGATTTATGAAGAATTAGTATATATTTTTGAATTTAATACTATATGTAATCGTGGTGTATTATTTGGACCATGGCTTCCTATATATGGATGTGGTGGAATAATTATAATAGGTATATTTTATAGATTCAAAGATAATAAAATAAATGTTGGTAAAATTAATTTAAGGCCTTTTATTTTATTTTTTGAATCAGTGATATTTGCTACTTTAGTAGAACTTGTTTCAACATATATTATGGATTTTACTGGTGGTAATTTTAGAAGCTTATGGGACTATAGCAATGATATATTAAATTATCAAGGAAGAATTGCCCTTATACCAGATTTAAAATTTGGTATTATTGCTTTGTTTGGCATATATATAGTTCAGCCATTATTAAATAGATTTGTTAATATGAAAAATCAGAAAAAAGTTAATATTATTTCTTTAATTTTAGCTTCGTTATTTATTGCAGATATTGTTGCTAGATATTGGTTTGGACCTAATTATAGGGGATAATAATATCTTTTTCTTTTTTTATATGCTATACTATTTTTGTAAATAAGAAACAAAATTTATCATAAAATATAATTAGCTAGAAATTCTATTTTAATGATGAATTTACAATAAGAGAGGAAAAAATATGATAGAAAAATTAAATAGTTTGAAAGAAAGATTAGAAGTTATTGGGAGGTCACTTTGACATTGATAAATTAAATAAAGAAATAGAGGTATTAAAAAATAAAACCTTAGAGGAAGGGTTTTATAATGATTCAGTAAAATCAACAGAAGTTTTAACATCACTTAGTAGAAAGCAGAAAGAGGTAAAAGAATATAACTTTTTAAACGAAGAAATTAGTGATGATTTAGAACTTATAGATTTAGTAACTGATGAAGAAATCATGAATTTATCAAAAAGAATTGAAGATTTAGAATATGAAACATATTTTAAGGGAGAATTTGATAGTCTTAATTGTTATTTAGAAATTCATCCAGGAGCAGGTGGAACAGAAAGTTGTGATTTTGCAAATATGCTTCTTGAGATGTATGAAAAGTTTTGTGAAAAAAATAAATTTAAATATGAAGTTATTTATATGCAGAAAGGTGAAGAAGCCGGTATTAAGTCAGCTAATATAAAAATATCTTCGGAAAATGCTTATGGTCTTTTGAAATATGAAAGTGGTGTTCATAGACTTGTAAGGATATCTCCATTTGATTCAAATTCTCGTAGACATACTTCGTTTGCCTCTGTAAATGTAACTCCTGAAATTAAAAAGAATATTGATATTGAAATAAATGAAAATGACTTAAAGATAGATGTATATCATTCTTCCGGAGCAGGTGGCCAAAGTGTTAATACAAGTAACTCTGCGGTAAGAATAACCCATATTCCATCGAAGATAGTGGTAGCAGTTCAAAACGAAAGAAGTCAACTTCGTAATAAAGAAATAGCCATGGAAATTTTAAAAAATAAATTATATCTATTAGAACTTGAAAAAAATGAATCATTAACAAATAAACTTAAAAATAATGATAGCATAAATTTTGGTAGTCAAATTCGAAGTTATATTTTAGAACCTTATAAGCTCGTTAAAGATTATCGTTCAAATTTTGAAAGTAGTGATCCAGAAAGTATTTTAAATGGAGAAATTATTGATATGCTTCTTTATAATGTTAAGGTTCTAAAATGAATAAAGATATTTTAGTAAATAAATTTTATCCATTAGATAAAGGGTTTGTTCCAGAAAATTTAGTGAAAGTAAATTTATTGGAAACCCCAAAATTAATAGAGGGTATGTTAACTTACTTAGATGAAGAAACATATAAAATGTTTATGGATTTTCGTACGGAAGGACTTTCTAATGGAATAAACATGATTGTTGATTCTGGATATAGACCATATGAATATCAAGAATATATATTAAAATACAATTTAATGCAAAAGGGTTTATCTGCATATAAAACAGTTGCTTTACCAGGAGAGTCTGAACATCAAACTGGTCTTGCATTAGATTTTGCATTAATAATAAATGGTGTTATTGTTGATAATTTTGATGATACTTTCGATGAGGTAAAATGGATACATGAAAATTCATATAAATATGGTTTTATTTTAAGATATCCAAAAGGTAAAGAAAATATTACTGGCTTTTCATATGAATGTTGGCATTTAAGGTATGTTGGAAAAGATGTTTCATATTTTATGCATAATGAAAATATTTCTACATTGGAGGAATATCACCTTTTAAATCATAAAAAAACACAAAAAATACTTGTAAAACAAAAATAATTTGGTATTATATTAATCGTATGAATAATGTAATTGAATTTTTAAAATCTAAAATATCTAAAGAAGATACTGTTATTGTGGCTTGCTCTGGAGGACCGGATTCCATGTGCCTTTTAGATATAATAAAATCTATAACAAGTAATGTTATTGTGGCTTGTGTTAATCATAATGTAAGAGAAAATTCTATAATTGAATATAACTATGTTAAAAATTATTGTATTAAAAATAATTTGAAATTCGAAGGAATTAATCTCACATTCAATTCACTAGCTAATTTTGAGTGTAATGCAAGAAATAAAAGATATGAATTTTTTTATGAACTTTTTGAAAAGTATAATGCAAAATACATTCTTACAGCTCATCATGGCGATGATTTAATTGAAACTATTTTAATGCGTTTATCAAGGGGTTCTAAACTATCTGGTTATATTGGGATAAAAAAAGAAAATAATATGTATTTAAGACCATTATTATATGTAACTAAAAAGGATATATTAGAATATTTAGATAATAAACACATTAAATATTTTATAGATGAAACAAATAATAGTGATGAACATATACGTAATCGTTACAGAAAAAATATTATTCCATTTTTGAAAAAAGAAGAAAAAAATATACATTTAAAATATTTAAAATTTAGTGAAGAACTTGAAGAATATGATGATTTTATAAGTAGTTATATAAAAAAATTAAATGTTATAAAGGAAAATATAATTAATTTAGATATCCTGAAGAAAGAAAAGAATTTTATTCGAAGAAAAACTATAGAATATTTAATTAAGGATATTCAAAAAAATGATATTTTAGAAATTAATGATAATACATTAATGGAAATTTTGAAGTTAATTGATTCTAAAAAAAGTAATGTTAAAATTAATTTAAGTAATGGTTATATTGCTCAAAAAAAATATAGTGAACTTGTAATAAAAAAAGAACTTCTTATGGATAATTATTCTGTAGAATTTAATAATCATTTTGAAAATAAAGAATATATTATTCGTAAAGTTTCAAGTTATACAGGTAATAGTAATTTTGTTTTACGACTTGATTCATCAAAAATAAAACTTCCACTTATTATTAGAACAAGAAAAACTGGTGATAAAATGCAAGTTAAAAATTTAGGTACAAAAAAAGTTAAAGATATACTTATTAATGAAAAAATAGATATTGATAAAAGAAATAATATTCCAATTGTAATTGATAGTAAAAATAATATATTATGGATACCTGGTATTAAAAAAAGTAAATTTGATATAGGAAAAAATGAAAAGTGTGATATAATACTTTTATGCGAAAGGAAATGATGAAATGAAAAATGCAAAGAAAACTTCTTTTATAAAATTATTAGGACCTTATTTAGTAATGGGTTTAATAATAGGACTTATAATGGTAGTTTTACAATTTCAAGGTGTGACTGTTAATGATTTATCAACAGGAAAACTTCTTACTGCATTAGAAAATGATGAAGTTGAGGAAATTGTTATAACACCAAAAAGTAGTGAATCAATTTATTATGTTGAGGGAAAGTTATCTTCGTATAAAGATGGTGAGTCTTTTAAAACTAAAGTTGTTGAGGATGAAATTCCACAAATTATTGAATATGTTCAAAAAAATAATATTGAAAAATATGATACAAATAAAGATCCTGGATCTAGTACAATACTATATATTGTTGTAAATGTTTTACCAATAATTATAGTTGTAATGGTAGCATATTCTTTATTTAATAAATTAGCTAGTTCTAACAAAAATTCTATGGATTTTGGAAGAAGTAAAGCAAGATTAAGTGATGATAAAGATAAAAAGTCTTTTAAAGATGTTGCTGGTCTTAAAGAGGAAAAAGATGAAGTTGAGGAATTAATAGATTTTTTAAAAAATCCGAAGAAATTCCAAAGTATGGGTGCTAGAATACCAAAAGGCGTTTTACTTGTAGGTCCTCCAGGAACTGGTAAAACTTTACTTGCAAAGGCTATAGCTGGTGAAGCAAATGTACCATTTTTCTATATAAGTGGATCTGATTTTGTTGAATTATTTGTTGGCGTTGGTGCATCAAGAGTTAGAGACATGTTTAAAGAAGCCAAAAGAAATGCACCTTGTTTAATTTTTATTGATGAAATAGATGCTGTAGGTCGTCAAAGAGGAACAGGTCTTGGCGGTGGACACGATGAAAGAGAGCAAACACTAAATCAACTTCTTACTGAAATGGATGGATTTGGTGCTAATGAAGGAATAATAATTATTGCCGCAACAAATAGACCTGATGTACTTGATCCTGCATTACTTAGACCAGGAAGATTTGATAGACAAGTTACTGTAAGTCTTCCAGATTCTAATGAAAGAGAAGCAATATTAAAAGTTCATGCAAAAAATAAAATATTAGATAAATCAATTAAATTCTCTGCAATTGCAGCAAGAACTCCAGGTTTTAGTGGTGCTGATTTGGAAAACCTTTTAAATGAAGCTGCGTTACTTGCTGTTCGTCGTAATAAAGACAGAATAACAATTGATGAAATTGATGAGGCTACTGATAGAGTGCTTCTTGGACCGGCTAAAACAACTAGAAAAATTACTGAAAAAGAAAAGAAACTTGTTTCTTTACATGAAGCAGGACATGCTGTTATTGGACTTAAAAATGAATATGCTGAAGTTGTTCATAAAATAACAATTATTCCACGTGGTATGGCAGGTGGTTATACTATGATGCTTCCTAAAGAAGAAAAACTTTCAATAATGACAAAAAATGAATTATTAGGAAGAATTACTGGTTTACTTGGTGGTCGTGTTAGTGAGGAACACTTCTTACACGAAATGAGTACAGGGGCTTCTGACGATTTTAAAAAGGCTACTGCTATTGCAAGAAGCATGGTAACAGAATATGGTATGAGTGAACTTGGACCAATGCAATATGAAGAAAGAGAAAAAAATGTATTCTTAGGTAGAGATTATGCAAAAAGTAAAGATTTTTCAGATCAAGTTGCTTTAGAAATTGATAGGGCTACAAGAAAAATAATTGATGATTGTTATGAAAAGGCTAAAAAGATTGTTGCAGATAATGAGGCACTTATTATTTTACTATCTGACGCATTAATGAAATATGAAACTCTAAATAAAGAGCAAATTGATTATATTGTAGAAACTGGTACTATTCCTACTGAATCTCAAATTGAGGAAACTTCTGATGAATCAAAAATTAAAACTATTGAGGAATTAAGAGAAATAGCAAAAGACAAAAAAATAAAAAATTATACAAAAATGAATAAAGCAGAACTTGAAGAAGCAATAAAAGAGAGTGGTGAAAAATAATATGTTAGAAACAATTTTATTAGTGGTATCAGTACTACTTATTGTTATTGTTTTATTACAAAGTAATAAAGCATCTGATGCTGGAAATATTATTACTGGTGGAAATGAAGCATTATTTAAAAATATGAAAGAGCGTGGAGCAGAGTTATTTATAAGTAGATTAACTTTAGCTCTAGGTATAGTATTTTTTATAATTTCTTTTATATTATTTTTAGAATAAGAAGGGTAACCTTCTTTTTTTAATAATTGAAATTATTGAAATAGTAATATATAATATTATTATGATGAAAAAAAATAAAAATGGTTTTACCTTAGTTGAATTAATTGTTGTTCTTGCAATAATATCTGTTTTAGGTATTACTGTTGGTTTAAGTATGAATAAATTAAGCCAAAATTCAAAAGATAGCAATAATGAAACATTATTAAAGGAGGTTTTAAGTAGCACGCAGTCTTATTGCATGCTAGTTAGTAATAAAGATAAATGTTTAAATGAGGATGAGATTAATCTTCAGACTATTATAGAAAGTGGTTATATTGATGAAAAAATACTTAAAACTAAAAATCCTGCGAAAAAGGATGGAACTTTTAATAAGGAAGATAAAATTATAATAAGGATTGAGGATGGTATTAAAGATTTTTATTATCAGTGTAATGATGAAAATAATAATGATATAGAATATTTTTTATCAAGTATAGATGATTGTACAAAAAATAAAGATTGTGAATGGAGTGTATGTAAATGAAAAATAGTATAATTGAAAAGTTAAATAATGTAAATAAGGGATTAAGTTTAATAGAAATAAATGATTTATTAAATTTAACCACAGTTGAGGAGTATAAAGAACTTCAAAAAGATATGGACGCACTTGTAACCGAAGGAGTTCTTCATAAAAGTAAGAAAGATAAATTTATTTTAATGGAAAAATGTTCTTCACTTTTAACTGGTATAGTTCATATCAATAAACATGGAAATGGTTTTGTTGATACTAAGTTAGATGAAGATACATTTGTAAAAAAAGAAAATTTAAATGGTGCTGTGGATGGAGATTTTGTTGAAATAGATGTTCAAAATGATGAGGGAATAGTTGTTAATATTTTAAAAAGAGATATTAATCTTTTAGTGGGTGAAATGGTTAAAAATAATCATGGAGAATTAGAATTTATTCTGGATGATAAAAAGAAAAAAATAAAAATTAAACTTACTAAAGAAACAAGTTCTCATTTGGTCGAAGGTCATAAAGTACTTGTAAAAATTCAGAAAGAGTTATCTAGTAATATTTACTTAGCAGATGTGGTAAAAGTTCTAGGACATAAAAATGACCCTGGTGTAGATATATTATCTATTGCTTGTAAACATGATATATCTTTGGATGTATCAGATGAGGTTAAAGCACAAGTCGCAAACATGGCAACAAGTGTTTCTGAAAATGAGATAAAAGGTAGAACAGATTTAAGAGATGAAATAATTTTCACAATAGATGGTGATGATACAAAAGATATAGACGATGCCATAAGTATAAAAAAAGAAAATGGATATTACATTTTAGGTGTTCACATAGCAGATGTTACCCATTATGTAAAAGAGGGAAGTCCCCTATATAATAGTGCTTATGAAAAAGGTACATCATCTTACCTAGCAGATACAGTATTACCAATGCTTCCTCATGAACTTTCTAATGGAATTTGTTCTTTAAACGAAGGTGTTGATAGACTTACAATTAGTTGTGTAATGAAAATTGATGGAAAAGGTAAGATTGTAGATCATAATATTTTTCCAAGTGTTATTAATAGTAAAAAGAAAATGACATATAAAAATGTTAATAAAGTTATTATGGAAGATATTATTCCTACTGGATATGAAGAATTTGTTGATAATTTAAAACTAATGCATGAACTTGCCAAAATTTTAAGAAAAGAAAAGGTAAATCGTGGATATATTGATTTTGATCTTGATGAAGCTAAGATTGTACAAGATGAAAATGGATTAGCAATTGATGTTGTTAAAAGACAACAGCTAGAGGGTGAAAAACTAATCGAAGACTTTATGATTGCCGCAAATGAAACAGTTGCAACACATATTTATAATATGGATTTACCATTTGTTTATAGAATACATGGTAAACCAAATCCAGAAAAAATTGAGGACTTCGTTAATTTTGTTAAACTTTTAGGTTATAGGCTTGACGTTTCTACAGAAAATATTACACCTAAAAAAATGCAAGATATATTGGATTCACTTCATGAAAAGAAAGAATTTGAAATATTAAGTGATATGCTTTTAAGAAGTATGAAAAAAGCTATTTATAGTTCAAATAACATAGGACACTTTGGTCTAGCTAGTAAAATTTATACTCATTTTACATCACCAATAAGAAGATTTCCTGATTTAATGGTACATACTTTACTACATAAATATTTATTTGAAAATCAAATTAATATGTCAGTAATTAGATATTATGAAAATTATCTTCCAGATGCATGTGAACAAGCAAGTAAAAAAGAAGTTGATTCACAAAGCGCTGAACGTGAAGTCCTTGATATGAAAATGGCAGAATATATGGAAAGCCATATAGGTGAGGAATATGATGGAATTATATCAGGTGTTACTAATTTTGGCTTATTTGTAAAATTACCAAATTTAATCGAGGGTTTAGTACATATTTCTACTTTAAAAGGATTTTATAATTATGTACCCAATCTTTTATCACTTGTTTCAGATGGAAAAATTAGATATTCTTTAGGTGGCCAAGTAAAAGTAAAAGTTGTAGGTGCCTCAAAGGAAAATTCCACAATTGATTTTGAAATTATTGGAGAAACAAATGACACAAATAACAAATAAGGCTGCATATTTTAATTATTTTGTTGAAAAAGAAATTGAATGTGGTATAGTACTAAATGGAAGTGAAATTAAATCCATTAGAAATGGTTCTTGCAATATAAAAGATAGTTATGTGCGAATTAAAGAGAAAGAGTGTTATATAATAAATATGTTTATTGCAAAATATAATGAAGCTAGCATATTTAATCATGATGAATATCATGAAAGAAAACTTTTACTACATAAAAATGAAATATATAAATTAAAAGATATTGTTAATCAAAATGGTTATACATTGATACCTTTAAAAGTATATTTAAAAAATAATTTTGCAAAAGTTTTAATAGGCATTTGTAAAGGAAAAAAATTATATGATAAAAGGCAATCTATAAAAAAAAGAGATTTAGAAAGGGAAAGTAGGAGGATAATATGAAAAAATTAACAAAAAAAAATAAAATAATCATATGTTCTATAGCTTTAATAGTTATTATTTTTGCAATTACAGTTTCTATTATAATTTTAAATAAAGATAAAAAAAGTGCTGCAAATAATACAAAAAAGAAAGAAAAAAATGAAGTTACTGAAATAAAAAAGGTACAAATAGTAAATGAAGATTCTACTTCAAGACCCTTTGCTGTAATGATTAATAATATTAGTGTTGCAAGACCATTACAAAGTGGTCTTCAAGATGCTTATTTAATGTATGAAATTATAGTTGAAGGTGGCATAAGTAGATATTTAGCTTTATTTATAGACCAAAATACTGAAAGAATTGGTTCAATAAGAAGTGCAAGACATTACTTTTTAGATTACGCACTTGAAAATGATGCAATATATGTCCACCATGGTCAAAGTCCTCAGGCTCAAAGCGATTTTTCTAAATTGGGAATTGAACGTGTAGTTGTGGATAATTCTAAGACTGGTTGGCGTGATACCTCATTAAATGTATCTTCTGAACATACGTTATTTACAAGTATTGAAAAATTAAATAACGGCACTAGTAACTTAAGAAAAGAAAGAAATAAAAATTACTTGTTAAATTATAGTACTGATGAAATAGATGTAGGTTCATTAAAAGATAGTTCCTCAGCTAAAGAAATTTCTATTGTCTATTCATCTGGAACAAAAGTATATTATACATATGATGAAGAAAATAAATATTATTTAAGAAGTACAGAACTAGGTCCTCATACTGATTATGTTACCAAAGAGCAATATCATTTTAAAAATATAATTGCATATCAGGTAGATAATTATACAATAAATGATGGTGAAAACAAGGGTAGACAAGATATAAAAAATATTGGTTCTGGCACTGGTTATTATTTTTCAGATGGTTATATGGTACCAATTAAGTGGAAAAAAGAAAGTCGTAGTAGTCAAACTGTATATACCTATGAAGATGGAAGCGAATTAAAAGTAAATGATGGAAATACATTTATTCAAATAGTTCCAACATCAGGAAGTATAAAGGCTCAATAATATGGAAAATTTAATTAACTTTGCTACAAAGTATTACATTGTTTTTATAATAATTAGTTCCCTACTTGTATTTGCACTTATTGGTTACATTTCAAATAGTTTATCTAGAAGGGATATTTCTATAAAAAAGAAAAAAGATAAAGTTCAAAAGAAACCTGAAAATGTTGATACTTTAAAAATGTGAATGAAAAATCACATTTTTTTATGCCTTTATCTTTTATATAATTTTTGATATAATATAAAATAGTTAAGGAGAGTTAAAATGAATTTAGCAAATATATGGTCAATAATAACAAAAGTAATAGATATATGCTTTGTATGGATTGCTTTTTATTATATTTTAAAGAATGTAAAAAATAATACAAAGATGGCTTTGATTGTCAAGGGAGTAATAATAATTTTAATAATAAAATTTATAAGTGATTTATTAAATTTATATACAGTAGGTGTTATTTTGGAATATGCAATTGAGTGGGGGCCTTTAGCAATTATAGTTATATTTCAACCTGAGATTAGAACTGTTTTAGAATCAATTGGTAGAACACAACTTTTAGGAAGACATAAAGTTTTATCAATTTCAGAACGTGAAAAAATTGTTAATGAAATTATGAAGGCTATGGACTATTTTAGAAAAAATAGAATTGGTGCTTTAATTGTTATTGAAAGAGAAGTATCATTACAAGAATATATTGAAAATTCAACAAAAATATATGCAGATATTTCTGATTCTTTATTGGAGTCTTTATTTTACCCAAATTCCGCACTTCATGATGGAGGAGTTATTATTCAAGGCGATAAGATAACATGTGCAGGTTCAGTTTTTAAGACAAGTATGAATCAAGCTTTATCAAAAAAACTTGGTACTCGTCATAGAGCTGCTTTAGGAATTGCAGAAGAAAGTGATGCTGTTGCATTAGTTGCCTCAGAAGAAACTGGTCGTCTTTCTATTGCAATTGATAGTGAATTACACTATAATCTAACTTCAGAAGAATTTAGAAGTATTTTATTAGATGAACTAAGTAATAAATCTGAAATATTCTTTGATGCTGATGATAGTGAAAATATGGAGGAACAAGATGCGTAAGTTTTTTAGAAAATTATATAAGTTAATAGATGTTTTAATTGTTATACCTATTAGTAGATTAATTTACAATATTCAAAAAACTTTTAAGAAAAAAAGTGGATTACTTGATAAACTTCTAAATAAACCTAATTTTTTAATATTTTTGTCTTTAATATTGGCTATTGTATTATTTTTACTTGTTGATTCAAAAGCAATATCTTTTGTTGAGGATAAAACTGAGGTTATTAGTAATGTACCAGTTAATATAAAATATAATGAGGAAGCCTATGTTGTCGAAGGTGCTCCGACTGATGTGAATATTATGATTTCAGGTAGAAAAAGTGATATATATCTTGCCAAACAACTTGGCGAATATGAAGTTACTCTTGATTTAACTGAATACACTGCTTCAGATACTGCATATAAAGTATATTTTACATATGCAAAATCAATTAATAATTTAAAATATAGTTTGGATCCCTCTTATGTACAAGTAATGATTAAAAATAAGGTTAGTAGTGTTTCATCAGTTACATATGAATTAATTAATCAAGATAAATTAGATTCTAAATTAAGTGTAAAAAGTATTGGACTTTCTAAATCTGAAGTTGTAGTTAAGGGAAGTGAGAGTGCTCTTAAAAAAATTGCCTGGATTAAAGCATTAGTTGATTTATCTAATCCAGATTTTGTTGAGGCAGGGTCTTATGATATTGATAATATTGCTTTGGTTGCATATGATAATGCTGGAAAACTTCTAAGTAATGTAGAAATAGTACCAAGTACTTTAAGTGCCACGGTTGTTCTTGATAGTTATTCAGAAAGTATACCTGTTGAAGTAAAAACTACAGGTACATTAATTTCTGGCAAGAGTATTGCCAAAATATTAATAAATAATAATAATGATTATTCAATTACTGCTTATGGAAATGAGGAAGATATTTCTCAAATTAAATCTATACCTATTACTATTAATGTAGATGGCTTAGGTTCAGATAGTGCAAAAACATATAATGTAACTCTTACGAAGCCAACTGGAGTTAGATACATGTCTGCAAGTACAATAACAGTATCCTTAACCTTTGGTAATGAAGAACAAAAAACTGTAGAACTTACTAACATTAGTAAAAAGAATTTAGGAGATGGATTAACTGCAAATATTATTTCTGATTCAGCTATTTCTGTAATTTGTAAAGGAGTAGCATCATCACTTGATAAAGTTGATGTTGATAATATTAAAGCTTATGTTGATTTATCGGGCTTAGGTGCTGGCGACCATGATGTTGAAGTTAAAATAGAAAATAATAATCCACTTATTACATATGTTGTATCTTCGGTTATAAAAGTTAGAATTTCATAAATAAAATAACCACGTCGGGTAATTCCCTGTGGTTATTTTTCTTTTGAATCAAATTTTGTAAATAGGAGACCTACATTTATAAGAGCACATATTCCTACAATTGCATAGATAATATTAGTTATTGTAGTTTGCATACCAAATAGTGATTCTACCAAATTGAAATTAAAAAATCCTATTAAGCCCCAATTTAAAGCTCCTATTATAGTAAATATTAATGTAACTTTCTGAATTGTTTCCATAATAATCCTTTCTAATATATATCTTTCTCAAAATTTAGAATTTTATTCATGAATATTTTAAAAAGGTTAAAATATAGTTTATTAGAAAGGGAGAGTATTTGATGTTAAAAAAATTTTTTATATTTTTTATTTTATTATTGGCCATGGGGTGTTCAAAAAACGATAATGTTGATGTCATAAAAGAATTTCAAAAGAAGGTTGAAAAATCAAAATCATATAAAATTTTAGGTAACCTAGAACTACAAAATGATGAGGAAATATTTAAATATAATGTTGAGATAAATTATTTAGATGGTGATTATTATAAAGTTGATATGACTAATAATGCAAATGAACATAAACAAATTATTTTAAAAAATTTAGATGGCTTATATGTGATTACACCTTCACTTAATAAAAGTTTTAAATTTGATAGTACATGGCCAGATAATTCGTCACAATCTTACATACTATCATCTTTAATAAGGGACATAGAAAATGATGATAATAAAGAGGTATCAAAAGAAGATGATAATTATATAATAAAAACTACAGTAAATTATCCTAATAATGAAGAACTTAAATATCAAAAAATATATTTAAATACAGATTTTATGTTACAAAAAGTTGAAGTTTATGGTAATGACATTATAAAAATCAAGTTTACCGTTGATGATTTAGATTTAAAAGCAGGTCTTTCTACCGATTTATTTGATTTAAAAAAATATATTCAGGTAGATGAAACAAATTGTGAAGATAATGAGTGTGAGGAAAACGATAAACAAACTATGGGTAATATAGAAAGTGCAATTTATCCACTTTATATGCCTTCGGAAACATATTTAAGTAGTACGGAAACTGTTATAGCAGAAGATAATTCTCGTATTATTCTTACTTATTCTGGCGGTAAAAACTTTGTTTTAGTCGAAGAAGGTGCAATAAAATCTTCAGAACATGAAATTATTCCTGTTTATGGAGAACCAGTAATTTTAAATGATACCATTGCTGCATTATCAACTAATTCAATATATTGGACATCAAACAATATTGATTATTATATGGCAAGTGAGGACCTATCATTAAAAGAGATGATATCAATAGCTTCATCGATGAGTAATTCAAAAAATGTTGTTTCTTTAAAATAAAATTGAGCATTGATTAATATAACAAATTAACCAATGCTTTAATTTTACTTGCTAATAACCATGGTATTGTTATATAATTAATTTGGGTGGTAGTATGAAAAAAGTAAAAAAAGTAAAGAGAAAACAAAATGATGTACAAGTTGGTACTGAAAATGATGTAAAGAAATTTTTTATTATTTTAGTTATTATAACTTTTGCTGTTGTTGGCTTATATTTCTTAACAAATAAAATTGTAGAAAAAAGGGAAAGTGATAACAACACTACAAATACAAATATAACTATTTCCTATGATACATTGAATGTTGGTATGATATTTAATAGGCCATATGATGAATACTATGTAATAGCATATGATTCTACTGTATCTGATGCTATGTATTATTCTGCTTTAATCACAAATTATTCTAAAAAAGATGATGCTATAAAAATATTTTACTGTGATTTAAATAAAAGCTTAAATGAATCATATAAGTCTAAAGATGGCACTAGTAATCCTAAAGCAACTTCAGTTAAAGAATTATCATTTAATGTTTTAACTTTACTTAAAATTAGAAATAAAAAAATTGTTAGTTACATTGAAGATGTAGAAAAAATAAAGAATGCTTTGAAATAAATTTTTAATTCAAAGTCTTTTTTTTTACTCCAATAAATGTTATAGTATTATTATACTAGGAGAGCAAATGAAAAAAGAATATAGTTTATGTGGTGTAATAATTATTATTGTTGCTACGGCTATAATATCTGCATTATCAACAGGTATTTTAATTATGCGAAATTATTCAACTGATGAGGGCTATTCATATTCTCAGTTGATGCAAGACGAAAATATGCAAGAGTTTATTGATGTTTATTCAAAAATTACTAGTGATTATTATGAAAATGTTGATAAAAAGGGACTTATTGATAGTGCTATTAGTGGTATGACTTCGTATTTGGGAGATCAGTATACTGGACTTCTTGATGAAGATAAAACCTCATCACTTAATGAAAGCTTAAATCCAAAATATGATGGTATTGGAATTACTATTAAAGATAATTATATAGAAAATGTGATATATGATTCTTCTGCTGCAAAAGCTGGATTAAAAATGAATGATGAAATAATATCTATAAATGATGTTAACATTGAAAATATGAGTTCAGACGAGATAAAAAATATTATAGAGCAAAATAATACAAATAAAATAAATTTAAAAGTGTTGAGAAATGGTGAAATTTTAGAATTTAATAATTTAGAAGTAACCTCAATTGATTATCCAAATGTAATATATAATTTTGTTAGCAGTGAAAATATTGCTTATTTAAAAATTAATTTATTTTCAAACAATATTAATAAACAACTTGAATATGCTTTATCTCAGTTAAATAGTTATTCAGGAATTATACTTGATTTAAGAAATAATACTGGTGGTTATCTAGAAGAAGCATATTTTTGTGCAGAATTATTTTTACATAAGGGTAGTATTGTATATTATTTATTAGAAAAAGATGATGAAAAGAAAGTTTATAAAGATAAAACAAATGATAATCAAACTGTTCCAGTTGTTATATTAGTAAATGGTAATACAGCCTCTGCTGCAGAAATTTTAGCGGCGGCATTAAAAGATAGTTATGGTGCAACTATTGTTGGCTCACAAACTTATGGTAAGGGAAAGGTTCAGCATACATATACATTATCTTCAGGTCAAATGGTTAAATATACAAGTTCGTTATGGTATAGACCTAATGGTACTAATATTGATGGTATAGGAATTACTCCTGATTATCTTGTTGAAAATAGTGTTGAAACTAGTGAAAATGGTGAAATGACGTTAATTGATAATCAATATAATAAAGCAATTGAACTTTTGAAAAAAAATTAAATATATGAAAGTAGTTCTAGGTTTGACTACTTTTTTTAATTATAATATAATGCATATGGAGGAACAAAATGAAAGTAGGAGAAAAATTAACAATTCATTGTTATAAGCATAATGGAACTATTGATAGAATTAGTGGAGAAGCCATAGTACTTGACGAAACCGATGATTATTTAGTGTGTGCTAATAATAAAGTTAAGTTAATAGAAAATGATGGTAGAAGTCATAGAACTAAAGAAGTTGCTATATTATTTTTTTATAAAAAGGAATGGTATAATATTTTGGCTCAATTGAAAAAATATGGACTTTTTTACTATTGTAATATTGCATCACCATATATAATTGACGGAAATATAATAAAATATATTGATTATGATCTAGATTTGAGAATATTTCCAGATGGTAATTTTAAGGTTCTTGATAAAAATGAATATAGATATCACAAAGTTACTATGAAATATTCAGATAATATAGATATTATAGTTCAAAATAGTCTAAATAAATTAATAGAAAAAAAGAATAATAATATGTTTCCTTTTAAAAAAGATGTAATTGAATATTATTATAAAATATATAAAAATATTATTAATAGTTCAACAAATAGCTAATAATGTAAAGTAAATGTAAAAAAATATAAAATATTACTTTTTTTAACAAAAAAGTGCAAAAAACATGTTGACAACAAAAAAATAGTTTGGTATATTAATTTT
>CAYSFJ010000010.1:12735-28309 GCA_964430785.1 uncultured Mycoplasma sp. | reverse complement strand
AACTGTCCAATTTCTATATTGACATTTTTGTCCAATTCCATATTACCATTTACAAAAATACCAAAACTCAAATAATAATCATTTTACATCTTAATTTATACATGATATAATGCTTATTGAAAGGTTTTATAATTATTATGTCCTCGTAGCTCAGCTGGATAGAGCGACCCCCTCCTAAGGGGTAGGTCAGAGGTTCGAATCCCCCCGAGGACGCCACTAAAAAATTCCCTACTTTATGTAGGTTTTTTTATAAATCTACTTGACAACAAAGTACATAAATTTTATAATAATTATGCAATTTAAATTGGCAGTGATATTAATTTGTATAATGTGTTTACTTCAAAATAAAGTAATCTTCTGCCTAAGATGAAATTATTGTAAACTCCCTATACTAAATTGATACCTATCTTTTTATTTGTAATATATGAAAGGAGGAATAAATATGGCTAGATATACAGGATCTACTTATAAAAAATCTAGAAGATATGGTTTCTCTACACTTGAAACTGGCAAGGAACTTGCTAAAAGACCTTATGCACCTGGTGTACATGGAAAAGACAAAAGAAGAAAATTGAGTGAATATGGAATCCAACTTCAAGAAAAACAAAAAGTTAGAGTTATGTATGGACTTACTGAAAAACAATTTAGGAAAGTATTTGATAAAGCATCTAAAATGCATGGTATTGCTGGTGAAAACTTACTAATATTACTTGAATCAAGACTTGATAATTTAGTTTATCGTATGGGACTTGCTAGAACTAGAAGAGCTGCAAGACAAATTGTTAATCATGGACACATTTTAGTAAATGATGTTAAAGTTGACATTCCATCATATACTTGTAAACCTGGAGATATAATTTCAGTTAAAGAAAATTCTTTAGACCATGCTGGTATTAAAGAAACTGTTGAATTAGGTATTAATACTCCAGCTTATGTAGAATTTGATTCTAAAAAACTTGCAGGTAAATATGTTAGAATTCCAGACAGAAGTGAATTAAATCAAGAAATTAATGAACAATTAATCGTTGAATTCTATAATAGATAACCAAAAAAAGAAGATTACTCTTCTTTTTTTATTGGTTTTAAAATAACATAAGATTTTTCATTACCTAAATAATCTTTTACTTTAGTAAACTTATCAAACGTTAAATTTTCAATTAATGATGGTGTATCATTAAGTATTTTATTATACTTTAATATACTAGCTCTTATTTCATTATTAACCAGATAAGCATTTTCAAAATCCACTATAGTATTTGCAATATAAACCTTTTTCTTACGATTAAAATCATTTTCATCAACTTCAAGACTATTAAGTTTACTTTCTAAAAGTTCAATAAGTTTTTTAGCATATGATGTAACAGCTTCGAATAAAATTAATGCATAATCATCATTTTGAGTAAATGTAAAAGAAAAATCATCAACTAAGTGATTATTATAAATATGTTCATGAAATTCTGATGTACTACTAAAATTATTTCTTAAAAGTATATTCATATACATATTTAATTCAAATCTATTATAATCTTTATAATTTTTTTTATCTATTTTAATACCATAATATATATTTTCTTTTGAAACATTTGTATTTATTACTGAATATGGAATATTTATTTTTTTAGGTTCTTTTACAGAAATTATTTTAGGATTTAAATATTTTTTATCATAATTTTCATAAAAGTCTTCACAAAGTTTAACTACTTCATAATGATTTACATTACCAGTAACAACTAAAAACATATTTTCTGCTTGATAAAAAGCATCAAAAACATTTTTCACATCGTCAATTGTAATACTTTTTATATCATCTTCATCACCAGTAACTAAATATTTATGATTATCATATTTATAAATATTATTAAGAAGTTCAAAATATCCTTCATTAAATGGATTATTTTTTGTCATTTTTGCTTCTTCAATAATAATAGGTTTCTCTTTATTAATAAGTTCTTTTGTAAAATAATTATTATTAACAAAATATAATAAATGATTTATATTATCTTTTAAATTATCATTAGTTGTTACTTCATAACAAGTATGATCAAAAGTTGTATAAGCATTTACATAACTACCCATTTTATAAAAATAATCATGAGCAGCTTTACCATCTTCTTCATTAAATTTTATATGTTCTAAAAAGTGAGCTATTCCATTTGGAACTTTAATATTTTTTTTATTTACTTCAAAATTAGTATATAAACTACCATATTTTACAGTTAAAGTAAGATTAATATCACTAACTTCACTACACTCCCAAACATAAATATTTAAACCGCAATCTAATTTATGATGATATATTACTTCATTTGTTCTTTCAATATTAATTGTTTCCATTTTTACCCTCACATAAAGAATATACTACATTTAATTTTAATTTTTTTGCTAAAGAAATAATATCTTGCTTTGTAACATTTTTTATATATTCTTTTTTCTCATCAAAACTACAACCATTCATAATCTTTTGTAAAATAAAATTATAATTTATATCAAACTGATAATTTGAATTTATTTCTATAGTATTTATAATATTTTTCTTAGCATCAATAATATCATTTTCAGTAAATTTACCTTTTATCATTTCATTAATACTTTTTTTAATTAATAAAATAGCCTTTTCAATATTTTCTTTACTTAAAGAAACATCTACTTCAAAAATATTATCATATGAATATATAAAGCTTGATACTCTATAACATAATCCATTTTCCTCACGTAAATATTTATATAACTTCGAAGATAATCCTCCAGAACCTAATATATAATTAAATACGGGATATGCTGCATTTCTTTCTTTTTCAGTAATATCATTTATATTATAAAGCATTATTAAATTAGATTGTTTAAATGTAGATTCATCCATTTTATTAATGGCTTTCTTTCTTTCTATATTTTTAATATAATAATTTAAATCAATATTATTAATTCTATTATTATGATAATTATCCTTTATTAAACTAACAACTTTATTCATATCTAAGTTACCCATTACAAATATATCTACAACACTATTTTGTATAATATATAAATATTCTTTATATAATGCTTCTCTAGTAATTGCTTTAACTTTCTCTTTAGTGCCAGTTACAGATAATGAAGATATAGAATTTTCATCAAGTAATTTGAAAGCATTATCTACAGCTTGTTGCATTGCACTTTCTTTAATACTATCTATATCAAGATAAAGTTCATTTTTAGCATTTTCAAAATTAATTCCTATAAATTCATTATTTTTTACATTAGGAAATAATATCATATCAAATAAAAATTTTATAATATTATCTAAATAATCATTTTCATTAATATACTCTGGATTTATAAAATTAACTGTAAATGTAATCGAAGAAACATAGCCTCTTTTTCTTACCCCTGCACTATAAAATATATTATATAATTCTTCTTTTTTAAGTGATAGTTTTCTTAATGTATCATAATTTTTATTACATGTTCCCATAACTTCACATAAAAGACTTGTAATTGGAAATCTTTCTTTATCAGTTTTAAATCTAAATACAACCCTTATATCACTAGTTTTAAATCTATTATATTTTAAAGTATGTATTTTATATGAATTTTTATCTATAGTATTATATTCCATAACTCTCCTTTCTAATTATTATGTATTAATTTTCTTTATTTAAACAGATTTTTTTATATGAAGATATAAAGTAATCATCTGTCATACCAGATATATAGTCAAGTACTATTCGTTCATTTGAACTTTCTAAATATTTTTTATCCATATTATCTAGATAAGAATTATATATTGGACTATCATAATTTTTATTTTTTAAATCATTTAAAAATCTATCAAAAACAGTTCTAAACATTTTATTTATAAGTTCAAGTTCTTTTGATGTATATGCTTTTCCATAAATATGTTCATAATTAAAATCTTTTAATTTAGTAATTGCCATAAATACATCATCACTCATCTTAATATAACTTTTACCTTCACTTTCATTTATTATATCAGTAATTATAGTATTAACAATTTCTCTATTAGTTTTACCTAAAATATTTACAATTTCTTTAGGAATTTCTTCGAATGAAACAAGTCCCATTCTAACACCATCCTCGATGTCCCTACCTAAGTAAGCAATAATATCACTTATTCTTACAATACATCCCTCAAGAGTCATTGGTCTTAAATATTTAGCAACATCCATAGATTTATAAGAATCATAATATTCCTTTAAAAAATTCTCTTTGGTTTTTGGTTTAATATAATATTCATTTGAAACAAGTTCACCATTATGACACATTATTCCATCAAGCACCTGTAGACTTATATTATGACCTTTACCATAGTTTTCTACAAACAAAAGATTTCTAACACTATTTATATTGTGCATAAAATATCCTTCGCCAACTTCTTTACTTATTTCATTTAATACTCTTTCACCTACATGTCCAAAAGGTGTATGACCAAGATCATGACCTAAAGCAGCAGCCTCGATTAAATCCTCATTTAAATTAAGTGCCCTTCCAATAGTTCTTGCAATTTTAGATACATATTGAACATGTATCATTCTTTTTTGAATATGATCATTTTTAGTTTCTGTAAAAACTTGAGTTTTATCCATATATCGTACATATGAAAGTGAATAAATTATTCTATCTATATCTCTAAAAAATCCTGGTCTAAAGTCTTCATTTTCTTCTTCAAATCTAATAACTTTATCATCAGTGCAAGCGTAATTACTTAAATATTTATTATGTTTACGCATATTATCATATATTTTCTTGTCCATTAAAATCACCTATAGACTATTATATATGATTTTATCTAAAAAAAAAAGATAGTTTACATTTTTTAATATCACACAGTAAAAAAGAAGAAACTAATTTGTTTCTCCTTCAATTATTTCTTCATTTTCTACGTTTTCAACAAGTGTTTGAACATCCTCTACAGCATTTTCTTTTACATCTTCAGTTTTAGTTTCTTCCTTAACTTCAGGTTTTTCATCCATTAAATTTTCCTCTAAAGCTTCAGTTGCATCAGTTTCCATAAATTGTTTTTCAAGAGCAATATCTATATTTGAATATTCATTAGCACCAGTACCTGCTGGAATAAGTTTACCAATAATAACATTCTCTTTTAAACCTTTTAAGTAATCTATCTTACCCCTAATAGCGGCGTCAGTAAGAACTCTTGTAGTTTCTTGGAATGATGCAGCAGATAAGAATGAATCAGTTTCAAGAGAGGATTTTGTAATACCAAGCATAATTGGTAGTCCTTTAGCAGGAACACCGCCAGATAAAAGTACAGGTTTATTTCCTTCATTAAATGTTTTAAGTGAAACAGATAATCCCTCAACAAAATTAGTATCTCCTGGATCTAAGATTCTCATCTTATTAATCATTCTCTTAACAATAATTTCAATATGTTTATCGTTAATATCAACACCTTGAAGTTTATATACACTTTGAATCTCTTTTAAAATATATTCTTGAGCAGTAAGAGGATCAGTAACAGCAAGAAGTTCTTTTGGTGCAATAACACCTTCAGTAAGTTTATCTCCTGCTTCTACTTTATCACCAACACTAACTCTAAGTTTCATATTATAAAGTGTTGTATGTTCTCTAGAACCAGCATCATTTGCAACAGTAATAATATGTTTACCACCATTCTCCTCAATCTTAGTAACAGTACCAGTTATTTCAGAAATAGTTGCTTTATATTTAGGAGTTCTAGCTTCAAATAATTCTTCAACTCTTGGAAGACCTTGAGTAATATCATCCTCACCTGCAACTCCACCTTTGTGGAAGTTTTTCATTGTAAGCTGAGTACCAGGTTCACCAATTGATTGAGCAGCCATAATACCTACAGCTTCACCAGTTTCAACTAAGTTACCTGTAGCAAGATTTCTACCATAACATTTTTGACAAACACCATTTTCAGTCTTACATGTAAGTGAAGAACGAATTTCAACTTGCTTAATACCAGCTTTTTTAATTTTTTGAACAACTGCTTCATTAATCATTTCACCAGATTCACATAATACTTTCTTAGTTTCTGGATCAATAATCTTTTTCGCGGCAAATCTTCCTAAAATTCTTTCCTCTAAAGGTTCAATAATAGAACCGTCTTTATCATTTAATAAATCTTTAACTACTACACCATGAATAGAACCACAATCGTGTTCTTTAACAATAATATCTTGAGCAACATCTACAAGTCTTCTTGTTAAGTATCCTGAGTCAGCAGTTTTTAATGCAGTATCTGCAACACCCTTTCTTGAACCATGAGTGGATAAGAAAAATTCTAGAACTGAAAGTCCTTCCATAAATGATGATGTAATTGGAATTTCAACTGTATCACCATTAGGTTTAGCCATTAATCCTTTAAGACCTGCAAGTTGAGTAAAGTTTGTAACCTCACCACGAGCACCAGAATTCATCATCATAAATATTGGATTATCAAAATCTCCAGCACTCATTTCTTTAAATTCATTTTTAACGTTTTCAGTACATTTAGACCAAATAGCAATTACAGACTCATGTCTTTCTTCTTTAGTAATAATACCACGTTTAAATTGTTTATTAACTTTATCTACAGCAGCTTTTGCTTCAGATATAAATTCTTCTTTCTTATGAGTTGTTTTAATATCTGCATAGGAAACAGTAATACCCGCAATAGTAGAATACTTAAATCCTTGATCTTTTAATTTATCAAGCATAATTGATGTTTCTGTAGTACGATATCTTTTAAATACTTGAGCAATTAAAGATTTTAATGTTCCTTTTACAAAAGGTGAAACTAAAGGCATTTCTTTAATAGCCTCTGGAATATTAGTTCCAGGTTCTAAGAAATATTTCATTGGAGTGATACCTTCAATATTATCTTTTGTAGGTTCATTCATATAAGGGAATGAATCAGGAAAAATCTCATTAAATTTAAGTTTACCTACTGTAGTAACAAGATATTTACCTTGTTGTTCATCAGTAAATAATTTATGTTTAAATGAACTAGCTGGTATAGCAATTCTTGTATGTAAAGAAATTTCTCTTCTTTCATAAGCCATTAACGCTTCATTTTCATCTTTGAATACTCTACCTTCACCTTCTTCACCAGCTTTTTCAATAGTTAAATAACAGTTACCAAGTACCATATCTTGTGAAGGAGTAACAATTGGTTTACCATCTTTTGGATTTAAAATATTATTAGCACCAAGCATTAATAATCTTGCTTCTGCTTTTGCTTCTTCAGAAAGTGGTACGTGAACAGCCATTTGATCTCCATCAAAGTCGGCATTAAATGCAGCACATACAAGTGGATGTAGTCTTATAGCTTTTCCACCAATTAATATTGGTTCAAATGCTTGAATACCAAGTCTATGTAGAGTTGGAGCACGATTAAGCATAACAGGATGTTCTGTAATAACATCTTCGACTATATCCCATACACATTCATTTCTAGTTTCAATTAATTTTTTTGCACCTTTAATATTATGTGCAAGGCCACGCTCTACTAAACCATGAATAACATGTGGTTTAAATAGTTCTAGGGCCATATCTTTTGGAAGACCACATTGATACATTTTAAGGCTTGGTCCAACTACGATAACTGAACGGCCTGAATAATCAACTCTTTTTCCAAGTAAATTTTGTCTAAAACGACCTTGTTTTCCTTTAAGCATTGAAGATAAACTCTTAAGTGGTCTATTCGAAGATGCTGTTACGCTTCTTCCACGTCTACCATTGTCAAGTAGTGAATCAACAGCCTCTTGAAGCATTCTCTTTTCATTTTGAACAATGATTGATGGGGCTCCAAGTTCAAGAAGTTTTTTAAGACGATTATTACGATTAATAATTCTACGATAAAGGTCATTTAAATCTGATGTAGCAAATCTACCACCATCAAGTTGAAGCATAGGTCTAAGCTCTGGAGGTATAACTGGTATTACATCAAGTACCATCCATTCAGGTTTATTACCAGATTCAACAAATGAATCTAAGCAATCAAGTCTTTTAACAAGACGTACTCTTTTTTGACCAGTTGTATTTTCAAGTTCTTCATGAACTTTTTCAATTTCCTTTTTAAGGTCAACCTGTTTAAGTAATTCCTTAATAGCTTCCGCACCCATACCAACTTTAAATGTATTACCATATTTTTCATATAAGTTTCTATATTCTTTATCTGAAATAGTTTGTTTATGTTCAAGTGGTGCTGTTCCTGGATCAATTACTACATAACTTACAAAGTATAATACCTCTTCCAAATCTCTTGGAGACATATCAAGTACAAGACCCATTTTAGATGGAACACCTTTAAAGAACCAGATATGAGAACATGGTGCAGCAAGTTCAATGTGTCCCATTCTCTCTCTTCTTACTTTAGAAAGAGTAACCTCTACACCACATCTATCACATATAATATTTTTATATCTAAGTCTTTTATATTTTCCACAACTACATTCAAAATCTTTTGTAGGTCCGAAAATCTTTTCACAGAATAACCCGTCTCTTTCTGGTTTTAATGTACGATAATTAATAGTTTCAGGTTTCTTAACTTCGCCATAAGACCAAGAACGAATTTTATCAGGGGATGCTATGGATACTTTAATTCCTTTAAAGTTACTAACATCTATCATTATTATTCACCTTCCCCTTCCATATCATCTAAATCATCTGGAAATTCTAAATCATCAAAAGATGGCTCTTCTTCCTCTTCTTCTTCTTCAAAATCATTATCTTCTTCTACGGGCTCATCACTTGGTTGTTCAATAACCTCTTCATTAGATAAATCAATTTCATCAATTCTTAAATTATCACCAGATTCATCTTCTTTTTCTTCTATATCTTTAAATTCTAATAATTCATCATCATTTGTAAGAACTTGTACATCTAAACATAATGCTTGGAATTCTTTAACAAGTACCCTAAAGCTTTCTGGTACACCTGCTTGATTAACAAGTTTACCTTTTACTAAAGCTTCATATACTTTAACACGTCCTACTACATCATCAGCTTTAACTGTTAATATTTCTTGAAGTACATGTGCAGCTCCATAAGCATAAAGTGCCCAAACTTCCATTTCTCCAAATCTTTGTCCACCAAATTGTGCTTTACCACCAAGTGGTTGTTGAGTAATAACACTATATGGTCCTGTTGCCCTTGCATGAAGTTTATCATCTACCATGTGATGAAGTTTTATCATATACATAACACCAACAGCAATTTTATTATCAAATGGTTCACCAGTACGTCCATCATAAAGTGTTATTTTACCATCTGGACTCATGCTAGCATCTTTCATTTGCTGAGAAACATCTTCCCATGTAGCAGAATCAAATACTGGAGTAGCATAATGTCTACCTAAGATTTTACCTGCCATTCCTAAATGAAGTTCTAGAATTTGACCAACATTCATACGAGATGGAACACCAAGTGGATTAAGCATAATGTCTACAGGACGACCATCAGGCATAAATGGCATATCTTCTTCAGGAACTACTAAAGAGATAACACCTTTATTACCATGTCTACCTGACATTTTATCTCCAACTTGAATTTTTCTTTTTTGAACAATATAAACTCTTATAACTTTTTGTACACCAGCTGCAAGTTCATCAGAATTTTCTTTTGTATAAATTTGTACATCGTGTACAATACCATCAGCACCATGATCAACTCTAAGTGATGTATCTCTTACTTCTCTAGTTTTCTCACCAAAAATAGCATGAAGTAATTTTTCTTCAGAAGTAAGTTCTTGCATTCCTTTTGGAGTAACTTTACCAACAAGAATATCTCCTTCTCTAACTTCTGTACCAATTCTAACAATACCATCAGCATCAAGATTTTTACGAGCATCCTCACCTACATTTGGTATATCACGAGTTATTTCTTCTGGACCAAGTTTTGTATCACGGCATTCAATATCATAATGTGAAATATGTAGTGAAGTATACGCATCATCTTTAACTAGTCTTTCATTTAAAATTACAGCATCTTCATAGTTATAACCCTCAAATGTCATGAAAGCAACTGTCATATTTTTACCAAGTGCAAGTTCTCCCTTATCACAAGATGGTCCATCAGCAATAACTTGTCCATCATGAACTTTATCACCAGCTTTAACAATTGGTCTATGATTTACACATGTTGAGGCATTACTTCTTTCAAATGTAGAAAGATAATAAGTATCTGTAGATTTACCATTATTTATAATAATTTTTTTACTATCAGCATATTCAACTACACCTGAAGTTTTAGAAAGTACACAACTTCCAGATGATGATGCAGCTATATATTCAACACCAGTACCCACAATTGGAGCTTCACTTGTAAGAAGTGGAACAGCTTGTCTTTGCATATTTGCACCCATAAGTGTTCTTTTTGCATCATCAAATTCCAAAAATGGAATACAACTTGTAGTTACTGAAACAACTTGACTTGGAGCAACATCGACATAATCAACTTCATCACGTTTAACAATAACGTTATCACCATTAACACGTACAAGTACTTCATCATCAATAATTCTATTATCTTTATCAAGTTTTACAGTGGCTTGTGAAATATAATAATCAGTTTCTTCATCAGCAGTCATGTAAATTATATCTTTATCTACTACACCATCATTTACTTTATGATAAGGAGTTGTAATAAATCCATATTCATTAATTTTAGCATAACCAGCAAGTGATGTAATAAGTCCTATATTTTGTCCTTCTGGGGATTCAATTGGACATATTCTTCCATAGTGAGATGAGTTAACATCTCTAACTTCCATACCAGCTCTTTCTCTTGAAAGTCCTCCTGGTCCTAAAGATGAAAGTCTACGTTTATCTGTTAATTCAGCAATTGGATTAACTTGATCCATAAACTTAGAAAGTTGTGATGATCCAAAGAATTCTTTTAAAACTGCTGTTACAGGTCTAATATTAATTAAAGTTTTAGGCGTAACACTTTCAAGTTCTTGAGTAGTCATTCTTTCACGAATAACCCTTTCCATACGAGCCATACCAACTCTAAATTGGTTTTCAACTAGTTCTCCAACTTGTCTTACACGTCTATTTCCCAAATGATCAATTTCATCTTCATTACCAATATTATAATGTAAATCAATATAATATGATAAACTTGCATAAACATCAGGAATAGTAAGTCTTTTCTCACTTACACTACAATCAGTTCCAATTAAAGTAAGAACTTTTTTACCATCAATTTTATCATAAACTTTTAATGTTTGAATCATTTTAAAGTCATCAAGTTCTTCATTTATAGTAACTTCTTTTAAGTTTAAACCACCAGTAAATGCAACTTTTAATTTTTCTAAAATATTCTTAGTAATTACATCACCCTTTTTGGCAATTTCTTCACCATTAAATTTAATATTTTCAGCTAAAGTACATCCCAATATTCTTTCACAAATAAACATTTTCTTGTTAAATTTATATCTACCTACTTTTGCTAAATCATAACGGAATCTGTCAAAGAATCTAGTTATTAATTGGTTCTTAGCACTATCAATTGTCGCAGGTTCTCCTGGACGAAGTTTTTCATATATTTCTAGTAATGCTTCATCTGTATTATTTGTAACATCTTTTTCTAAAGTATTTTTAACATACTCATTATCACCAAATAATTCAATGATTTCTTCATCAGTAGATAGTCCTAATGCACGTAAAAATGTTGTAACTGCAACTTTTCTAGTACGATCTATTCTTACATAGATTACGCCTTTAGCATCAGTTTCATATTCAAGCCATGTACCTTTATTAGGAATTATTTCTCCACTTACAATTCTTCTACCATTTTTATCTATTTCTCTTTTGAAATAAATAGATGGAGAACGAACAAGTTGAGATACAATTACTCTTTCTGCACCATTTATGATAAATGTTCCAGCATCAGTCATAAGTGGTAAGTCACCTAAAAATATCTCTTGTTCTTTTACTTCACCAGTTTCGTGAATGTAAAGTCTTGCTTGCACTTTAAGTGGTGCTGCATAGTTAACCATTCTTTCCTTTGCTTCTTTAATTGAATATCTTGGTTTTTCTAAAGAATAGTCAGTAAATTCAAGTGAAATATTTCCAGTAAAGCTTTCAACTGGAAAAAGATCCTCAAATACTTCTTTGATTCCATTTTCAATGAAATTTTGATAACTTTTCTTTTGAATTTCCAAAAGATCTGCAAGTTCAAGAGTGTTACTTGATTTTGCGAAATTAATTCTTTCGCGATAGTCTCCGAATTTTTGTTTTTTATAAGCCACGATCTCACCCCATAATCTTATTTTTTTGGACTATTTTTTCTGTTAAAAATAAACACGTCAACATTTAATAATTTTAGCAAAAAAACTAAGTAGTTGTCAATACATTTTACAACAGAAAATGTAAAACCCCTTATCTTTTTCTTTTATTTCAACATTATAGTGTTCATTTAACAGTTTATGCATTGATTTAGCACCTTGGTCTTTACGCATTACAAACCAAAGTTTACCGCCTTCATTTAAATGTTTTTTAGCTCCAACTAAAAAATCCAATACAACTTTTTTCCCCGCTTTTATCGGAGGATTTGTAATAATAATATCATAGCAATCAGTAATATTTTCATATATATTACTTTCTATTACTTTAGCATTTATCTTGTTAGCTACTACATTTCTTTCACATAAATGTAATGCCCTTTTATTAACATCACACATAGTTACATTTTTACCAGTTATTTTAGCAAGTGATATGCCTATTAATCCATAACCACACCCCAAATCTAAAATACTTTCATAATCATCATTTTCTTTTAATAATGTTTCAATTAATAGTCTACTTCCATAATCCAAATGATTCTTACTAAATACTCCGTTATCACTAAAAAAACCTATAACTACACCATTATAATTATAGCAAAGCGTTCTAATTTCACTTTTTAAATTTTGATTATTTGTAAAATAATGTTCCATTTTTTCCCTTTTCTTTTAAACTAATCATATTATACAAAAAAATATTAACAAAAAGCAATAGTATAATTATCTTTTTAAATTAAATCTAACTATAAATTTATCAAAATATGGATAAATAAATGATAATATCAAACTAATTAAATAAACCCCAATATTTATATCTATAAACGTAAAAATAAATGATACTAATCCTAGTATAAATCCATATAAGCATTGACCACCTTTAGTATATGGTGAAAAAATACTTACAGTGTTTAAATAAATAAATGCAAAAACTAAATTATTATTAAAAATAAAATTATAATCAAATTTTTTAAAAATAATAAAATAAGTAATAAGTAATAAATAATAAGTTAATAAAGATACTACTGATATATATTTTTTATATGAAAATGAAAATATTAAATAACAAAATGATAATATACTATAAATAAACAATGTATTACAAATGCCCCCAGCACCAGAACCAAATAAATAATTCATTATCCCATAACTATGATTTATATTTAATTCATAACTATTTAAAAATGTATAATTATTAAATGCAAGAGATATAATTATAATTAATATAGTTATTAAACTAATATTAACTTTTTTATATGTATATAAAATATTTACTAAAAATAATACTATTAAATAAATAAATATATTTGCACTAGGCATTACAATTAAACTACTTAAAACATTTAATTGTAATCTATAAGAAATAAAATCCTCTTTTTTATACTTTGAAAAAATTAAACTAGTAAATATTGATATTAAAATAATTATAATTGGTTTAAATGAATAAAAAATATTTACATAATTTTTTTGATATAAATGAATACCATTTTTATATATTCCATATAGTAAAAAAGGTATTAAAATTAATATATTTTGTAATATTATTTTCTTTTCATTATTTTTACTTTTTAAATAAACATTCATTTTTGACCTCTTAAGTATTTTCTTAAATTAATTTTACAAGGACATATATATGTGCAAAGTCCACAGTCAATACAATTTTTACTTTTCTTACCTGTATCCATTACATACTTTGGATTAACTTTAACAGGACATATTTTATAGCACATCCCACATAAACAGCATGAGCTTTCATTTTCACTTATTTCAGGAATAATAATAATTCCTTTTGTAAATGAAGTAATAACGCATTTTTGATATTTAACTTCATAACCAGTCATTAATCCATTATAAATATATAAACCATCAATATTTTTTATAGATAGTTTATCAAGTACATCACTAAGAAGCGTACCAATTTTTACATTTACAACATAACTTTTTTTTAATAAAGGACTTGCAATAGTTATAAAAGTATTTAAATTATAATCATTATATAATAAATTATTATATATACTTAATAAATCTTTTGCACTTATTACAAGACTATTATCATTTAAATGCATATATTCAAGCAAAAAGGAATCATTTCCTAATAGATATTTATCTTCAATTAAACTTAAATTAATATTTGTATATGTTCCAATTTTACTTAAGTATAAATTAATATTTTCAGTATTTGTACTTTTAACTGCTATATAACTATTTTTAATATCAAAAGCATTACTTATTAAATCTGTAATTTTAAGTAATTCATTAGAATAACTATTTAAAATAAATGGATTATTTTCAAAATATGGTTCATCTTCAATACCACTTATAACTAAATTATCTATTTTTTTATATTGAAATACGTTTAAATATTTATCAAAATTTAAATTAGATAAACTTTTAATAATATCATCACTTGTAATATCTTTTATTTTATTTTTAATTTCTTTAGTACTTTCTTCATAATTATTTTCTATAACAACACAATCTTTTTCTATTCCATCACAAAGAAGTTTACTTATACCAATTACTTTACCAGATATTGAACTTCTTATTTTTTTTAATTTATTTTCTAAAACTGGTTCTCCTTTTAAAACTTTATCATTTTGTTTTTTTAATAGTTCAAAACCATTTTCTATGGGAATATAAATATGTTCAACAGATAAAATAAAGTGCACTTTACTATCAAATTTTATATTATATTTTTTATCTAATTTTATTAAATTTCTCATATAGTACCTCTTAAATATAATATCACAAATAGAAAAAAAACTCATTATTTTTTAAATGAGTTTTATGGATTATAAACTATTCTTGCATAACCATTACCAGAGTGTCCTGTTTCAGATGTACCACCAGTACCAGTAAATGAAGCACTTCCAGCAGTCGTTGAAGCATCTGTTAAGTAATATGAAGAAGTAAGTGATGTCCCAGATGGAACATTACTTGCAGTTGAAGATGTATAAATAAATCCAGATCCTCCACCACCTCCACGATCGTCATCACTAGAACCATCAGGAACTGTACCAGAGCCGCCATACCAGCCACCACCGCCGGCACCACCATAACCACTACTTAGGTAAACACCACCACCGCCAAAGCCAAATCCGCCAGCATAATTTGCAGTTGTATTCGAATTTAAGCCCGTAGTTGCTTGAGTTGTTATAGTATAAGAAGTTGAATATCCTGAATATGTTTGTGTTCCACCCTTACCACAATAATTACCATTAGCAGTATAATTTTCTGTACTAGAACCACCACTTGTTCCGCCACCATACATACCTTTTTTACTTGTAGCACCATCGGAACCGCCACCGCCAGCAACAATAATTCGAT
>CAYSFJ010000010.1:0-12725 GCA_964430785.1 uncultured Mycoplasma sp. | reverse complement strand
TTAAGCCAGTTGCATCATTCCAATTACCACCTGAAATTCTTATATCGGTTGCACCGCCACCGCCATAATATTTATAACGATATCCTCCACCATTAAAACCTCCAGCACAAATAGTAGACCCGCAGCCAGAAGAACCATTACCGCCTTGACCTCCCACATATACATAAAGGGTTTTACCATGAGTTTGACTTGACAATGTTCCAGTAGAATAACCACCTTTGCCTCCATAAGTAGTATTACTTCTGTACCCACCTTGGGCACCCCAAACATAAAGGGTATAGCTACCATCACAAGACATTGAATATGTTTGTACAGCACCAGTATAATCAAAATTTGTAGTTGTTGAAGCAGCACAAACCATACTAAAAGATTTACTTGAAGTTTTACCAGCAGCATCCTTTACATGAACATAATATGTTCCATTTGCAGAGGCTGTATAAGAAACACTTGCACTTGTTCCACTTACAGAGGTCCAACTTGTTGGAGTTGTTGATGTTGTAGTAACAGCATAACCCGCTAAATTTCTATCATCAGAAAGTGCTATAGTGGCCGTTTTTGTATAAGCATCAATAGTTCCAACAGTAGGATTAGATGCATCTAAAACAATATTAAATGAACTAGATACATAACTATTACCAGCACTATCTTTTACCCATAAATAGAAAGTTCCTTCAGTAGCATAATCAAATTCAACTGTTTGACTTGTTCCACTAAAATAACTCCATTCATCTGGTTCTACAGTGTTTGATGAACTTAAACCATACATTGCAAGAGCTATATTATCTGTAGATGTAAATGATACACTATTACCATCTACAGTTAAATTACTTACAACTGGATTTTCATTATCACTATTTTTATCAGCATAAACATTACATACTGATTTTTGAGTTGTTAAAACTAAAATATTTTTTCCCTCTATAGAAACTGTAGCCCCATTTGTACAATTTGTCTTTGAGGTATTAACGGTATAATAATAGCCTGATTCATATAAAGGAAGTTGACCCATTTGATTATAATTTTTATCATCAGTATTTCCAATTTCATCTTGAACAAATAAATTTACTTCATAATCATCTATATAACCATCTATCGCATCAAAATATACTTCACATTTACCTTTTTTAGTCGCATTAACATAAAATTTTTGATTTTCATATTTTTCAATAGTTATTCCGTCATCACACTCAGTTTTAGAACTTACATAACTATATGATGTACTACTTGGTACATAATATGAAAGCGAGTATGTTCCTAAACCAGTTCCAGAATCATTTTTATTTTCTCTATAAACTTTAATAGATACATCTGATGAATCTATTAAAGCAAGACCAGATATAATAAGTTTAGTACTCTTATTTTGATAAAAAGAATATGCAATTAATGTAATACTTGATAAAATTGTTAATATTAAAACTATTAAAATAGTAATACTTTTTGATTTATTTTCATTAAAATAATTTTTAATACCTTTAAATATATTTTTCATTTCTTACCTCTTTACTATTTTATACTAAAATTATAATATCATATTTTTTTATTTTACACCATAGATTTTCACATAAAACTAAAAAGAGTTTACGATTGTAAACTCATCTATATCAAGAAAACAAAATGTTTTCTAAAAATATTATATGTTTTTTATAAAATATTATGCTTATTTTTCTCCCTCTTGAAGCATCTTTTGAATAAATATACCATAACCAGAATATGGATTATCGACTATAACATGTGTTAAAGCTCCAACTACTTCATTATCTTGAAGTATTGGTGAACCACTCATTCCTTGTATAACACCTCCAGTTAGGGAAATTAATCTATCATCATTTATTTTGAATGTAATATTTTTTATATCACTATTTTCATTTATTTTGGTTATTTCAATATCAAATTCTTCTTCTTTTTCACCATCTATTACAGTCCTAATCGTAGCATTTCCTATCTTAGCATTACCTACTTTCATTAAATTATTATTACTTATTTTATCATTATAAATACCAAAAATTCCATATTTTGTATTTTTTACAATATTACCAAATTCATAATTATAATTAAACTTTGCTACTTTACTGCCTGGAATACCTATACTACTTTTTTCAATACCAGTTATATAACTATTAAAGATAGTACCCTGCTTAATTTCTACTTTTTCATTTGTATTACTTTCAACAATTTCATGGCCTAAAGCTCCATATATTAATGAATGAGGATCAATATATGATAAAGTTCCTATACCCATTATAGAACTTTTAACAAAAAGTCCAGTTTTTATAATACCATCAACACTTATTAAATCTAGTTTAGTTTTTTTCTCAATACCTTTTCTAATAAATGTAATTTCTACATAATCTTCATCAATATATTTTTCTATTCCAGAAGATAGTTCATCTACATTTGATACATTTTCATCATTAACCTTTATAATATAATCACCATTTGCTAGCGTTGGAATACCTTTATTATATTTACCATTTACTTTATAAAAACCAATTACCATAACACCTTTTATATCAACTTTAATACCTAAAGTTTTACCTCCAGGAATTATATAATCTGAATAAGCAAATATATAAGTTGGCATAATTAATAAATAAAATAACACTAATAATTTTTTCATAATAATATCACATTAATATTATGGCTTTATATAAATAAATTATATTAACACTTTTTACCATTAAAAAACACTACATTTTAGTAGTATTTAATTACTTTCTTTAATATCTAAATCTTTAAGTTCTCCACTTTCAGTTAAAACTTTATTTACTGCAGCTGTGGCATTTTTTATTTTATCAGAACAAAATTTAGCAAGGCTCATTGCTTCACTATATTTTTTTATTGCATTATCTAAATCAACATTACCAGATTCTAATTCTTTAACAATTTGTTCTAAATTACTTAAAGCCTCTTCAAAAGTTTTATTATTTTTCATTCTTAACCTCCATTACTTTTGCAGATATAATTCCTTTTGCTAAGGTAATATCAATATTATCACCCTTTTTAACATCTTTTATTTGTTTTACAACTTTATCATCATGTTTAACTATACTATAACCTTTATCTAAAATACTCAAAGGATTTAATAAAGATAAACTTTTTATAAGCATATCTAGTTTATTTGCATTTTTATCAAAAAGCATCATTGGATTAGTTAAAATATAACTTGATGTAACATTTTCATATAAATGATTTTTTTTAGTAATAATATTTTCCATATTATTTTTTAAATTATCTATTAAAATATCGAGTTTTTGTTCTTTTATTTCATACATTGAATATGGATTTTTTAAAATATAACTACGTTTAAATCTTTCAAGCATAACAAATTTTTGATTAACCATATTTTTTATTGTTTTAGTACTACGTATAACAAGATTATTTATAAGTATTTCTGTATCCATAATCGTGGGTACGCACATCTCTGCCGCTCCAGTAGGAGTAGGTGCCCTTAAATCTGCGACAAAATCAGCAATAGTAAAATCAATTTCGTGTCCAACAGCACTTATAATTGGTGTATTACACTCATATATTGCTCTTGCAACCATTTCTTCATTAAAAGCCCATAAATCTTCGATAGAGCCACCTCCTCTACCGACAATAATTGTATCTAAATTATAACTATCAGCGGTTTTTATTTGTTTTACAATATTATATTTTGCATCTATTCCTTGTACTAAACTAGGAAACAAAATAACTTCACAAATTGGAAACCTACGTTTAATTGTTGATACAATATCCTTAATTGCGGCTCCAGTATCTGCAGTAATAACTCCTACTTTCATTGGATACTTTGGAATACTTTTTTTGTGTTCTTTATTAAATAAACCCTCACTAGCAAGTTTCTTTTTTAATTTTTCATATTCAACAAAAAGTCTACCAATTCCATCTAATGTCATCTTTTCTACATAAATTTGATAACTTCCTGAAGCTGGATAACATGAAATTCTACCCTCAATTAAAACTTGATTACCATCTTTAGGTACAAAGTCTAATAATTTAGCACTTGAAGCAAACATTACAGCATTTATTCTTGAATTATCATCTTTTAAAGTAAAATATAAATGTCCCCTTGCATGATTTTTAAAATTAGATATTTCACCTTTAACATATACTTTATTTAAAAAATAATCTTTATCAATTAGATTTTTAATATAATTATTAATTTGACTTATTTCTAAATAATTATATTCCATTATCTATCCTTTATTATTTTATCAAGTACAGCATTAATAATTTTTCTTACACTATCATCACTATATTTTTTAGAAAGTTCTATAGCCTCATTAATTACTACAACTTCAGGTGTATCTGTATACATAAGTTCATAAATAGCCATTCTAAGTATAGCTGCACCTGTTTTATCAATTCTATCAATAGACCACTCATTCATATATTTATTAGCTAAATTATCTATTTTACCTTTATATGTAACACATCCATAAACTATTTGTTTTACAAATTCATTTTCCACTTCAACATTAGCTTTAATTGTATCATCAATACTTACCTTAATTTTTTGATCACTTGCTATATCAAGTTGATATAAAATAACCATTATTTTTTCTCTTAATAAACTTCTTTTTGCAGTCATACATACTCCTTTTTTACATACATTAAATTATAACATACTTTCTAATTCAATAAAAGAAATTTTACTGTAATAATTTAAAAAATAAATACAAATTAAAAGTTAAAATTAGTAAACTATATTAAATTTTATTAGTTAACAATTATTGAGTATTTTTATTATTTATATAGTCTTAAAGTTTGTATCGTAAAAGAACCAATATTCACACTTTTTGCAGATAGTTCAAAAATTATATTTGTATTATTTATTTATGACGTTAATTTTACTTCATAAATATTATCCCTAGTATTAGATAAATAATACCTTTTGTTTTCCAATAGGTCACTTTTTATGTAACATTCTTTTTTTAACACATTATTTAATTTAACATATAAACGATTACTATTAATAAAAATTATTGGACTATAATCAATAAATTTTTATTAAATCATTATAATATATTTTTTGAATTGATGTACTGCCACTTTTTTCTTCATGTGGAAACTTAAATTTTCCTGTATCAACACCTTTTCTAATACAAACAATAGCGAATTTTTTTATATTTTCAGGTAAGTAATAATTTTTAGCATTAAAAAACTTATAGTAATGCTAATTTAATAAAAAAATGACAAAGTATATAGAAAAATTTAAAGTTATAAAAATTATCTATATAATGTCATTTATCTTTTTAATTGGCTTTGAGTTAAACTATCATATTGTTGTCTTAATTGAGCGATTTTTTTATTTATTTTATATATTTCAATTTGATTATACTTTTTTTCATCAGTAAGTTCATTAACTCTAATATAATCTAATGTTTCATTATTTATAATAAAATCAATATTTTTTATATCTGACTCAAGTTCTTCTTTTTGATTAATTAAATCATTTATTTTTGTTTCAAGTTCAAAAATATCATCATCAATTGGATGAATATCATAAGCTTTTATAAATTCTTCATCCTCCATTAACATTATATCATCTGGTTCATTCATATCTTTAATTTTATTAAATTTTTCTTTCATTATCTATTCCTACTTTCCTTATACATTTCATGATAAAGTACATTTTGATTTAAAAATTTTTCATATCTAATTAAATCATTTAAAAACTTTTCATATGCTTCCTTTTTAATAAATTTTTTATAATCATACATAAGTGTTTGTCTTAATTTTTGGACTTCTCCAAGTACTATTAAAAAATCAGTATCCGATGATTCATCATTAAGTGAGGCTAAAAGTCCAAATACTCTTTTATAATCTTTTGTAAACTTATTAAAAATCATTTTATTAAGAAATTTTTCATCGTATACAGTAAATGATTTTACTACATCATTTTTTGGATTAACAGTATAACCCACTGACTTTAATAATTTAACAATACTTTTATTTACCTTATTTATTTTTAAAACATACTCACTCATTACTATCCTCCATTAAGTCTGGTCTTTTTTCAATTGTCTTTTCTTTTGACATTTTTCTACGCCACTCATCAATTTTCTGATGATCTCCACTTACCAAAACATCTGGTACTTTCATACCCTCATATTCATAAGGCTTTGTATACATAGGATAATCTAAAACATTATTTGTAAAGCTTTCACTTTCTAGACTCTCTTTAGCAATTACCCCAGGAATAAGTCTTATAATGGCATCCATCATACACATCGAAGGATACTCTCCACCAGTTAAAACAAAATCTCCAATAGAAAGTTCTAAATCACAAAGTGTTCTAATTCTTTCATCAAAACCTTCATAATGACCACATATAAATATTAAATGTTTTTTATTTAATAAATCATATGCAATTTTTTGATTAAAAGTTTTACCATCAGGAGTAAGTAAAATAATAAAGCTATCTATAGTTCTTATCTTTTTTATACATTCAAATATAGGTTCACATCTAATAAGCATCCCTGCTCCACCACCATAAATTGTATCATCAACTTGTCCATTTTTTAAAGGCGTATAATCTCTGAAATTAATTATATTAATTTCTACCTTATCAGCATTAATTGCTCTTTTTATAATAGACTCTGTTTTAAACCCATTAAACATTTCAGGAAAAAGTGTAAGAACATCAATTTTCATATAAACCACCCATATTTTTTACATATATAATACTATTTTCAAAATCTATTTTTTCAATAAAATTATCAGTTATCGGTATTATTATATCACAAGTCTTTATATAATTATACTTTTTATTTAATAATATTTCTTTTACATTACCTATTTTTTTACTATTTTCATATACATCCATATTAATAAGTTCCACCAAAAGATATTCTACACTTAAATCATCTTTATCAACATAAACTTCTTTTTTTAATATTTCATCTGTTTGAGAAATATCATTAATATTAGAAAACTTAATTATTTCACCTTTAGGATTTTGTTTTACACCTTCAATTACATATTTTTTACTATCAATATATAAACTATTTCCTACTTTAAAAATTTCATTTTTATGATTAGTTTCACTAAGTATTTTTACTTCACCCTTTAATCCAAATGGTCCAGTTATATTTCCTACATATAATAGTTTCATTTCTTACCTCCTAAAAAAACTATATGGATCTTTAAATACAATTAAATTAATATTTTTATCTTTGGTTATAATATTTAGTTCATATGATTTTAAAACAGTCACTTTATTTCTATAAGAAAAATCACCGGTACTTCGACCATTTGTTTTATTATAATTTGGCTCATATGAAGTAGCTACCTCTTTTATATAGTTGTATGGCTTTATATTAATTTTAATTTCTTTTATATCATTTATTTTATCATAAAATATTCCATCTTTGTTTTCTATTCCAATACCCAATATATCATTATCAAAAAATAAACACATATTACCGCTTTTATAATCTAATCCCATTATATATATTCCTTTTAAATATTTTGTTTTTGGTAATTTTAATTTATTAAATTTAATTATATCTTTTTCTTTATACATAATATAAATCATCAATGTAATAAAAAATATAGGAAAAAATATATATATTAACTTTATAATATTTTCCATAAACTACCTATTATAAATATCATACATTATAATGCTACTTGCCACGGCTGCATTTAAACTTTCACAATTTTTATTCATATTAATATATATAAAATCATCACAAAGATTTTTAACTTCTTTACTTACACCTTTACCTTCACTACCAATTACAAAAGCCTTTTTTTCATCATTTACAGATTTAATATTTTTACCATTTACAACATCTGTTCCATATATTTTATAACCAAGAGTTTTTAAGTATGGTATAAAAGAAAGTAAATCTTTTTTTATAATATTTGCATTAAAAATCATCCCCTCAGAAGATCTTATAACTTTATCATTATACATATCCACTGTATCATTTGAACAAATAATTGTAGGAAAATCAAAAGCCACAGAGCTTCTTATTATTGTGCCTAAATTACCTGGATCTTGAATATGATCAAGTATTAAAATATTTCCTTTTATATCATCAGGTAAAACAAAATTACATACAGCCATGACATTACTTGGTGTAACTAAAGAACTTATTTTAGCCATTATTTCTGGGGTAACATTATAAGTATCAACATAGTACTGTTTGCCTTCTGTAGTTATTATTTCTTTTACAATACCCTTTTTTAATGCTTCATTAACAAGATTTTCACTTTCTACAATAAATACATGTTCTTTATCTTTATATTTTTTTATTTTTAGTTTTGACCAATAAGTTACTTTTGGATTATTTATACTAGTAATTTTCATTTTCTTAACTCCTTTCTTGCATTTTTATAATTAGGACATGCAAGTGATACTATATTCCAAAATTTTTTAGAATGATTGCCTTCATAAAAATGAGCCATTTCATGTATTATTACATAATCTAGTAACCAAATTTCTTTTTTTATTAATTCTTTATTTAAAGTTATTATATTATCTTTTCGATTACATACTCCCCATCTAGTTTTCATTTGTCTAAATTTTAAAGTAAATTCTGGCAATTTATTAAAGCAATTTTTACATATAGATACTTCTTCATTAAAAACTCTATTAATTTCTTCTTCAGTAAATTTATTTAACTGCTGTTCATTTTTAGCATAAATAAAGTCACCATTTATATAAACATTATCAATATTTTCATTATATTCTATATTATAAGTTTTACCTAATAAATGATAATTTTCATTATATTTTTTCCTCTCTAATGATTTTTGATACATTTTTATTATAGCATCTTCATTTTTAAATATTAATGATTTTATTTCCTCTTTAGAAACTTTTCTATGACAAGTCACAACTAAAACACCATTTTCATTAAAACGAAAATAGATATTTTTATTATTTTTATAAACAATGTCTACATAAATGTTGTAATCTTTAATATTTAGTTCCATAACTATATTTTAGCAAAATATAGCCCTAAAAACAAGGAAAATGAATACATATATTTTGCCACAAAATTTGATATTGACTTTTCCACCCTTTAGTGGTAAAATAGCAGGCAATTAATCAAAAAAAGGAGGGTTTGGTTATGAAAAAATGTGATATTATTGCACTTATTAATGCATGTCAAGAAAAAATTGAAAAAATATTAGACATGAATATAAGCGAAAAAAATAAGAAAGGATTTAAAGAGCTTTTACATGTAACAAATAAACATTATGCTATTATTTCAAAAGCTAATGAAAATGATACTGCTTTATTTGAAAAATATTCATCAATGTATAGCATGCTATATTATAAATTAAGAACAATAGATGAGAAAATTAATAACGAAGATGTTGGTATTACTTTATATACACAACTTAAAAAATCTGAAAAAAATGAACTTGATAAACCTATAGATAAACCTATAAAAATTGAAAATAATTCAAACGACGTAATTGATGCTGAATATGAAGAAGTTGTTGAAAAAAGAAAGAAAAAAGTTTTAGGTTTAATTGCTGGTGCAACTTGTACTGTTGCCGTAATTGCCATAATTATTGCACTTGCTAAAGAAAATAATAAACTAAAAAATCAAATTAATGATTTATCAGATGATGACTTAAAAGAGGCTCAAGAAACAGTAATTAGTCAACCAGAAGTTACAGATATTGAAAAAATGATAACTTATGATGATGTAATAGACATTGATTTAAATGATGAAGATGCTTTATATCAATATGCTGAAAAACTTGCAGATACTCAAGGAAATACTTTAACAGTTGATGAAATAATAAATGCTATTAAACTTGCAAACTTTGATGATTTAGAAAACAAAAGTGTTTTTGCATCACGTGAAGAGCTTTATAAAGCAAACACAGATTTAGGAAAACTTACTACTTTAGTTGGAACAGATAAAGTTGTAGTATTAAATGAAGAAAATGATATTTTTGTAAGTATTGATACTTTAAAAAATATGATTGCATGTGTTACAAATAATGAATTAAGTATTGATAACTTTGATTCTTTAAAAGAGGAAAAAGGTTATAACATATATAAATTATATGAATTTTGTGCTAAAAAATTAAATGATACTAATGAAGAAAATAAGGTTTTATACGCTAAACTATTTAATGAAATAACAACAAGAAAATTTGAATCATTCTCACTTACTCCAGAAAGTCCAATCAGTCAATACTATTTAATGCTTGGAATGTTTAATGATAATTTAAATGCTACTTATGCTCTTACTGCTGGTCAAGGATGGGGACCAACTTATGGAGAAAAAAGAGATGATAGTTCAGTACCAGATGGTTATACAGGTGATGAAATTGATGGTACATATGGTTATATATGCATCGAAGAATTAGCAGAGCATTTAACTATTGGAAATCCAGAGTATTCAATGTATTCAATCTATGCTGATGAAGTTATGATAGACAAAGGACTATCTAGATAAGGAGGGTTTTATGAAAAATAATAAAAATGGAAAAATAATTAATGCATTACTTGGCATAATTGCATTTTTAGCTATTATTGTTATTGTATTTTGGTTAATTGCAAGAAATAATTCTAATGCAAATAATGTTAATGAATTTAAAAATAATCTTGAAAAAATGCAAGAAACTGCTAAAAAATATTTTGAAGATAAACTTCCAGAAAACATTGGAGATACAACAACAATCTATCTTGATGAACTTATCAAAGAGGATATTTTAGAGCAAATAAAATATGGTAATATAACTTGTGATGGTCAATCATCTTATATTTCTGCGACAAGAAGTAGTGAAGATGAATATAAAGTTAAAAGTAATTTAGTATGTGGTAATACATCTGATAATATAATTGAAAAAATTTCTATTAAATCAGTTATAACTGATGATACAAATGAAAATGAAACTACTGAGGCAAGTGATGATACTAGTGATAATACTACAACTAATTATAAAGAAAATGTAAAAACTACTTATAATTGTTCTAGTACTACAACATGTACTATTTATGAAATACCTACAGTTTGTTCAATTAAATATACATATGAACATGTTAAACAATCTATTAGTTGTCCTTCTGGTTATAGATTAAATGGTAGTGTCTGTGAAAAAGAATCTGGTGATTATAGACAAGCTAGTGAAAGTTATTCTGAAGAAGAAGTTAAAGTTATTAATGCTAAGAAAAATGATGGTACTTACCACAAAGTTTATACTGATTATACTGTAACTGGTGGTGAAACAACAAAATATTGTGAAAATGGTACTCTTCAAGGAGATTACTGTTATGAATATACTCAAAAATTAACTGATACAAGTAGCAACTGTCCATCTGGTTATTTTAAAGAGGGAAATAAATGTCGTAAATATACAGATATAATTTCCTCATCTGAAGGATACTGCCCTACTGGTTATGAAAAGAAAAATAATGCTTGTTATATGTATACTGATATTAATACTAGTACAGAAAAGACTTGCCCATCTGGTTATACATTAAATGGTAATACTTGTTATAAATATACAAATGCAACTGCTACAACTACTGGAAAGACTTGCCCATCTGGTTATACACTAAGTGGTGATAGTTGTTATAAAACTACCAGTCCTACAAAAACTTATGGTTCTTGGGGTAATCCAGTAAGTCATTACTCAACTAAAACTTATGAATCTACATATACTACTGATACTGAAAAGAAAGTTTTAATGGGTAAAAATACAATTGCAGGTATTACAACTTATAACTATTCAATTTATCGTAGAACAGTTTCATATGTTTGTTCTGTTGGTACACTATCAAATGGTAAATGTTATCAATATACTACTCCAACCGGAGGAAATACTACTTATTCTTGTCCATCTGGTTATACTCAAAGTGGTAATATTTGTTATATAAAAACAAATCCAAGTACATCCTCAACATCATATTGTCCTTCTGGTTATACTCAAAGTGGTAATACTTGTTATAAAAAATCTTCTATGAGTTATCGTGAAGATAGTTATTGTCCATCTGGTTATACTCAAAGTGGTAATACTTGTTACAAAGAAACAGATATTGAAAATAAAACAAATAGTTACTGTCCAACTGGTTATACAGAACTTGGCGATAAATGTTATAAAACATCATCTGCTAAGACATCTACTACAAATAAAGTTTACTCTTGTCCATCTGGTTATACAAAAGAAGGAAATAAAGAAAATACTAAATGTTATAAACAAGTAAAAAGTGCAGATGAATATTACTGTGAAAATGAAAATGCAACTTTAAAAGGAACTTTATGTTACTATAAAAAGGCAAGTGAATTTTTAGGTTACTACTGTCCAACTGGTTATACTCTTGATGGTCAAACTTGTTATAAAACAACAAAAGAAACAACATCACCTATTTGGTCTAATGCAGAATATATTTACTCTGAAAATGAATATGAAAAAGGTTATGTAAGAACAGGTAAATCAACATATGTAAGAACTTGTGTTATAGATGATGGAAGAAGTAATCCAGAACAAGATCCAAATACTATGAAATAAACATCATAGTATTTTTTTATTTCTACTGAACAATTTTTATTATTTTAAAATAATAAATAAAGTTTTCTTATAGTATTAAATTAAAAGATTTTCTCTTATTATAAATTTTAAATAATATAAAAAATCATGGCACATAGTCCATGTTTTTTAATTTAGCTTACTACATACACATCATCATACGTACCATTGCCTGATAACTTGGCTTTAGCGGACAAACTTATAACAGGGCGGAT
>CAYSFJ010000009.1:0-28521 GCA_964430785.1 uncultured Mycoplasma sp. | reverse complement strand
ACATCCTATCCTTATGAATCCCATATTTACAATATCTCTTAAGTTAATGACATTGCCAATATTGGGGTTTTTATTTTTTTATATAACAAAATTAATACATAAAAAAACTAACTATTTCTAGTAGCTTTTATTTTTTAAATCTGATATCGTAATATAAATCAATGGTGCCGACAGAGGGAATCGAACCCCCAACCTACTGATTACAAGTCAGTTGCGCTACCAATTACGCTATGTCGGCATTAATGGTGGGAGATATGGGACTCGAACCTATGACCCCCTGCTTGTAAGGCAGATGCTCTAACCAACTGAGCTAATCTCCCATTAACTTTTATCTTGCTGACAAATAAAATTATACTATATATTATCTGCACTTGCAAGCAAAAATTAATAGATTTTTTATTTTTTTACAATTTTTTAATATAAAAGGCCTTCAGAAACAGCAAAAGGTATAAAATGATCCCTAATTGCCGAAGACAAATTATATTTTGACTCCCCTAGTTTATAAAAATGATAGCCAATAATTTCTTCATTTGTAAAATATACCTTATCCATTTTCTTTTTGCATATAAACATAGTCATAATAATATCTAATTCTGGGTCACTTGCTGCACTTTCAGCAAAACACATTAATGGTTTTAAATCTTCTTCACAAACAGTAAATCCATTATGAAACTCCTCTTTTACTTCTCTAATTGCAGCTTCTACTTCACTTTCACCATCTTCAACACCACCACCAACTAAAGTCCAGGTATTACTTTTACTACTTCTAACACTTCTAACTATTAAAAGTTTTCCATCTTCAATAAAAGCAACACCAACCACCTTTTTTATTTTTTTCATACTATCACCATATTTAGTATACTATTTTTTATAATTTAAATAAATAAAAAATTATGACTTTACAATAATAATTTTTTTATAATTAATAACTTTATACTATATTTAATTTAATAAACAAAAATGCTTTACATCACCACAATAATTTGATAATATTTCTTTGGATGCATGATATGAGGAAAGGAACCTTATGTCTAAACTTGATGAATATCAAATGAATGTTGTAAATGAAACAGGACATTGTCTTGTAATTGCAGGACCTGGAAGTGGAAAAAGTACAACCATATCAGAAAAAGTAAAATTTTTAATTTCAAAAAATGTTAAAGAAGATGAAATACTTTTAATATCATTTACAAATAAAAGTGTAGAAGATTTAAAGAAAAAACTTGGTAATAATATATTTATAACAACCTTTCACAAACTAGCAATTGATATATTAAAATATAATAAGATAACTTATCAAATATGTTCTGACACATTACTTGATTATATTATCGATGAATATCTTACTGTAATAAAAGATAAATCAAAATTATGCAGATATTTAAATATTCTAAAACTTGATAAAGACAAGATTGAATATATATCCTTTAAAAAATTGATTAAAACCTTTATTAATTTATTCAAGACTAATAATCATGATATTAATAGTCTAAAAAATATAGTAAAAAATTATCAAGATAAATATCTACTTAAAATAATTCTTGATATATTTTATCTTTATGAAGAAGAAAAAAATTCTACTGGTAGTTTAGATTTTGATGATTTAATAATAATTGCAACTAAAATACTAAGGACTAAATATAATTATAGAAATTTTAAATATATTATAATTGATGAATTTCAAGACACATCACTAATAAGATTTAATCTTGCTAAAGTAATAATTGACAATACTGGTGCTATATTAACTGCCGTTGGAGATGATGCACAAAGTATATATCACTTTTCTGGTTGTGATTTATTCATATTTTTAAATTTGCATAAATACATTGATAATTTAAAAATGTTAAAACTAGTTAATACATATCGTTTCAGTCAAGAACTAATTGATATAAGTGCAAAATTTATTAATAAAAATCCATTTCAACTTGATAAAACAATGCATGGTTTTTCACATATAGATAAGCCACTAGAAATAATTTATTATTTAAATGTCAAAAAGAAATTTAAAAATTTGCTTAATAAATTATCTAATAAAAAGATTCTTATTTTAGGAAGAAATCAAAAAGATATATATGAATATATTGATAAAGATTTTGACTATAATAATAGATTATTAAAATATAATGATAAAGAATATAAATATTTAACAATTCACTCAGCTAAAGGACTCGAGGAAGATTATATTATTTTATTAAATGTGTCTAATTCAACTTATGGTTTACCAAACAAAATAGAAAATCATAAAATACTTTCTTATGTATCCTCAACGGAAGATGAATACCCATATGCTGAAGAAAGAAGAGTTTTTTTTGTAGCCATTACTAGATGTAAATTTAAAACATACTTAATGGTGCCAAAAAACAATCCTTCCATTTTTATTGAGGAAATAAGAAAAATAATTAATCACTAATCATTTTTAGAAAGTTCTATTATTTTATCAAAGTCATCATCAATAGCAACAATATTTTTATGCAATTGTCCACAATTTTGACATTTATAAATTATTTTAAAAGTATCTTTAAACTTTTCAATATCAATTGGTTTTAAAAGTCCTTTACATGTATTTTCTCTATCACCAGGAAAAACATCAACATGTTTACTATAAAGGCAATATGGGCAATGATCTCTTGCACTATATCCAAGTTTTTCTACTACCCTACCACAATTTTCACAAATAAAACTTTCATCAATCATTGTAAATCTTTTTTTCATAACAATAGTTTATCATAAATATATTTAAGTAGGAAGGAAAAATATGTTTTTTAATTTAATTAACCTTGTAAAAGAATTAATTTTTTTTACTGGTAGCTACTCTAATAATGTTTTTTTAGAACCACTTACATCTGAAGAAGAAGAAAAATACGTAAAATTAATGCTTGAGGGAAATACTAATGCACGTAATAAGCTTATAGAACATAACTTAAGACTTGTTGCCCATATTGTAAAAAAATATACAAATAACATTGATATGACTGATGACTTAATTTCCATAGGAACAATTGGTTTAATCAAAGGAATAAACACATATAAAGATAATAAAAAGACAAAAATAACTACATATGCAGCAAGATGTATATCTAACGAATTATTAATGTATTTTAGAGCAAATAAAAAAAGTAATAATGATGTTTATCTAGAGGACTCTATCGGTTATGATAAAGAAGGAAATAATGTAAATTTAATTGATGTATTAATTCAAAAAGATTTAGATTTAATTGACTATATTACTAAAAAAGATAATATTAATGAATTAAAAAAATACTTACAAACTCTTTCTTTAAGAGAAAAAGAAATAATTATTAAAAGATATGGACTTAATGGTCAAAAAGAAATGACCCAAAAAGGTATTGCAAAACAGTTAAATATTTCAAGAAGTTACGTATCAAGAATTGAAAAAAGAGCTTTAACAAAAATTTTAAAAGAATTTATAAAAAATAAAAGGAGTTTGTAATTGATTATTGATACCATTAATGTTATAATTATAATAGGAGAAATGATATGGAAACAGTTAAAGATGATGAACAAACAATTTTTTATTATACTAATACGCATAAAATAATAGGCAGAAATGAAATGACTGCAATAAGGAATGGTTTTGCAGCTCCAACGGGTGGTGTGGGAGTTGTAAATAGGAATCAAATAGCCCAAATAGTTAATGGTTACATCCAAGATGTTGAAGCAATAAAAAAGGTTTCCTCAATTATTGAACAAGATAACGTGATTGATGTATTAACCCAAATTGTCAATAAACAAAAAACTAATTTTGCAACTAAAATAAAAAAGGAAGAACTTGATAAAATGATTAGTGATTCAAAGCTTAGAAGTGAAACTACAAAAATAAATAATGATCAAAATAATCCTGATGTATTTATTAATATTGTAAATAGACATAGTGATGCTGTAAAACGTGGAATATACCCAGAAAACAAAAAAAATATAGTATATGATATGAGTGATAAAATATCTAAAAATAATACTATAGAAAATGATGTTGTAGATGTATTTACTGATATTGTTAACAAACATAGTGATGAAGCAAAAAAAAGATTACAGCAAGAAAATGATGATTTGAAAAATATAGAACCATCAACAATAAAAATGAAACCTACTTTAAAAAGAGGTCATACTATAAAAAATATTGTTCTAGGTACAGTTATTGCCGCAGTGACAACAATTAGTGCAGTTGGTGTTAAGTATGCTATAAATTTTAATAAAATAGCTGATGAAACATATGATACATTAAATGAATATCATTGCTATATAAAAAATAATATGGATAATGGTAAAACAATGGTTGCAATAAATGATTATAATGAATTATATGGTCAAGTTAATCCAAATTATATTGAGATTACTGATGAAAGTTATAACGAACTTAAAAATGTGCTTATTTCAAGTGGTTATACTGATAAAGAAGCTGCAATATGTATATCTTCAATTATTTCACCAACTAAAGTTTCAGAGTTTGAAAAAGAACCTGCCTCATTTATTGAAAAATTAGATTATGTATTAGATTATGAAAGTAAGTTAGAACAAGGAAAGGGATTATAATGATAGAATTAAATACAATGGAATTTGATGGAAAAACTTATTTTGAGATTGAAACAATTACATATAACAACAATACATATATTTATTATGGTAACGAAGATGATAACTCTTTATTCAAAATATTCAAATTAGGAAAAGATGAGGAACTTTTAGAGTTATCCCCAGCTGAATTAAATGAAGCATTTAAAGCATTTAGTAAAAAACATAATAACTAAAAAAACTGCAATTTAAGCAGTTTTTTTTTAAAAAGAATCAATATTTACTTTAACTTTAGGCATTTTATGTAAAAAAGCATATGCCTGAATTACAGTTCTAAGTGATGTAGCAATTTTACCACCTTTGCCAATAACTGCACCAAAATCATCATGATGAACAATTATTTCTACAATTGGATCTTCACCCTCTGTTTCAAATAATTCAACTTTTACCATATCAGGATTTTTTACAATACTTTTAACTAAAAATGAAGTATATTCTTTTATATCCATAATTAATCCTTTTTAATGCTCTTTTTTGAAGCATTTTTACTTTCAGCATATTTTTTCATAATACCTTGATTAGATAATATGCTTCTTACTGTATCTGTAGGTATAGCTCCTTTAGATAGCCAAGATAAAGCCTTTTCTTCATCAATTGTAACTACATCTTTTCCTTTAATTGGATTATATGTACCCACTGTTTCAATAAATCTACCATCTCTCGGGCTACGAGAATCAGCTGCTACAATACGATAAAATGGTTTTTGTTTAGAACCCATTCTTTTTAATCTTAATTTAACTGCCATAATTATCTCCTTTCAATTACATAAATAATTTAACATATATTTTATAACATGTCAACCATTTTTTGTTGACGGATATAATTTAAAAAAAGCCTTTTAGGCTTACTTATCTTTTAAATAATCATCATTAAGATCATCCACATTTATATTAAGTTCATCATTATTTTCTTCATCATAAACTTCTTCATATTCATCATAATCCTCCTCCACTTGGATTTTTACTGTAGCATTACCTATTACTTCAATACCAATTTCTTTTTCAATTTTTAAATTTACAAGTTCTCCAACAATTTTAACATCAGTAACTGTTGGCTGTTTTAATGCATTAACAATGATTTCACTATTACTATCAATTTTATTATTATCTTTTATTGGAACATTTATTGCATCTGTATAAGAAAACTTTCGTGTTGAAACTGCAGTTTTAGTATCATTATCATATGAATACCAAACATTTACATCAAATGAACCAGTAACATTAACTTTTCCAAGATTATTTACACCCCTAAAAGAATGATTTATTACCCAACACCCTAAAATGGTATTTGCCGTTTCCTCACATTCTATATCATAGGAACTAACTATTTTTTTCTTACATTTTCCTATTATTGCCTTAGTAACAATTTCTTTATAGTTAGACATTATATCACCTTCCTATTGTAATGTATGCATAATATAGGCAAAAGTTTCATAAAAAAAGAACTATAAATTTTATAGTTACTTTTATTATAAAAAGTCTTTTAAACCTGACCTTTTGCCGTTTGCTTTCATTTTATTTCTGGCTTTAATTTCAATTTGTCTAATTCTTTCTCTTGTAAGGCCATACATTTCACCAACCTCTTCAAGGGTATGTTCTTTATTATTATTAAGACCATATCTTAACATTATAATTTCACGTTCTCTATCGTTTAAACAACTATTAATAGAATCATTAATTAATTTTGTTAGTTCATCATTAAATATTTCATCTTCAATATTAGCATTTTTGTCTGGTATGATATCTACAAAAAAATTGTCATCACTATCACCAATTGGAACCTCTAAAGAACTACATGCACCATAATTATTTTCAAAATCATGTAAATCAATTTTATTAATACCTAATTTTTCAATAATTTCTTCTTCACTTGGCATGCAACTATGATTAATATAATATTCATTAATAAATTTATTATATTCTAATTTTTTTACATTTACCTTATATGGCTTACGAATCATATCAACAGTACAATTTAAACTACGTAAAATATTTTGTTTTATCCAATATGCAGCATAAGTTGAAAACCTATTTCCTTTGTTAATATCAAACATATTAATTGCCTTAATTAAACCTAAGCTTCCATCCTGCATAATATCATTAAATTGCATTTTATTATACTTATAATAATATCTTGATATAAAATAAACTAATCTAATATTTCTTTTGAAAAAATTATTTTTTGCAATTATATATTTTTTTAATAAAATAAGTTCATAAGATATATTATTACTAATTTCTACACCATCAATTTTTAAATCATCAAAAGTTTTAACAAATTCATCATAACTAGGTTTATCTACAAATTTTAACATTTCTTTAAAATATTTTAATTCCTTTTTAAAAATGTTTTCATCACTAAGTTTATAAGGTAAACTTTTTAAATCCTTTAAAAGTTTTAAATTTTCATCATAATAATCTGAGCAATATATTGATTTTAATATTTTTGCTACATCAACATCTGGATATAAACCATCACCATTTTTACAAATATTTAAATTAACTTTTGATTCATTTAAAATATTTCCATAATAAGTTTCTTCGTTTGAACTCATAATTGTTGTATCTTTGCTTCCAAATGCATAAAACATATGATTTACTAAATTGGTTACTTCATAATCATTTTTTAACTGACCATCATAAATATTATCAAAATAAGCAGAATATTTTTTAGAAAATTCCATAAATTCTTGCTCATTCATATTTTTACTCATCTTATCAAAGTAATAATTAATAACATCTTTTCCATATTTTTCATAAAGTGCAAATAATAACTTTTCATCAAACAAATCAAAACTATCTAATAGTTTAATAAATTTTTCATAAGATATATTTTCCATACTCCCCCCATTAACGAAAATTATGTTAACATATTTAATTAATAATATCAAGTATATCAAAATATCATTTTATTTTCTCAATATCAATTTTATTAATCATTTCAATTAAAAATAAGGACACTATATTTGAACTTTTTTCTAGAAAAGTATCATAAGTCAATACATTTTTATTATTTGGAATATCAGAAATACTTCTTATAACTATAAAAGGAATTCCTGCTAAAAATGAGGTTTGGGCAATACTTGCACCTTCCATGTCCACACATAATGCATTAAATTTATTATGAATTTTATCACTCATATTTTTATCTGTACAAAAAATATCTCCAGAAGCTATTACACCACATCTAATATTTATATCCTTTATTAAAATATTTTTTGCTATATTTAGTAAATAATCATCACTATTTAAGTAAATACCACAGTTAGGAATATAACCTTTTTCATGATTAAACGCAGTAATATCAAAATCATGTTGTACAAGTTTTTCACCTACTACAATATCAAGTACATTTAATTTATCTGAAAGACCTCCAGCAACACCAACATTAATTATAAAATCAACATTTATATTATCAATCATAATTTGCGTACATCTTGATGCATTTACTTTACCTATGCCACATAAACCTAATATACAATTTTTATTATTAATCAAAGTTTCATAAAATTTTATACCAAATATTTCATATTCATTAATAATTTCAGCATATTTTAATGTTTCATTTATTTCCTCTTCCATAGCATAAATTATTCCAATTTTCATAATAATTTTCCTTTCCAAGATATTTTTTCATAATTTTATATAAAAATGTAAAGATCTTCGCTTTACATTTTAATTATATATTACCCTTTTTACTCCATTTAGGATATTCATTATAAAGATTTTTCAATAATATTAAAAGTTCATTAATAGTTTTATAATCAGAATCAAATTGCTCTTTAAATTTGAATTTGAAATTTTCTATTGCAAGTGATGGTTTTGTTTGAGAGCAAGTTATATAATCTGCAATAAAAAAATCATTAATATAGTCTATATCATCATCAGATAATTCGTATTTTTCCGTTAAATAATCTATAAGTTTATCATATGATTTTAAAGTATACATATATGAAACATCAAAAAGTGCTTCATAATCATCTAAAGAAAATATTTTATACTCTCCTTCTTGCTTTTTATAAAATTCTATAGCATCTTCAGCAGTATCAAAGTCAATACCATAAATTAACTCATCATTTTTATAATTACAATAAAAACAATTTTCTGTATGTGCTAAATTAATAATCACAATTTCCATTAATTCTTCAAAATCAATTTCATACATAATTTTTTCAAATAATTCATGCAATTTTCTTGCTGTTATAACACCATAAGCATTTATCATCAAATTAATAAAACGAGATATCTGTTGAATATGTCTATTTTTTTCTAAAAGATATTCATCATTTAAACCATTTTTAAATACCTTAATATACTCTTTAGGCATAAAAACTTTTACATAATCTTCATCTTTAATATATTCTACATTACCTAATGCTTTTTCTTTTATAAAATTTAAAAAACCAATAGTTATTTTTTCTTTAGAAAAATAAAGTTTCTTTTGATTTTTATTTATTACTAACTTTAATTGTTCTAACTCAGTATCATCAAACATTAATAAATAACCATATAAAATATCCTCAATATTATTATTTATATAATTTATTATTTCTTTTTTAGGTTTATTAAAATAAGTGTTAATCTTCTCTAATTCATCAGTTTCATAATTAACAATTAAAGAAGTTAAACACATCTTTACTAAATTTTTAGTTTTATGACTAGTTAAAAATTTTTCTAGTGATAAACTTTCTATTTTTTTATTATCCTTTCCAAGTAATTCATCTTTTAATATTTGTGTTAGATCATTCATAGTACTTCTCCCTTTAAATATATATTACCACTTAATAAATAATTTGTCATCAAAAAATAAAATAAAAAAGGATGAATTATTCATCACATGTAGGACAAATTAATTCACCATTTTTAATAACTAATAAATCATTACATTTTGGACATTTTTCACCAGTTGGTTTATACCAAGATGCATATTTACACTTAGGAAAATTATCACATCCATAAAATTCTTTTCCCTTTTTTGTTTTTCTAACAATAATATTGCCATCACATTTTGGACATTTACAAATTATTTCTTTTTCTACTTGTTTGTTTTCCTTTTTAATATATTTACATGTTGGATAATTAGAACATGCTGTAAATTCTCCATATTTACCCTTTCTAATAACTAAAGGATTACCACATTCAGGACACATTTCACCAGTTTCCTCAGGCTTTTTCTTTTCCATATTTTTAAATGCATTATCTACAAGTGGTGCAAAATTACCATAAAAATCTTTTAGCATATTTTTATAATCAACACTACCCTCTGCAATCTCATCTAAATCTTTTTCCATATTTGCAGTATATTTAACATTTACTATACTTGAAAAAAATTCTTGCAATTTATCTGTAGTTTCAAATCCTACCTGGGTTGGAACAAATTTTTTATCTTCAAGAGTAACATATCCCCTGTCTTTAATTGTTGAAATAATTGTAGCATATGTAGAAGGTCTTCCTATACCTAGTGACTCAAGTTCTTTAATAAGTGAACTTTCAGTAAATCTAGCTGGAGGTTTTGTAAAATGTTGCGTTTTTGTAATATTATCAGACAAAATAACTGCGGATTTATAATTTTTAAAATCTGGTAATATTACATCTTCTTGGTCTTCATAATCACTATATACTTTTAAATAACCATCAAATGTAAGTACACTTCCAGTAGCTTTAAAGCCATAATCATTATTATCTAAAAGTACTGTGGTTGAATTAAACTTAGCATCAGCCATTAATGAAGCAAGTGCTCTATAATAAATAATTTTATAAAGTTTGTACTCATCTGGTGCTAAAAATTTTTTGATTTTATCAGGTTCATAATTTATATTTGTTGGTCTAATACCTTCATGTGCATCTTGAACATTTTCACTTTTTTTACCTTTTTTAACATATCCTACATAGTCTTTACCATATTTACTATTAATATAGGCAAATGATGCTTTTGTAAACTCATCAGAAAGTCGAACACTATCTGTACGCATATAAGTAATAAGTCCATGAAATCCATCATCTAGTTCTATACCTTCATAAAGTTTTTGTGCAATTTTCATAGTTTTTGATGCAGGATAGCCTAATTTATTTGAACATGCTTGTTGAAGTGTTGATGTTTTAAATACCTCTTTTGCACTTCTTTTCTTTTCTTTTTCTTCAACTTTTTTTATAGTAAAAGTATTTGTTAAACTATCAAGAATTTTATTAGCCTCTTCTTCAGTTGACACTTCAATTGGTTTATCTTTATACGTTTCAAGGTTTGCTTTAAAATCTTTAAAGTCAGCTTCAATAGTCCAATATTCTTTTGGAACAAATGCTAAAATTTCTCTTTCTCTATCAACGATAAGTTTTAAAGCAACAGATTGTACTCTACCTGCAGATTTTCCAGAAGTTTTTGATTGCATAACTTTGCTTAATCTAAAACCAATAATTCTATCTAAAAATCTACGTGCTTCACCAGAATGAACTAAATTCATATCAATTCTCCGAGGATTTTGTAAAGCTTTTAAAACAACATCTTTAGTTATTTCATTAAATACAATCCTATCATACTTTTCATCTGGTACCTCAAGTTCATCATATAAATGCCATGAAATTGTTTCTCCCTCACGATCTGGGTCAGTTGCAAGATATATATGATCTGCTTTTTGAATTAAATCTTTTAAATATTTAACATCTTTTTTCTTACCTTTAATTATTTCATAGCTTGGTTTAAAATCATTTTCAATATCAATTCCAAGACCATACTTTCCACTGGTAGCTAAATCTCTAATATGTCCCTTCGAAGAAACAACAGTATAACCATCTCCCAAATACTTAGATATTGTTTTACACTTTGCAGGTGATTCAACAATTATTACATTTTTCATTTAACGTTCTCCTTTTCATCTTCTAATTTTTCATACAAATAAGCGAAATAATTACTCTTAATTGTTTTACTACTAATGTTCATTTTATCATAAATTTGTTCATTAATATTTTTAATTTCTTCATCAGTATATGTGAAATCTGTAAAGTATGTTATTTTACCAGTACTAGCATTAAAATACGCATATTTATTTTTCCATGAATAATCATAGAAAACTACTAAACTTTGATAATCATCTGAAAATAAATCATCACCCATATAATATCTAGGATCATAATCTAAATCAAATAAATTTGCAATGGTAGGAAGAATATTTATATAACTAGTATATTCATCCATAGTTATTGTCTCTTTTAGAGAACTATCATAAATAATAAGAGGTACTTTTTCATTTTCATAATTTGTTAAATCTCTATCTAGTATTTCATTTAATACACTAATATTAATTCCATATGGATAGTGATCTCCGAATAATACTATAATTGTATCATCTAAGATATCTCTTTCTTTTAAACCATCTATTAATATACCTAAAGCATTATCAAGTTCTGTCATTTTAGATAAATACCTTTTTAATTCTATTGAATAAGAAGTATCCGCAAATTTATCTAAATATTTATCACCAAATTCACTAGAAGACGAATATGGTTGATGAGTTGTAACGGTAGTAATATAACTCATAAATTTATCATCAACTTCATCAATTTTTTTTAAATATTCCTCCATAAAAATTGCATCACTAGGCCAAGCACCATATACATTTGAATACTCAATATTTAAACTATTAACATCATAATAATTTTGACTTCCCATATTTGGATGAATTTTAGTTCTTTCATAATAAGTATTATTATATGCATGAAAACTATTTGTTATATAACCCTTATTATTAAATAAATTAAATATACTTTCTGGATATGTATTATCAACATATAAATTTGAGGTACAATTATTATAAATTGAATAAAGAGATGTCATCGCACTAAATTCATTGTTACCAGTTGCACAGCTATTTCTTGGTGAATAATTATTTTCAAAATAATAACTAGAGCTAAATAGTTTATAAAAGTTTGGAAAATATTCTTCATTTATTATAATATCATTAACACTTTCCATCATAATTACAATTAAATTTTTATTTTTATATTTACCAGTAAATTCATTTGTATCAGTTATTGTATTACTAATGTAAAAACTATTTAAAGAATTAAGTGTAGTATCAGTTTCATTTTTTATTATATTTTCCCAAGCACTATCATCAATATTTCTTTTATCATCATCTTGATTATAAGCAATTAACTCGCTTGAATTAGATTCAGTTTCAATATACTTACTTTTCAAATCTAAAAAGCCATATGATATAATACCAAAATCCTTTACGGCTAAACTAGGATTTGAAGCAGTACTAAATAATTCCCTTAAAGAAAGTACTTGATATTTATCATTATATTCATCACCTAATGAATGATAATAAAAGATTGATGATAAACACAAAGCCATAAGTAACACACATGAAACAATTTGATATTCATATCTATACTTCTTTTTTAATTTAAAATGAATAGGATTAATATGATGAACTATTTTATTAATAATAAAAAATATCATAAGTAAAATTAATGGTATAAATAAAGTTAGATAAACTGGTTTTGTACTTTTTAAAAAATCAATTACATAATCTTTTACTGCACCAGCTTGACTTACCGTATTAAATGACATATATACACCCAAAAAATTTAAAAATAACATTTGAATATATGAATAAACAGTAAAAATTAAAATAGTTATACTAGAAAATATATATGAAATTTTTCTTGGAAAAATAGAATATATCAAAGATAAAGCAATAGAAATTATATTAATTCCAATTAATGCTCTAAAAAAGGAAAAATTAAAAATATTTAATTTATTAATTAATCTAAAAATAATTTCTATTAACATTCCAGTAGTAAGTAAAATTAAATAATTATTTATAATCTTATTTTTTTTCATAACTTATTTCCTTTCTATTATTTTTTTTACAGGACCATATGTAGTCCTATATATATCTATTACACCATATTTTTCTAATAATTCAAGATGTTTTTTTGTTGGATAACCTTTATGATTTAAATATTCATACTGTGGATACATTTTATCATATTCATCCATTATATGATCTCTTGTTACCTTTGCAAGCACGGATGCTGATGCAATAGTAATACTTTTAGCATCTCCTTTAATTATGCCCATAGAGTTATCTCTTTTTAAATCCATTGCATCTGTTATTATATAATCTGGTTTAACTTCTAAAGCATCTATTGCATTATTCATACCTAGTCTTGATGCCTCTAAAATATTTATTTCATCAATTTTTTTATTATCAACAATACTTATACTATAACTTACAGCATCTTTTTTTATTATTTCAAAATATTTTTCTCGTTGTTTTTCGGTAAGCTTTTTTGAATCAGTTAAACCCTTAAGTTCATAATTTTGTGGAAGAATTACCGCAGCGGCTACAACTGGACCACATAATGGACCCCTACCAGCCTCATCTGTACCAGCAATTAATTTATATCCTTGATTATAAAGCATTCTTTCATAATGATGATTATCTTTAATAAGAATTAAATCTTCAATCTTTCTTTTTAAAGTTTTATTTTCTTCTTTAGATAAAAGTGATTTTAAAGATTCAACTTTATAGTTATTAACCAATTCATATTCTACATTTTCATTACTAATTTTAATAATCTCATTATCAATAGTTTTATTACACATTAAAAATATATAATCACATTCTTTTATTATGCTATAAATCGTAAGAGCAGTTTTACCTGTAATTATATATTCATCTTTATTTATATCAATATCCTTTAAAATGTTAAATATCTGTCTTTTCTTCATCTAGTGTAATTCCTTTAATTTTTCCTCCAATAATATCATTATAAAGTCTTTCACTTACTTTTGTAAAGTCTGTTTCGCAATTTTTAGTAAATCCCCACTTTAAAGATAATTTATCAAACACTTTTATTGCTTCTGTTTCTTCAATTTTATAAATATCTTTTAAAATGTTTGGATAACTTTTAATATAAAAATTAATTATATACATACCAACATCAGAAATATTTAAAACTTCCTTTTTTATTGAACCAATTGTTGCCATATTATATGCATGAGTTATATTATCAAGTTTTGGCCATAATATTCCTGGTGAATCTAAAAGTGTTATACCATATTTTGTAGGCAAAAAATTTAAATTTTTAGTTACTCCTGGTTTATTTCCAACATTTTGAACTTTTTTTCCAACCATGTTATTTATTAAAGTTGATTTACCTACATTAGGAACACCAATTACTAAGGCTTTAATTTCTTTTTGTTTTAATCCTTTGTTTTTTCTTTTTTCTTGAATATATGATGTACATTTTTTAGTTATATCAAATAATTTTCTAAAATCTTTATTATTTTTTAAATCCAAAAGAATTACTTCATATCCAGATTTTTTATAAAGTTCTACAAAAAATTTAGTTTTATTTTCATCACATAAATCTTTTTTTGTCATAACTAATATTTTTGTTTTACCTTTTATAAACTCATTTATGTCTTTTATCATCGTGGACACTGGACATCTAGCATCTACAACTACATAAACAATATCTATTAGATTAATATTTTCTAGAATTTGTCTTTTAGTTTTAGCCATATGTCCTGGGTAATAGTTGATTACACTTTTATTAAACCACTTATCATTATTTTCATTCATTTTTTTCACTTCCTTTTTTATAAATTTATCTAATTATTATATGTCAAAAATATTACTCTTGAAATTCTACTAAAGCATTAATTGCATCATTTAAATATCCTTTATTATTCATATAACATCTTCCCTTCAACTTACTAGGTTTTTCCTTAATAGGCAGTTAACAAGCATTTCTCGGTAACTGATTTAATATCTCCCATTATTTTTTTATTTTATTACCACAGTTTTGGCAGTTTTTCCTTCAAAAAAATAAAATACATTAATTCTTTTGTTATAAACTCATAACTAAAATATTTCATTTTTACAATCCACGGATGATATTTCTAAATAAAATATAGCATCTTTCATAATGAGCATCTTACTACTTATTATTTATTAAGTTATTAATTTGTTTCATTGTTATTGGACCCTCTCTTAATATTTTTAAATCTTTACCACTACAATCTACAATTGTACTTCCCTTTGAAAAAATTACTTTTCCATCTAACATTCCATCCAAGTTGGGACAAGATTTTTCTATTTCATCTAAAGTTGTACAAGTTGGTTCACCACTTTGATTAGCACTTGTCATAAATAATGGGCTTCCCAATTCTAAAATTATTTTTTTTATTGTATCTGATGTTGCCATTCGAATTGCAATAGTATCCTTTCCATTAGTTATGTATTGTGATAAGTCCTTATTTTTCTTTAATACAAGGGTTATTGGGCCAGGCATAAACGATTTAATTAATTTTTCTGCAACGTCATTTACACTCGCAATACTTTTTATTTGTTCTTCGTTTGCACACATCACAGGAAATGACTTTTTTATTGGTCTATTTTTAACATTTATTAGTTTATCATGTGCAATCTCTGAGTCTATTCTAGCACATAAGCCAAAAACTGTATCAGTAGGTACACTTATTACACCATCATTTTTTAATATTTTAACTAGCTCATCAATTTCATTATCATTATATCGTTTTACCATCTTATCCCTCTTTTCCATTTAAAAACCTACATATTTTTTATTTAATTTTCTTAATTATTTTACCAAAGTCTTAATTATCATTGCAAGTTTTTTGATTATTTTTATATTTTTTCAAAATTCTAAGAGTATTTAATATTGTAATAAGTGTTACCCCAGTATCTGCAAAGACAGCAAGCCACATATTAGCATAGCCAAATACACTTAATAGTAATATAAATATTTTAGTGCCCATGGCAAATATTAAATTTTCTTTTATTATTAATTTAGTATATTTTGATATACTTATTGCAAGAGAAACTTTTTTTAAATCATCACTCATAAGTACAATATCACTAGATTCAATTGCACTATCGGTACCAACGCCACCCATAGAAATACCAATATCTGCACGTTTTAATGTTGGTGCATCATTTACTCCATCTCCAACAAAAACTAATATATTTTCATTATTTTTAATTTCATCATATTTCATAAACTTATCTTGTGGAAGCATTTCATAATATATTTTATCTATACCTAAACTTTCACCAATTTTTAATGCGTGAGCCATTTTATCTCCGGTAAACATATAAGTCTTTATATTAAGCTTTTTTAGTTCTTGTAAGGCTGTAAATGCATCATTTTTTATTTCATCGCTTATCTGTATAGTAGCAATATGCTTACCATCTATATTTAAATGCAAAGTTCCATCATTTGAACATTTACATATTTTTTTACTTCCAATAATAATTTTCTTATCATTAATTTCATATGATATACCCTTACCTATAGTCTCTTTAAAATTTTTAACTTCTGAAGTATCAACTTTTTTTGTACTTAATTTTAAAATAGATTTAGCAATTGGATGATTTGAAAAAGTTTCTCCTTTTATAAGATAATCAATTACTTCATTTTTGCTAAAATTTTTATCTTGCACTATTATATTTGTTACCAAAAATGAGCCATTAGTTAATGTTCCAGTTTTATCAAAAATAATCCCAGTAGTATTTTCCAAATTATCAAGATAATTACTTCCTTTAATTAAAATACCATTTTTAGAAGCAGCACCTATACCAGTAAAATATGAAAGTGGTACTGATATTGCAATGGCACATGGACATGATATTACTAAAAAAGTTAATGCTCTATAAATGCTTTGTGAATATGTAATGTCCATTATAAATGGTAAAAACAAAGCCACTACTATGGATAAAATTAATACAATTGGTGTATAAAATTTACTAATTTTAGATACTATAGTTTCTGTTTTAGCCTTTTTATCTGTGGCACTATCTAATAATTCTAAAATTTTAGAAACAGTCGAATTTTCAAATGTAGATTTAGCCTTAATTGTAATAACGTTAAAAGTATTAATGCTACCAGAAAGAACTACATCACCTTTTTTAACAAAATCATTTTTACTTTCTCCAGTAAGGGAGGATGTATCAAGATAAGTTTCTCCTTTTAAAATTATAGAATCAACTGGTATTTTTTCCCCTTTTCTAACAATTAAAACATCACCAACATTTACTTTTTCAACGTTAATGACATTTACTTTGTTTCCTTCCAGTTTATTTGCATATACACTTTTTATATCCATTAATTGTTTAATTGATTTTCTTGAATTATTTAAGGCTTTTTCTTCCAAAATTTTACCAATGGTATATAAAACAGTAACCATCATTCCTTCCATAGCATTGCCTAAAATAAAAGCACCAACACAAGATATAAATATTAAAACATTTTCATTAATGCCTCCACCATTTTTTAACATTTTAACTGCATTAATAAATATTTTATATAAAAGTAAAATATATGATATTACTAGTAATATTAAATTAACTACTTTATTAATATTTAAATAGCAACCAATTAAACCAATAATTATTGCTATAATTAAAATAGATAAATGATATTCTTTTTTTATATTATCATTATCATCTTCACTAATATATGCATCAGGTTCTACCATTTTTATAATCTTATTGACTTCTTTAACTGTTATATTTTTTTTGCTTTCATAAGAAATCATCATTGTATTAAAATTAACTTTAACATTTTGAAAATTTTTATTTTTATTAAGTTTATCTTCAATTTTTCTTGCACAATTAGCACAATCTAAATTGTTAATTTTATATCTATATTTATTCATTTTTACCTCTTAATTTATGGTTTATATGTTCTACACCTATTTCATATAATTTGCTTATATGTTCATCATCTAAAGTATAATAAACTTCTTTTCCAGATCTTCTTGATTTTACTATTTCATTTTTTCTTAAAACTGCTAATTGATGTGAAACTAATGACTTACTTATATTTAAAGCATTAGCAATATCACAAACGCACATTTCTTGGCCATCTAAACACCATAATATATTTATTCTAGTGGGATCTGCAATTATTTTAAAAACTTCCGACAGTTTTAAAAGTATTAATTCATCTGGCTTATTATCTAATGCCTTTTCAACAGCATCTTTATGTATTACATTACAATCTTTCATAAAACGCCTCCGTTAGTTGAATAATTATTCAACTATTTAATTATATATGAATATATATTCAACTGTCAATACTTGTCTATTATTTTTATTAACTACTTTATGACATGAAACAATTTGTCAAATTAGATTAAATCCAAGTGCTAAACAAACAACTTGTCTAGACATTTTAATTTTCTTTCAGTTTAATCACCCAAAATATCATTATTTTCAAAGTTTTTATCTATTAATATTTCATGAATTAATTCCTCTTTATTACCTAAATAAATATCTTCAATTCTATCAACACGACATTTTTCACTTTCAATTATCGATTTAACTTTATTTACTGCATCTTCCACTTTATCATTTACTACAACATAATTATATTTTTTATAATAATTAACTTCATTATAAGCAGTAATAAATCTTAGAACAACTTTATCCTTTGTTTCAGTTTTTCTACCAATAAGTCGATTTTTAAGTGTTTCCATATCTGGAGGCATAATAAAAATGAAGAGTGCTGATGGTATAACTTTTTTAATATTTATTGCACCATTTATATCAATAACTAATATTACATCTTTACCATCATTTAATTTTTTCTCAATCATATCTTTTGGTGTACCATAATAATTATCATTATATAATGCATATTCTAAAAAAATATTTTCACTAATTTTATTTTTAAATTCTTCATTAGTAACAAAAAAATAATCTACCCCATCTTTTTCATGCTTTCTTGGCTTTCTAGTAGTCATTGAAATGGAAATCCAAATATTTTCATTTTCCTTAGCAAGTTTTTGACAAATAGTATCTTTACCAGCACCACTTGGCCCAGACACTACAATTAATAATCCCTTTTTGTTTGTTTTTATCATATTATCTTCCTTTCTATAATGCATAACTTTCTAAATTATTTTCATATTGACTGATATACTCATTTTTATAAAATTCGCAGCCTTCATAATCAATATTTTCAAAATAATCTAATAATTTTTTATAAGGTTTTTTTACATCACAAAACATTCCAATTTCCAAAAGTTCATCAAATATTTTTTCTATTGCATTTATATCTGTACAATCCCAAGAAATAATATTATTTACTATATCGTTTAAAGATTTGAGCCTTTCAATGCACTCTTTTCTAGCACCAATAAGTAAACTTTTTAAGTCATCAAATAAATACTCCATAAATATTCCTCCCTTCGAGCATCAAAATAAGTATATCATTCAATTTTGCAAAAGTCAAACAATTTTTCGCTTTTTAACTATTCATTTTTTATTATTTTTTTGATATACTTTAAATGGAGGCAACAATGTATATAGAAAACATAAAAAAAGAATTTATTACAATCTTATTGAATAATCAAAATAAAAATGTTGAAAATATTCAAAAAAATTTATTTTCCTATGAAGAATATGAAAGACTTTTGCAAAATGCATATGAAGTCATTAAAAATAATCCAGATGATGATATTAATTCAATTAGAAAAAAAATGTATGAAACATCTGGAATAAATGAGGCTGTTAATCATCTTGTTTATGAACTAGAAATGACTCCTTCTCTATCAATTTCATATGGAACTAAAAACTATCAAGAAGTCATTAATGCAGGAAACATTAATCAAAATAATACAAGTAAGCATAGCATTTATGACTTAGCAAGTATTTCTAAACTTTTTACCTCAATAAGTATTTTAAAACTTGCAAGTGAAAATATAATTGATTTAAATAAGGATATAACATATTATGATGAAAGATTTCAAAATTTAAAAGGAATTTCACTACTTTCTATTTTAACTTTCAGTACGCCACTTATAACAAAAGGTCGAATAGATGAAAAAGGTATCTCCGTAGAGGAAAGTAAAAATAGACTATATAATATAATGGTTAATGAAAACTTTTCACCAACAGCAAATCCTTATACAGACTTAGGAGCAATGGTTTTAAAAGAGGTAATTGAAAAAATTACTAATCAAAGCTTTTATGATTTTGTAAAAGAAAATATAATTGACAAAGCAAATATGAAAAAAACAAGTATAGTTCCCAATCAACAAGATTTATCTTATTTAGCTTCGACTGATAACACAATAATATATAAAAATAATATATTTAATTTTAGAAATATACCTCTAGGCATAGTAAATGATGAAAAAGCACAAATTCTTGGTCAACAATTAAATAATTTTGCTGGACATGCAGGACTATTTTCAACAAGTGAGGATATGTCTAAATTTGCAACTAGTTTAATGAAATATGACATTTTAAGTGAGAAATATTTAAAATCAATGAGTATAAATGCAACTGGTAAATTCATTGAAGAATTAAATTCTTATAAGCAGTTTTTTGGTAAATTATGCTATAGTAAAAATCCAAATCCAAAATCAACCGAAGTATATCATCCTTTAAGTGGCTTTTCTTTTGCAATGGGTGGTTATACAGGTAATCAATTTACTTTAGATCCAGAAAATAATGTTTTTGCATTTTTAGGTTCAAATAGAACAAACAATAGAGTTGCAAATATTTCAGGTTTTGATAAAAGTAAAATAAAGTATTATGCAAACGGTAAAGAAACAATACTAATTGGAAATAATGAATATATAAATTCATCTTCCTACTCTAGCAAAAGAGATGAAGCATTAAGATGCACATTAAAATTATCTTTATCATATCTTTTTTTAGAATATTATATTCAAACATTTGAAAATAACCTTAATCTATCTGGTTTTAATTCAAGACATATATAAAACTGTAGAAACAAAATCTACAGTTTTTTAGTATTTTTCTTTTAAACTTATTTTATAAATATTTATCGTCTTTTCCAAATAATTAGTACTTAATTTTTCTTTAAAAGATTTAAAATTATCATAACCATAAAAATCATAGTTAACATCATTTTCTTTTAAAGACTCAATATTTTTGGTTTCAACAAAATCAGCATTTAATAAACCTAAGATATCTCCATTTTTATTTAATAAAATTATATCAAAATTTTCTTTATCTGAATATATATTTAAATTAATACTTTTTCCTTTTAATAACTCTTTACATTTATTATCTGTAAAATATAATTTTAAAGTATTTTTAAAAAATCTTACTTTTTCATTATTACATAAATTTTCAGTTATTTTATTTGTATCTTTCCGACCAATAAATAATAAAAATTTTTGTAAATGATGTAAATATAAAAGTTCATCATTACTATAGCATTTCTTGTCTTCATCATTCAAACTAAAACTTTCAGGGTATAAATATAGATTTTTTATTACATAATCAAAAACATGTTCATGACAATGCTTTCCATTTATATTAAAAGAAAAATATAATGAATAATTAATTACTTCACTAAAAGCATTATATAAATTATATTCTTTAATATTAAACTTTTTTCCTTCAAAATCACTTACTGTTAAATAATAATTTAAATTATCATTTTCACATTTTGGAAATGGTAAATCATACTTTTTCATTAATGCCTCCTTTGAAATTATTTTTCTCTAAAGATTATTTAGATTTATATAAAAAGCACTCTTTTTCATGAGAATAAATAATGCCTACGGCTTGTAAAAACGAATAAATAGTTATACTACCTACAAATTTCATACCTTTTTGTTGTAAATCCTTACTTACCATTTTTGAAAGAGGTGATGTTACTAAAGATGTCTCATAATAAATTTTTCCTTTAGTAAAATTACATAAATATTTGTAAAATGAACCATACTTATTTACTATACTTTTAAAAATCTTACTATTATTAATACTTGTAATAATTTTACTTTTATTACGAATAATCCCTTTATTTTGCAACAATTCAGATATTTTTTTATCATCATAATTAATTATTTTATCAATATTAAAATTATCATAAGCTTTTTCAAAATTATCTATTTTATTTAGAATACATTCCCATGAAAGTCCTGCTTGAAAACATTCTAAAATAAGCATTTTATATAAGTATTCATCAGTAGTATTTAACTTTCCCCATATATTATCATGATAATAAATATACTTTTCATTATTTAAATTACACCATTTACATCTATTCATTATATATTAAAAATATTATTCAACCTTTCCTATTTTTGAAAAAGGATATAATACTATTTTAGTTGTTCCCTCAATATACTTTTCATTAATAGGTCCTAAAATTCTTGAATCTTTTGAAACAATTCGGTTATCGCCAAGTACAAAGTATTCATCATCCTTTAATGTAACTTCTTCAAAATCTGAAGTTTCTCCACTACCATAATTATCTTCATATTTTTTATTATTTATAAATATTACTCCATTAATACATTTAATTTTATCACCTGGCATACCTATAATTCTTTTTATAATTGGTGAACCTTCAACTTTTTTGCTAATAACAACTATATCTTCACGTTCAAAAGATTTATCAAGTTTATTTAAATAAAGTACTTCACCCTCTTTTAAATTAGGTACCATACTAGTACCATTTACTCTTACTGGTGTACCTATAAAAGTTCTTATAAGTATTACTATAATTATAATAATTACATAGCTAAGTATCTCTTTTATTATTTTTAACATATTATTCCTTTCATAAAAATAAAATTAAGGAAAGTTCTAATTTCTTTCCTTAACTTTGTATTCTTTAGACATTTTTTTAATAAAGTTAAGTTTTGCTCTTCTAACTTTACCTTTTCTAATAACTGTTATTTTATCAATTGTTGGTGCATTAACAGGAAAAATTCTTGTTACAGCAACTGTACCACTTTTTTTTCTAACAGAAAATGTTTCTGATACACTTCCACCTCTTTTAGCAACTACTAGTCCCTCAAAAGCCTGGATTCTTTCTTTTTTTCCTTCTTTTACCCAAACATCAACTCTAACAGTATCTCCAACGCGGAATTCTGGAATGTCTTTACGAATATGCTTTTCGTTAATTTTGTCTACTAAATTAGCCATTTTAATTCCTTCCTTTCTATATATTTTTATCACCTGTAATCATTAAATATTTTTAAGCGGATTACATACTTTTGGGCTAGAAGTATTATAGCATACTATTTTATGACTTTCAAGCACCTAGTAAACAGTATTTTTTCTTTTTCTAGATATAAAGATAATAATTTCCTTAATAATGGACATACATGGTGTTGCTATAATCATACCAACAATTCCAAAGAAATATCCAAAAAGAAGTAAACCTACAATTATCATTATCGGAGAAAGTTGCATTGCCTTACTCATAACAACTGGCTGAAGTACATAACTTTCCACAATTTGAACAATTACTGCCACTACTAAGGTAGCAACTCCAACTAAAGGATTTTGCGTAAAGCCAACAATAACTGCGGCAGCACCTCCTATATAAGGTCCAATATATGGAATTAAATCTGTAATACCACAGAAAAGTCCAAAAAGTACAGCAGCATTTAAACCAACAATTGCAAAACCTATTGTATCACAAACAAACACCATAAAAGCTACAAGTAATGTACCATTAACTACTTTTCTAGCATTATAGCCAATATTATTTAAAAGTTTTACATAATCATCAGCACCTTTTTTCTTTAAAAATCTCTCAAAAGAAAATGTAATATTATCAAAATCCATAAGCATATAAATCATTATAACAAGTGATAATGCAATAATACCAACCGCAGATATAAGCGATTTAACAATATTTATTAAACTATTAGGTAATTTTGTAGTAATTGAAACAATCATATTTTGACCTGATTCAATTATACTATTTTTTAAAGCAGTAATATCAAGTCCACTTATATCTACTTTATCTAAACTTTTAGATATAAAATTTGTAAAATTTGAAAATATTGAAGGTAACATACTTATTAAATCATTAATTTGTTTATATAGTACAGGAATAAATATATAAATAAATAAAATTATAAACCCCACGACTAAAATAAATATCAAAATAGCACTTAGTGCTTTATTAAGACCTTTATCTACAAGTTTTTTCTGAAGAGGATAAAAAAGCCAAGTCAATATGAACCCTATAAAAAGTGGAGAAATAACTTTGATTACCCCTTTCAAAAGGTTAAAAAGTTTAAGTTCTCTTATTGCAATTAAAATTCCAAGAACTACAGCAACTATTAAACAAACATAAAATACTCTTAACATTTTTTTTGATAAGAAAATTATTTCATTTAAACCATCTGTATCAATTTCTTTATTATTATTTCTTCTAAACATAAATACCTCTTTCTAATAATATTATATATATTTTTATTTTTTTAATCAATAACTTTTTCATATATACAAAAAAAAGAAATAGCAGCCTATTTCCTATATATTAATTCACCCATTTGACTTGTTGGAACAAATCCTGGTTTTGCTTCAATAACATCTTTAATACGATTAACAACAGTGGCACATGTAAGTTCTACAGTATTTGGTCTAGTAACTACAAATGTAGTATCTGGATTACCATAAACAGTCCATTCATTTTTATCGCAATCACTATTTGAATATACTTTTCCAATACATTCGCTTTCAATTATTATGCCTTCTTCTGTTTCAGTTGTTACAACAGCACTCATGCCAGTAGCCATACCTTTTTTTACAGTCATATTTAATGTTTCACTAACAATGTCTTCATCAGTAATTTGAGGAACACATTTTTGTGTTTGACTTACTACATGTAATCCTAGTTTATCACATAGCCAACCATTGGTATTCCACATATAGCTTGGTAAATATGTACCATTATTTATTAAACTATTTCTTTCTTCATCACTAATTTTATCAACACTAGCAATTTCTTTATCAAATTCCTCTAAAGATAAACCAGCACCATGGGCTTTAGCCAAAGCAATTCCATAATCTTCAACATTATAAGATGATGATCCTTTAATTTTAGTAATATTATGTGTTGCACCAGCAAGTGTAGTAATTAAATTACCCCAAAACGCATCTTGATATCCACTTCCAGTAATAGTACAATTATTTTCTTTAGCAAGTTTATCAATTAATTGTGTAACAGTTGGATTTGAATTTTCAGGATAGAAAGCCTCTTCACAAGTTGTAATAGCATTTACTCCACATTTAGCACAAATAGTTAAAACATCTTTAACATCATTAATTAAACTCATTGTCGTTACAATAGCAACATCTGGTTTTAATGTTACAAGCATCTGCTCTAAATTTTCTAAATTTGATACCTTAACTCCAACTTCACCATTACCTATTATATTACCAACATCTAAGCCAATAACATCTGGATTAATATCAACAGCTCCAACTAATTCATATCCATTTTCAATTGCAAAACGCATTGTATAAACACTCATTTTGCCACAACCAATTTGAACAAATCTTATTTTTTCCATTTTTAAATTAAAAATCCTCCTTCTTAGGTATACCCTACCTTCATAAATATTATAGCAACTTTTTTCTAAAAAATAAATATTTATAATTTAAAATTAAAATATTAAAAAACTAAGATTTTATTAATCTTAGTAACCATTTTTATTTAATAAATTTAAATTTATTAACAATTGGTAGGTCTTCAATTTTACCTTGAAAAACATAAACAATACCAATAATACTTAAAATAACAAAAACTAAACTACATAAAGAAAACACATATGATAATACATCAGTTATAGAAAATCCCAAAAATTTAAAATTAATAACACTAGTTATAATGCGACTTGCCATATTAAATATAGCATTAGTTATAAATAAATTTATACCTTGTTTAGCATGAAATATTACAAATTTATTTTTCTTTTCAGTAAAGAAAGGAATTAAACATAAAATTCCAAGATAAGATAATACAGCCATTACTTTACCATTTTCTACATCTGTTTTACTTGTTTTTTTCTCCTTAACATTTGATACTTTTTCCATTACACTTCACTCCTACACTTTGGATTAGACTTTTAATACATTTTTATTATATCAATCTAATTAAAAATATTCAATTATATTTTTTAAAGTTTACCTTCCATTTCTTATTTGGTTAATATCTTCTTTATATTTTTTTGCACTTTCCTCAAAATTATAACTAATCGCATTTGCATTTCCATTATAATTAAAATTTAGTTCCTTTTTATCTTTAAAATAACTATCCCTTATTATTTCAATTGTAGAACTAATAATTTCATTTTGAGTTTCTTCATTTGAATTAATAATTTTTTCTTCTGTAGCATCTATAAATAATCTTTCCATTAAATCAGAAAATTCACAATACAATTGTCCTTTATAAATTCCATCCATTTTAAATATATATTCAACTGGAGTATTAATTTTATTTTTATACATCAAATCATACAAACTAATGCCTTTATAATTAAATAATTCGCCTATTGAAACATTACATAATTTTGCAATAACTCTTAATTCTTCTTCATATAATTCATAAAAGCTATTTACACTATAATCATTAGTTGCTAAATGAGCAATCATATTTGCGCCACCTTCACTAACCATAATACCAACAGAATTACCTGTATATCTATTATCTGTTAGTAACATTAAATAATTAGTGCAATCAAATACTACTAGAAAATCATCACTTTCATTTTTATATGATAAAGCTCCATGACCTAAAACTTCATGAATAAATTCAAATTTTTCTAATGGCTTATCACTTGGTAAATACACTGTAGCTGTTGCTACATCAAAATATGCATAAACTGAATCTCTATTTATAGTATTAATCATTTCTTCAGATGAAAGATATTTAAGTTTCATTCTTTTTGCATTAACATATAAAACACTTAAATCTAGTTCCTTTAGTTCTTCACAATTTTGCATATTTTTAATGCTATCTAAAATAATTTTCTTTTTATCATCATCGATATTTTCATTATTTTTAAATGCATTAATTACATCAATCCAAGTAGGAACAAAATCTAAATTGTTGTATTTCCTAAACTCATCAAAATTTTCAAGAGTTATTTGATGTTTATTATTACTATTTATAAAATCTTTTACAAAAATATAATCATTACCATCATAGTTTTTATCAATAACCTCAATATTATAGTTTTTAAAATAATCATATATTTCTTTGCTTTTATCTTGCATAACAATTGCTGTTGAACTTTCATTATTACTTTCAATATTTAAATCATTAGTTTGACTACATCCACACATAGATAAAGCCAAAACAAGTGATAATAAACCACTTGTAGTTCTTACCAAAGGAGTTATATTAATATTCATACAAGATAATTTTTCTTTAACAATTTTTAATTTTTCTTTTATATCACTACATAGCATATTTTCATTAAAGCAAAATTTATTATATAATTCTTTAAACACATCAATATCAGGATAATCAAAGTTATTATTCATAGAATTATATTTCAAAAAATAAAATGGATAATTTTTAGATATTAAATAAATATATTCTACATTATTATATTTAAAACTATATAGATACTTAAATACTTCTTTTTTCATACTTTAAACCTTTCCTATAATTTTACTTATTAAATCATCCGTTAATGGTGAAATTTATTTTAATCTTAATCATCTTCATCACCCATTTCACCATAATAATCATCTAAAACTAAAAGTTTTACATAAGTATTATTTTTTAATAGGTTTTGATTATTTAAATATTGAGATTCGCTTATAATGATTTTATTGTATTTTTCTATTTCTATTTTATTAAAATCAACAGAATCTGCTTTACTTATATTTAGTTCATGACAATTTATACCATATATTTTTGATACATTTTTACCACATCAAATTTCTTATTTATCAAATTAAAATCAATTTCAGTATTATCTATAAGCAATTTTTCGATTGAAAAATTATTAATAAATTATCATCAGAAAAATCGCAATTATATAATTTTATAGTTTTTAATTTAGGTAGTGAACATAATATTACCATATCATTTTCTCGAATTGTCATATTACATAAAGATAAAATCTCTAAGTTTGGAAATTTATATAAATCAT
>CAYSFJ010000008.1:0-30111 GCA_964430785.1 uncultured Mycoplasma sp. | reverse complement strand
CTCTTTTTATTAATTCTGTGTTATTTTTTTGCCATTAAAGGCTGAGTAGTAACTATTTTTTATTTAATTTAAAATTTATTATTAAAAATTTATTGCATTTGTATATTAATTTTGCTAAAATTTTTATAGTAGAGGTGTGGGTAATGAAAAAAAATGTATTTAAATTTAGTCTTTTAATTGGAGTTATTTTTCTAACTTGCATATATTGTTTCAAAATTAGTAATAAAGAAAATATTGATAAAATCTTAAAAACTAATGCATATTCATATTTGCCTAAAGAGGCTAAAAATTATATTAAAAGTGTCTATGAGGATACTGGTCTAATAATTCTTACCCAAAAAAATAAAGAAAATGGTAAACCATATTTAAATCCAGAATATGTAAATTATATATCTGCCTCTGAAGAAGATCAGGAAAGTTTTGGAAGTATTCCATTATCTATGGTTACTGACTATGTTGAATTAACAAATAATGAATCTAATGATTTACCAATATCATATGATTTAAGAAATGTTGATGGAAAAAACTTTGTTACACCAGTACGAGATCAGGGAGGTTTAGGAATATGTTGGGCATTTGCCTCTGTGGGAAGTGCTGAAACTTATATTTTGAAGAAAAATGATACTACATATAGTGATGATTCATTACTTATTTCCGAAAGGCAGATAGATTATGCTACATCAACAAATGGAATAAAAGATTATAACAATAATTATGTTAATTTTTTAAAACGTGAATTAGGTAGTGGAGGTAATTTTGCTCTTGCATCAATATTAATGGCTAGTGGAGTATCTTTATATAATTATAATGATTTTAAAAGTTTTGATTATACAGATTTAAATCAAATGGAAGTAGCCGAGGTTATTAATTATAATAAATCGTTATATGAACTTAATTCTACAATAAGTATGCCAATACTTGAATTAAGAAAATCCACGGATAATTTAACTACTGATGAAGTATCTACCTATGATAGTTATATAAGTAGCATTAAAAATTATATTTTAACATATGGTGGTGCATATACATCAACTTATATGGATCCATCTTGTTATTATTATGATACAAATTCTAAAATGAATGTACTAGATGTTTATCAATGTAGTTATAATAGTGGTCATGCTTTACAAATTATTGGTTGGGATGATAACTATGAGTATTCATACTGTTATGATAATAATGAGCATACTGTATTAACTTCTGAGTGTCAAAATAAGGTTGAGGGAACGGGTGCATGGATTTTAAAAAATTCATGGGGTATATATGATCAATATGTTTATATGACATATGATTCGAAAGTTATGGATTTAAACTTTTATAAGGATTTAATTTCAAAAACTGAAAAAAATTGGGATAATAATTATACAGTTTCTAATGGCCCATATGATGTAGCATATTCATCAAAACTAACATATAAATTATCTTCATCTGATATTGTGGATACAGAAATATTAAAAAAAATAAAGTTTATTGGTCTTGAAGAAAATGCAACATATACAGTTAAAATTAATGGAGTTTCCGAAGAAAAAGAGTTTACTGTAACTGCTGATATGCCAGGACTTTTAACAATAAATACTGATGGTATTGAAATTGATAAAAATAGCACTTTTGTTATTACAGGTACAAAAATGTTTGTAGATAAAGTTGTATTGTTAACTAAAAATAAAAACACTTCAGCATATATTGACTTTTCTAATATAGAGGGTAAAACTTATAATTATGGTGATTATAGATTTTATTCAATTACAAAAAATATTTCATCCGGTGAAAGTATAACATATAAAATATATGATAAATCAGAAAATGAAGTTACTAATTTATTTACTATATCTAATAACATAGTCGCTGGTAATGATATAAATACCTCAATTACTATTAATGAAAATGTAGATGCTAGTGAATATAAAATAGTTGCTATGTATGACTCAATTGTTATTGGAAGTGCAAAATTTTATGTTTCTAAAATGTCTGGCAGTGGTACAGAAACCGATCCTTATGTAATTACAAGTGGAGAAGAACTTTCACAAATTAGAAATAATTTAAGTGCATATTATGTGCTTGGCAATGATATTGATTTGACTGTTGATACAAGAAATGGTGGAGATTTATCTTTAAAATCAGCAAATTGTCCAGACGACTTTGGATGGGAAAGCATAAGTGGTTTTAGTGGTTCTTTAGATGGAAAAGGCCATACTATTAAAGGCTTATATCAAAGGGGACATGTATATTGTGAATCTGGTGATAATTTTTCTAATAATTATAGTAATACTGGTAATGGTCTTTTTGAAAGTACATCTGGAAATGTTACTATAAAAAATTTAGTCCTTGAGGATTTCGATATAGAGTGTTATGGTGGTGCATGTGGTATACTTGTTTCAAACTATAATGCTAATAATTATGATCCTAATAAATATAATACTGATACGAATGCATACACTGCTAATTTTGAAAATATAGTTGCAATAAATAATAATGTTAAATCTACATACATTGCATCTGGTACTGGTCTTTTTGGATACTTATTATCCACTTATGGTACTATTAATATAAATAATATATATATGAACCATAATATAACTCCAGCTGATTCAGATTTAAGCACAAGAGCAATGATAGCTTATAAAATAAATTCTGTATATGTTAATTTAAAAAACATAAGATTATCTGGAAATGTTAATGAAGTAGATAGTGAAGATGCTCAATCAAGTATTTTAGTGCATGACATGCAAAGTAGTCAAACTATAAATATGGACTCTATAGTTTCCACAGTTAAAGGTAATAATATTAAATCAAACTTAATTAATAACATCTATGCAAGAAATGTAAATACAAATAATATTATAGTTTATAGTAATGTTAACAATAATAATTTATATAATAAAGAAAATTATTATGGGGAATCTAAACAAACAAATATAAATATTTTTACTAATATTAGTGATTTTATTAATTATGATTATTCATCATTTGATATGAATAAATATTGGGTTCAAGAAACTATTGATGGTGTAAAAAGAATACCTACATTAAAAATAAGTAATATGGAATATACTAAAGTAAATGACATTATAATTAATCAAAAACTTAATGAAAATTATAATATTTATGATTATGTTACTCCAAGTAATAAATTAAGTAATATGATAAGTTATAAATCTAATGATTCAAGTATTATAAATATTAATGAAAATGGAGATCTTATTCCTGCATCTTCTGGTAAAACAACAATAAACATTCAAAGTTTATATGATGGGTATATAAAAGATGTACCTGTTACAGTTAATTATTTGCCACATTATACATTAGTTTTTGATTCAAATGAGGGTAATGGAGCTATGGATAGTATGGTTATTCAGACTAATAATCAAGTAAGTTTACCAGATAATTTATTTACTAAAGAAAATTATGAGTTTAATGGATGGAATACAAAAAAGGATGGTTCAGGAATTGATTATAAAAATAACGACACTATTTCATTTGATAATGAAAGTGGGCAGGTTATATTATATGCACAATGGATTGGTAAAGAAATAACAGTTACTTTTAATGCAAATGGAGGTAATTGCTCAACCTCTAATAAAGTGGTTCGTTATGGTCAAACGTATGGTTCATTACCAATTCCTTATAAAGAAAATTCTGCATTTATTTCATGGAAATGTGAAGATAATGATGTATACTATGATTCAGTATATTCATGTGATACATTAAAAGCTTCATGGCAAGATGATTCATATAATGTAATTTATCATGCTAATACAGGAAATTTAATTAATAATTTAGATAATCTAACTAACCCAAATGTAGTTATAAAAATATATGATAATACTAATTTAAATGTAGATTTAGAGGGTAATATCTTTGCTAAAGAAAATTATATATTAAAAAATTGGAATACACAACCAGATGGAAATGGAACAAGTTATAATTTATCTTCAGCAATAAAATTTGATACTATTAATAATTCACAAATTAACTTATATGCTACTTGGGAAGAAATTAAAGATATTGAAAATAATACAAAAGATAAAGAAATAATTTATGATGGTCAAGAATATAGTTTAGATATAAATGTAAATATTACTGATTATGATATTAAATATTCATTAGATAATATTAACTTTAATTTAGATAACCTACCTATGTTTAAAGATATTGGGGAATATACTATTTATTATAAAATTACTAAAACTGGTTATAGACAGTTAACTGGTTCAAATAAAGTAAAAATATATGGGATAAAAAGTATTAATGAATCTATTGTAGTTAAAAATGATATTCTTGTTATAACAAATCAAAGTTTTAATAATTTAAAAAATAATATAAATATTTCAAGTAATTTTAACTTTATAGAGCATTTAAATAGTAACATGAATGTTTCCAATGTAGATAATATAAAAACTGGTGATTTAATTAAAATAAATATTAATGGTATAAAAGACTATTACTATAAATTATCTTTTTTAGGAGATGTTAATGGTGATGGCTTAATTAGTATAATTGATTATATTAGAATTATGAAAGATATTATGGGTACTCAAAAGCTTTCTGGAGTATATTATGAATCAGCAGATATGAATAAAAATGGTACTATAGATATAATTGATTATATAAAAATTATGAAAATTATAATGGAGGATAAATAGTGAAAAAGAAATATTTAATTTTATTAATAAGCATTATTCTTATTCCTTTTAAGGTTAATGCTTCAGGGGGTTTTAGTTTATCTACATCAAGTATAAATATGTATGTTGGTGAAAGTAAAACTATAACAATTTATTCAGATAATTCTGTAGGTAAATTAAATATATTTTCATCTAATGGTAGTGTTGCAGCAAGTTTAAGCAGTATTTTTATTCAAACACCAGGAAGTAGTCAATCTTTTACAGTAAATGCAAATAGTGTAGGAACAAGTACTATTTCAGTAGTGGCTTCCGATAATTATGCAACAATGGATGAAGAAATTTTATCTGGAGTTACCAAAACTGTAACTGTTAATGTAATTGAGCAAAAAGTTCCATCATCTAATGAAAATACTAATAATACAAATACTAATAATAATGTAAAAAATAATCAAAATTATAATTATGTTAAAAAATCATCTAATAACAAAATAAAAGATATTATTGTCGATGGCTATAGTTTAGAAAAAATAGATGATAATAATTATAAATTAATTGTTAGTAATAATGTTACAATTATAAATGTTTCAGCAGAAGCTGAAGATAGTAAGTCTACAATAACAGGTACTGGATTGCAAGAAATAAATGTTGGTGAAAATAATATAGCTATAACAATTACTGCTGAAAATGGTAATCAAAATATAATTAACATTCAAGTTACTAGAAAAGATGGTTATTATTTAGAGGATTTAGAAACTGCTATAAATAATGAAACAAGCGATAAAATAAATATTATTATAAATAAAGATGATAAATTATCTAATGAAGAAATAAATATGATTAAAAATAGTAATAAAGTATTTAATTTTAACTATTATGATGATAATAAAATATTAAATTATTCATGGATAATTAATGGAAGTAAACTTTCAAATATAAATGAACTTTCATTTAATATATCAAATAATAGTGAATATTCTAGTAATATAGAAAAGTTAACTAACTATGCATCAATATTACATTTAACTACCTTAAATAATGGCATTGATTTAAAGGGATGTAAAGTTAAATATAATGTTGGACAAATGTATAATGATAATGATATAGTTAATCTTTATGTTTATGATAATAATAAAAATAATATAAAGATGGTAAAATCAAATTTAGGTGTTAATGGCACTTACATTGAATTTGAGTTAGATGAAAATAACAATTATTTTATAAGTAAAGCTAAAGTAGTTAATGAAGAAAAATCTTCGGTTAATTATTTTATGATAATAAGTATAATTGAATTTATAATAATATTATCTGGTGGAATACTATTTTTTAAATATTATAAAAAAAGAAAATAATTTGAGTTAATTCAAATTATTTTTTAATACTTAAAATTATTTTCTTTTATTAATTTAAATGGTATAATCATATTATAAATTATAAAATATGAAAGGAGATTGTTTTATAATAGCGCATGGCCATTATGGTGACGAGGACTTATATTATCGATGTATCAGCGGATGTATAAGCGGAGAAGTTTTACTTCGTAAAATACTTTAAAAAAATAAAATTAAAATTATAACAAAGAGGTATTTAATAAAACAAGAAAGGAAAATTTATGTGTGGAATTATAGGTTACAAAGGTAATCAAAATAGTATTCCTGTTTTATTAAATGGATTAAAATCTTTAGAATATAGAGGTTATGATTCAGCAGGATTTGCTTATATAAATGGGGGTAAAATAATAATTAAAAAATGTATAGGAAGGGTTAAAAATCTTGAAAATTTAATTACAAGTGAAGACTTTGGAAATATTGGTATTGCTCATACTAGATGGGCAACTCATGGGGGAGTAACTAATCAAAATGCTCATCCTCATAAACAAGGTAAAATTACTTTAGTACATAATGGTATTATTGAAAATTATGAAGAATTAAGAAAAAAAATAGATGTTAAATTATTAAGTGAAACAGATACAGAAATATTATGTGCATATATAAACAAACTATATAATGAAAATAAAGATATGCTACATGTTCTAGCTAAACTAAAAAATGAGATAAAAGGTAGTTATGCACTAGCAATAATTAATGAAGATGAACCTGATACTTTATATGGGATTCGAAGAAATGCTCCATTACTTCTTGCTAAAACAAAAAATGAATATTTCTTAATATCAGATATGACTGCAGCACTTAAATATACAAATAAATTTTATTTACTTGAAAATGATGAAATTGTAAAAATTTCTGATAAAGAATATATATATGATAGTAATATAAATTTATTAAAGAAAAAACTTTTTACCTTTGAAGGTACAAGTAATGATGCAATGCTTGGAAATTATCCACATTTTATGCTTAAAGAAATTAATGAAGAACCTATAGTTATTAATAATATTTTATCTTATTACTTAACTAATGGTAAGTTTAATAATAATATGCCAGACTTTAAAAAATATAAAAACATTTATTTTGTAGGATGTGGAAGTGCAAGTTATACTGCAGATATTGCAAAAAAAGTTTTTGAAAATTATGCAAATATTAAATGTGAAGTATTTTTAGCAAGTGAATTTAGATATCAAAAACATTTTTATGATAAAAATACTTTAGTTATATTTATTTCTCAGTCTGGAGAAACCGCTGATACTTTAGAGGCACTTAGAATAACTAAAAATGATGGTATTGATACTTTAGCAATTGTTAATGTAGTATCCTCATCAATTGCTAGGGAAGCTGGACAAGTTTTATATATTAAAGCTGGAACTGAGATTGCAGTGGCTACGACTAAAGCATTTACTGCTCAATATATACTTCTTATACTTATTGCTCTAAAAATGGCTGGAATAAGTGATTTAAATGAATTTTATAAAATAAATGAAGCATTAGAAATAGTATTAGCTATAGATTATCAAAATTATGCTAAAAAGATATTTAATAAAAAAGATGCTTTCTTTATTGGCAGAGGAATAGATGTTGGATTATGTGAGGAGGGTAGTCTTAAGTTAAAGGAAATAAGTTATATAAATTCATCAGCATTTGCTTCAGGAGAACTTAAACATGGTACAATATCCTTAATTGATAGTGGTACTCCCGTAATTGGAATAGTAAGTGATAAAAATCTTGCTTTAAAAACAATTAGTAATATAAAAGAGGTTCATGCAAGGGGAGCATATAGTTTATTTATAACAAGTCAAGATATTGATGGAGATTTTTATGATGATATGATTAAAGTTCCTCATATAAATGATTATATAGACCCAATATTAATTGTGGCATGCCTTCAACTTCTTGCTTATAATGTTGCCCTTTTAAAAGGGGAAGATATTGATAAACCGAGAAATTTAGCTAAAAGTGTTACTGTTGAATAAAGTAGCACTTTTTTCATGTTATTAATTATAGATTTTCTTTACCTTTAAAAACGTTCATTTTGTATATAATATATTTTCTACTAGTTCTACAAATATGAATGTTGCACTTCAAACTTAAATTAAAATTTTAATTACTAATACCAACAAAATATCACTCAGACTTTTATAAAAAATTTTATTTTAATTCATTTTTTATGGCAGGGTAGTAATAAAAATTGTGAAGTTTAAATTTTTTATTATATTTAATTGAAAAAAATAAAAAAATATACTATACTTAATTTAGATAGGAGGACAAAATGAAAATTGTATTAATTATTGGTTTAGTTTTAGTATTATTAATTGTATTTTATATTATTAGTACAAGAAATGCTTTAGTAATTTTAAGAAACAAGGTTAAAGATCAATTAAGCCAAATTGATGTTCAACTTAAAAGAAGATTTGATTTAATTCCAAACTTAGTTGAAACTGTTAAAGGTTATGCTAAACATGAAAAATCTACTTTAGAGGACGTTGTAAAAGCAAGAAATACTTATTTATCTGCTTCAACACCTGAAGATCAATTAAAAGCTGATAAAGAGCTTACTAGTGCAGTTAATAAACTTTTTGCTTTAGCAGAAAGCTATCCTGATTTAAAAGCAAATGAAAATTTTTTATCGCTTCAAAATGAACTTACTACATGTGAAGAAAAAATTACTTACGCTAGACAATTTTATAATGACTCAGTACTTTCTTTCAATAACAAGGTAGAACTTTTCCCTAGTAGTATAATTGCTAGTATGTTCCATTTTGAAAAAGAAAAATTCTTTGAGGCAAGTGCTGAAGAAAGAAAAAATGTACAAGTAAAATTCTAGGCATTGCAAAATGCCTTTTTTAATAGGAAGGTTTATGAGAAAGAAAAATTTATTGTTATTTATTATTTTATTGTTATTTCCAGTTTTGGTATTTGCTAAAAATGATATTTATTCTAAACAAGCATATATTTACATTACTAAAGATGGTAGTGCATATATTACTGAGACTTGGGATGTAAAAGGAGAAGACGGTACTGAATGGTACATTCCCTTAACAAATCTTGGTCGAAGTGAAGTATTAAATTATAGTGTTTCAATGGATGGTGAAGATTTAAAATTAAAAGATTGGAATATAAATGAAAATTTAAATCAAAAAGCTGGTTATTATGGTAAAAATTATGTTGATAATGGAGTAGAACTATGTTTTGGTAAAACAGATTATCAAAGACATACTTTTGTAATTAATTATGCTATTACTAATTTTGTATTTACCACAACAGATGCTGATGTTATATCATGGCGTATATTTGAATATCAAAATAATTCTACAAATTGGGAAAATTTTTCAGTAAATGTTGAAAGTTACTATTCATTTCCAGATAAACTAGATGTATGGAGTTATGGATATAAAGGCTATGCCTATGTAAAAGATGGTATAATTCAAATGTCTAATGAAGGTGACATGGGTAAAAATTATGTTGTACTTCTAGCTAAATTTCCAAAAGGTACATTTGAAAATTTAGTATCTTATTCACAGTATAGTAGTTTTGATGATGTAAAAAAAGCTAATGATGAAGGTTCATATAAATATGATTATGATTATAAGCCAGTTTCAGATATAATACTTGATTTTATTTCTTTTTTATGTACAATATTTCCATTTATCTTGGCTGTTTTTGCTGCAATTATGGCAAATAAAAACAAGTATGGATATAAAGGAAATCTAAAAATTAATAAAAATAATACACCAATGTTTCGAGATATTCCTTGTAATAAAGATATATATTATGCAAATACCCTTATTTATTTAAATCAATTTGATTATAAAGAAGGAAATATAATTGGAGCAATTATTCTTAAATGGATTAAGGAAGATAAAATTAAATATATTAAACGTACTAATGGAATAAATAAAGAGGAAAGTGTTTTAGACTTAACTAGTAAACCAGTGTTTACAGAAAAGGTAGAACAAGAACTATTTGATATAATGTATACTTCTTCAGTAGATGGTTACCTTGAAAATAAAGAATTAGAAAAATATTGCAGAAATAATTATACAAAGTTTTTTAATATCTTTAAAATACAAGTTGAAGAAAAAGTTAAACTTTTAGAAACAGAAGGTAAAATATACAAAAGACAAAATCATAAAGACTGTAAAGCAAAAAATATTATGGATAGTACAATTTATGAGGATAGTAAACAATTGTATGGTTTAAAATTATTTTTTACTGAGTTTGCAAAAATGGACACGAAAGAAACCTTAGAGGTTAAAATATGGGACGAATATTTAATGTTTGCATATCTATTTGGTATGGCAGATAAAGTGTCAAAACAACTTAAAAATTTATATCCTGAATACATGCAACAAGAACTTGAACGAAATCATTTAGACTATGATATTATTATTTCAATTAATAATATGACATCTAATTCAGTAAGGGCCGCTAGTGCTGCAAGAAGTGCTGCCCAAAATTATTCTGCTGGTGGCGGGGGATTTTCCACTGGAGGAGGCGGTGGTGGCTCCTTTGGTGGTGGTGGCTCATCAGGTGGAGGAAGTAGATAATACTTTTTTACTAAAAATGCAAGAAATTGCATTTTTTTTATTTATTTTTTTTTAAAATGTGATATACTTAATAAGTAATGAGTTGTCTCCTTAGCTCAGTTGGTAGAGCAACTGACTCTTAATCAGTGGGTCTAGGGTTCGAATCCCTAAGGGGACACCATGTAGTATATAAAAGTCCTAGATTTGGACTTTTTTTGTATAATTTGACATAAAAAATCTGATATTAACTATCAGACTCAGCATCAAGAAAGTATATAGGTCTTCCTTCTTTTTGATATTGTTTTTCATAATTTGTCATTATATTAGGGATATTTCTTTCATCTTTATGTAAATCTAGTGAAATGGTTTTAAAAATATACCAATAATTAGATAAACTTTCAATTGAATAGGCAAAGAAACCTTTGTTATCTGTTTTTAAAATAATATGTTTATGTTTTACAAAAATTTTATCGTAAATTCTTAAATAACATTCATGAGTAAATCGTCTCTTTTCATCTTGTTTTTTAGGCCATGGATCACAAAATGTTAAATAAATTGTATCTATTTCTCTTTGAAAAATATTGCCAATCTCTTTAGCATCAATATTAATTAATTTAAGGTTATTTAAATTTAAATTTGAGAGTCTATTTACTGCCATTACCATTTGAGAATCTACAATTTCCAATCCAATATAATTAATATTTGGATGAGATTTTGCCATATCAATAATAAAATCTCCACGTCCCATTCCAAGTTCTAAACAAATAGGATTATTATTATTAAATAATTCATGCCATTTTTTTTGATATTCATGAGGATTTTTAATTAAATATTTACTTGAACCCACAATTAAATTTGCATTCTTAATTTTTTTATATTGCATCATTTCACTTCCTATAACAATTATAATAAAAATCAATTAAATAAGCAAGTTTTTGCTTGTTTAATTTTCCCTAATATGGTATGTTACCATTGAGGCAAATTATGTATTATTTAGCGTATGGAAGTAACCTTAATATAATAGAAATGAAACAAAGAAGTCCATTTAGTAAAATTATTGGTTCAACATATTTATATGGCTATAAACTTTGTTTTAAAGGTACTAATATTGGCTTTTTATTAATTGAACCAAATGAAAGAAGTACAGTGCCTATAGGTATATATAAAATTAATAAATTCGATTTAAAAAGTCTTGATAAATATGAGAGTTATCCAAACTTTTATTATAAAAAGAAAATAGAATTTGAATATAATGGTATAATAACAAAAGGATTTATCTATATAATGAATGAAAATTTTAATTATGCTTTACCAGATTCAAGTTATTTAAGACGATGTGAAATAGGGTATAATGACTTTAATTTCGACAAATCATATTTATTTGATGCTATAAATTGTACAAAAAATGATATAAATAAAGAAAAATTTACACGAAATATGCATTTATGAATATTTTTTATAAAAAAATAGTTGCAATTATTAAAAAAATAAGGTACAATTAATTAGTACGAAAAAGAAGTGGGCTTGTAGCTCAGCAGGTTAGAGCGCACGCCTGATAAGCGTGAGGTCGGAGGTTCAAGTCCCCCCAGGCCCACCATTTTTTGGCCCGTTGGTGAAGTGGCTTAACACACTGCCCTTTCACGGCAGCATTCATGGGTTCGAATCCCGTACGGGTCACCAAATAGTATCTAATAGTCCGTTTTTGGGCTTTTTTTAATGCCAATATTGTACATATTTTCCAAATGTTATAAAGAAAAATGATGTATTTAATTATTTATTAAGCCTTAGACTTGAACCATAATACCTCATGCTTATCCATTGTATTTAGCCCACAAAAAAAACTAGGAAATCCTAGTAAACTTTTATATAATGGCGGAGCAGGAGAGATTCGAACTCTCGCGTCAGTTACCCGACCTACACCCTTAGCAGGGGCGCCTCTTCAGCCTCTTGAGTACTACTCCAAACCAAGTTACTTATACATTTTACTATATAAATAACTACTTTGTCAATTAGCTTAATGCAGTTTTTATATTTTCTATAAACGAAGTCATTGTACTAAAATAATCATCATCCATTGATAAAGTCATAAGGTTAACATCAATAAGTTTTGCATTATTATCCTCTAAATCTTTAATAGTTTCATTTTCTTTTGCACTTTCAGCACATAATATATATGTATATTTTTTATTTTTAAATTTTGATTTTATACTATTATATTTATTTTCTTTTAAATTTTCTTCGTCATCAAGACTAATTACATCAAATCCATAACTTTTTAAAAAATTAAATACTTTACTACTTGTAACAATAGTATTTTTTCCATCACTTTGTGCATTATTAGCAATACTTCTTAAGTTTGCATCCATAAGAGATATTTTTTCCTCAAAATCCGCATAATTTTTATCAACTTCTTCGATAATATATTTACTTGTTAAATAGTTTGTAAGATTTTCTTTAATATTTTTGGCAAGCATTAAATAATTTTTAGGACTTAACCAAAGTTCTGCAGGATCATTTTCATAAGATAAACCATAAGAAACATCTATTATCAAAAGATTTTTATTTTTATTTAATAATGTTTTTGCAATTTCTTTTTCTTTTGTTAAACCATTATATACAAATAAATCCGCTTTTGAATAATTTGCAATTTGTTTTTCTGTAAGCTTGTATGTGTTTATATCAGAATCTTTTGGATAAATACTACTAATCTTTCCATAATCATCATATAAATATTTTACTAAGTAATTTACAGGATAAACCGTAGTATAAATTGTTGCACCTTCAAGATCATCATTTTTAATTGAACATGAAGATATTATTAATGTAAATAAAGTTAGCAAGCAAATAGTTTTTAAAAATTTTAATTTCATTTAATTATTTCCTTTCAGGGAACTGGATCATAGCCACATTTTCCATTAGGACGACATTTTTTTAATCTTTTTAATCCAAGTTTAATACCTTTAATTACACCATATTTATAAATAGCTTCAATCATATATTCACTACATGTTGGAGAAAATCTACACATTTTATGTGAAATATTTGGAATAATTTGATAACCTCTTATTAAATAAATTATAATCATTTTCATAATTCGTCCACATTTAGTATTATACTATATATTTTTAAAATTTACAATTACCTAATAATATGGTATACTTACTTAGGAAAGTAATAGGTGAATATATGAATTTCTTAGAAAAATATAACATAAAAATCAATAATAAAAAATTACTATCTGAGGCATTAACACATTCTTCTTATGCTTATGAAAATAATATTAATTCATATGAAAAACTAGAATTTTTAGGTGATGCTGTATTAAGTGTAATAGTAAGTGAATATTTATATAATAAACATAACTTAAAAGAGGGGCAAATGACAAAAATAAGAGCAAGCTATGTATGTGAAGATGCTTTAAATGTCTATGCTAAAGATATAGGATATGAAAAATACATTAAAGTTGGTAATGGGCTTCATGGAAATGCTAATGCAACAATAATAGCAGATGTTTTTGAAGCAATCTTAGCGGTTATTTACCTTGATCAAGGATATGAAACATGTAAAAGATATATCTATGCTGTAGTAGTACCTCATATACAAAAAAATGAGCAATTTTTTTCAGATTATAAAACGGCTTTTCAGGAAGTAGTACAAACAAATCAAAGGTCTGTTATTTATGAAGTTGAAAGTTCTACCGACAAAGAAGGTAAACCATTATTTAAAGCTAGTGCAAAAGTTGATGGTATAATTCTTGGAAATGGCATTGGTAAATCAAAAAAGGACGCTGAGCAAATGGCCGCTAAAGATGCCTTAAGAAAAAGTGCAAGGTAAATTATGTATATAAAAAGTATAAAAATGCAAGGATTTAAATCATTTGCAGATAAAACAGAACTAGATTTTGATAAAAATATATGTGCCATAGTTGGACCAAACGGAAGTGGTAAAAGTAATGTGGTTGATGCATTATTATGGGTTTTAGGAGAACAAAGTGTTAAAACCTTACGTGGCGATGATAAAATGAGTGATATCATTTTCAGTGGTTCCAAATCAAGAGAGGGGTTAACAAAGGCAAGTGTAAGTATTTTATTTGATAACACCGATCACACTCTACCATCTGAATTTAGTGAAGTAGAAATAAAAAGAACAATATATAAAAATGGAGAAAATGAATATTTTATAAATAATTCAAGAGTAAGACTTAAAGATATTACTGACTTAATACTTGATGTTTCCTCAAAATTTAATATAATAACTCAAGGAAATATCAATGCTTTAGTGGACAATAAATCTTCAGAAAGAAGAGTTCTTTTTGAAAATGCTGCTGGAGTATTAAAATATAAAAAAAGAAAAGAAGAAACCTTAAAAAAACTTGAAAATACTAAAGAAAATATTACTAGATTAAATTTAATAATCAAAGAGGTAATGTCCTCATTAAAACCTTTAGAAAAGCAAAAAAAAGAAGCAGAAAAATATATAAAAATAAAGGATAACCTTGAAAATATTGAAGTATCTTTAATTGCAAATGATATTACATGTGTAAAAGAAAAATATGAAAATATTAAACTTGAAAATAGTAAATTAAAAAAAGAGCAAGAAGTAAATATATTTTTACATCCAGAGGAATTAGAAAAACTTAAATTAATACTATTGCAAATGGATGAAGAAATTAATAAATCAAATGAACAAATTATTCAGATTAATGATGATATATCTAGATTGCAAAGTCAAAAGCAAATTAATTTAGAAAGAGTTAAATTAAGTGTTAATGAAAGTGCAATTAATGAAAATCTACTTAGATTAAAAGAGGAAAAATTATCAATAGAAAAAAGTATTGCAGTACTTGAAAATGAAATAAAAATAATAAAGGATGAATACAATAATTTAATAAAAGAATACAATGATAAAAATAATGAACAATTAAAAGAAAAAATTAAAATAACAACTTTAAAAAGTGATTATAATTTAAAGTCAAAAGAATTATTTGATTTAGAAAATAAGATTAATATTGCCAAAAATAATATAGAAAATAATTTATTTTTACCAAAAAGTATTTCTGCTGTTTTAAATTCTAAAGCATTAAGTGGAATTTGCGACCGTATTGAAAATTTAATTGAGGTAAATGATTCACATAAACTTGCTATTTCATCTTCTTTAGGAGCCGCTAAAAACTTTATAGTTACAACTGACTTTGATAGTGCAAAAAGGGCTATTAAATATTTAAAAAACTTTGGGTTAGGAAGATGTACTTTTTTTCCACTTGATACAATAAAATCAAGATATATTGATAGTAACGTAATAAAAGATATAAAAGATTATTCTGGCTATATTGGTATTGCATCTGACCTTGTGAGTTATGATAAAAAATATAAAAATATTATTGAAAATCAACTTGGTAATGTTATTATTGTAGATAGTTTAGATGATGCCAATAAAATTGGTAAAAAAATTGAATATAAATATAAAATAGTTTCTCTAGATGGTGATATTGTATATTCAGGTGGTGCTGTAAGTGGTGGTACAATAAATAATAATAGTGATGATAAATTAAATTTATTACGCATGCAAAATGAATATAATGACAAAAAAGGAATACTTCAAAGTATATCCGTTACATTAGATAAAAAAAATGATACATATGGATTACTTGAAAATGAAATATCTGATATTAATTATAAGCTTACTGAAAAAAGGGTTTTAATTGAAAATAAAGAAAAGATTTTATCTGAAACAAAGGATAGACTAACATATACTGAAAGTAATATTGATGGTTTTAAAAACTTAAATAATAATACTTTAAACGATAAAATTGAGGAAATATTATATACGCTTAATAGTAAGTCTAAAGAAAAAGAAATTCTGGAAAATAATCTAATTTCATTAAAATCAAGAAAATTTGACTTAAATAATAAAATTGAAGATTTGGAAAAAAAGATTAATGATGTAAATAGTAAATATAATAAAAATGAAAGTATAATTAAAAATAATGAAATTGAAATAGGGAAGTTAGAAGTTAAAATGGACTCACTTCTAGAAAATCTAAAAAATGAATATAGTATGACTTATGAAAATGCTTTAAAATCATATGAACTTACTATGGATCCAGAAGAGGCTAGAGAAATAGTAATTAAATATAAAAATGAGTTAAAAGGTCTTACAAATATTAATATAGGAAGCATTTCTGAATATGATAGATTAAGTAAAAGATATGACTTTTTATCAGGACAAAAGGATGATTTAGAGTCATCAACGAAAGAACTTTATAATATTATTGAAGAAATGGATAGTATTATGCAAAAACGTTTTAAAGAAACATTTGATAAAATATCTACAGAATTTTCTATTGTATTTAGAAAAATGTTTAAAGGAGGAAACGGAGTATTAAAATTAACTGATGAAAATGATCTACTTAATACTGGAATATCTATTTTAGCCGTACCTCCAGGAAAAAAATTAAATTCAACTTCAATGCTTTCAGGCGGTGAAAAAGCACTTACTGCAATATGTCTAATATTTGCTATTCTTAACGTTAAACCAGCACCTTTCATAGTTTTAGATGAGGTTGAAGCACCTTTAGACGAAGAAAATGTATCTATGTTTGGTGATTATCTAAAAAATATGCAAGATGTTAGCCAATTTATATTAATTACTCATAAAAAGAAAATGATGGAATATGCTAGTAATTTATATGGCGTAACTATGCAAGAAAGTGGAGTATCAAAATTAGTTAGTGTGAAACTTGAAAATAATTATGAATAACATTTAAAATAGGTTTACAAAATAGTGTTAAGTAATGTATAATAAAAATGTAAAGGAGTACAAAAGAGATTTATGAACACATTAAATAAATTATTACAAGATTTAGGAATATCTAAAGTTAAATTAGCAAAATTTTTAGGAGTATCAAGACAAATGGTTTACAATTATTTGACATTTGAAAATATTAATGATTGGCCAAAAGAAAAGAAAGCTTTATTATTTCAATTATTAGAAATTGATTCAACTACTTTTAAAGGTTTTGATAAAATAAAAGTTACTACTGAATATATGCTTAGAATTGAAAAAAAATTAAATAATACTTCACAAAAAGAAGAAAATATGACAAATAATTTTGATTTAAGTGGAGTTACAAGAGATGATAAATGTTTATTATCTGATATAGTATATTTGCTTAAAGAGAAATTAATTGATGGATCAAAAGCGGAGAAGGGGACAGTACAATATATTTATTACCTACTTTCTTCGATGGAAAATGTACCTGAAATTAAATATATGCTTGCTTATATAGCTAAAACAAATGGTTTTATTGATCCAGAAGAATATCTTTATAATGAAGATAAACAATTTATTTTTGAGGGTATATTATATTCTGGATTAACATTATATAATAATGGGGGAGCCTCAAAGAGTAAAGTTGCAGAATCAAGGAAAAGATTTATACGTGAAATAGAACTTAAAAAACAAGAAAAAATTGGTCGTACACAAGCACTAAATACAATCAGAATTCAAGCTCTACATGAACTTGGTTATTCAGATATTAATGAAGAAAATGCTGCCGAAGTATTTGAAAAAATTGCTGAAATTGAATCTAGAAAAATATGTGGTATGCCATCAGATAATAAAAAATAATAGGGGACTACCCTATTTTTTTATTTTATATATTTATAACCTTATTATTATATATATAAGGTATTATATTATAACCTTATTTTTAATTATAATAAGGTATATAACATTATTTTTTAATTTATTAGGTTAATAAAATATTCATTACAAATTTAAATTTTATAATAATTAGATTATTTTTTAATATAAATTTATTTTTATAAATAAAAAAAGATTAACATAAATTATATAAATATTTAGTTATTAATCTTTTTAAATTTTTTTACATCACTAACTTCGTATAATATATATTATGTTAACTTCAGTTTCTTTTTCTTATTTAACTAATGTGATTATTAATACAATTACTACAGCTAATACTGCAGCAATAGCTACATACAATATAACTTTACTTGCTGTAGATTGGTTATTTACATCAATAGTTGTATTTTTATTTTCAGAATCTTCATTTTTAAGTTTCTCATTTGTTTTTTTTATGTCTTTGACATTTTCAAACATATTAGTTTTTAATTCATCATCACCAACTGCACTATAATACAAACCATATTTGCAAGGACTATATGCTTTTATTTGATTTGCACTAGTATATGAATTGTTTTTGCCATAAATCCAAGTTGCATATGAACTATTTTGTTGAGACAAATGATATGAATACCCAATTTTTGATACTTCATATGCTGTTTTTCCACCAAAAGAAGTAAGTGGTGTATCAAAGTCTAAAGTAATTGCATTATCATTATATAGATGTAAATATAGTTTTTGTATTTGCCAAGGTTCATACCCTACTCCATCAATAGTATAAGTTTTATCATATGCAAGTTTATATGCACTTTTTAAGACAAATGTATTTAGTATGTGTTGTCCATTAGAATATTCTCCTTTTTCATCGTGTCCAACAACAACATAGGGTTTATATTTTCTTATTTGGGTTACCTCATACTTGACAACATCTTCAAGGGAAAAACCAGCATTTTGTAAGTTTAATAACGCTCCATCCTTAGTGACTGTATCATCAGCAGGAAAATCACTTATTACAGGATAATATTTAATTCCAACAGCCCATAATCCGTCTAAAAGTTCATGATATCTTAACACACTATCAGTGTGTTTTGTAAAATATACAACTTGTATTTTTTTACCTGCATCACCATATGTTGGTAATAGTCCAGCAAAAAATAATTGTTCATCGGATGAATGAGTTGCAAAAAGCATCAAATCAGCAGTATCTAAACTTTTCCAATCTTGCACCATATCAGGTAAATCATTATCATTATAAATATAGATATCTGCAATAGAAAACTCATCCTCATATTGAATTTTAAAAGAAGTTACATTATTATTAACCTTAATTAATTCATGTAAATAACCATTTTGGCCAACAATATTTTCATAATTATCAAATAATATTTTTCCTTTTGTAGAATGCTCATTATATTTTATATATACATTTTTTATATTTTCATTACATTCAACAGTTAATGCATAACTTTTTTCTTTTGTTAAAAATGTTGACTCATCATCATCAGTTACATTTTTAGTCGGGGAATAACCAATTTTTATTTTGCATTCACTTGTAATATCTTTTGCATTTACCATTATTGGTAAAATCATCATAATAATTAAAATAGTACATCTCTTCATTTTCTACCACCTTTACTATATATTTAGTATATCATATTTTACAATTTATTTATAAAAAAATTAAAAATTTTATCAGAATTTTCATCCTCCAAATCTTCTGGATGCCATTGAACTCCAATAAAAAATTTTTTATTTTTATCTTCAATTTCCTCAATAATGTTATCACATTTTGCCCCAACCGTTAATTGAACATTTTCTACATAGTCTTTATGTCTAGAATTAACTAAAATATTTTTCTTATTAATAATAGAGTATAATAAACTATTTTCATTTATATCTACATTATGTACATATTTTTCTTTACTCTTGTGAGTTAAATTATTTAAATGCCCAAACTTACCATTAAATGCCACACCCATAGTTTGCATTCCTAAGCATATTCCTAAAAGTGGTTTATCCAATTTATGTAAATATTTTACTACATCAATTTCCAAAGGATATATATCATCTCCTCCAGGAAGTATAATTCCATCACAAATATCAATTAATCTTTTTACATTATAAAAGTCATCATTCATATCAAAAGGTATTAAAATAATTTCTACTTTACCATTTAATTTATTATATATATTTTTGGGTATATATAATATTTTTTTATCATTTAAATTTTCTTCTCTTGTTAATATTCCTACTCTTTTCATAATTAAATTATAATACTAATTAAAATAATAATAAAGCCTAAAATTAATCCTAAGCATGTAAATTTATTTTCTTTATATGATAGTGCCTTAGGAAGTAGTTGTTCAATAGATAAAGTTATCATTAAAAATGCTACACTAGTTAATATTAATGATAAAACTGCATTATTAATATATTTAGATAAAAATACGCACGATATAACTGCTCCAATAAATTCAGAAAAGCCACTTAAAAAAGTACTTAAAAATGCTTTTTTCATACTTTTAGTTGCATAGTAAATTGGAACTGCAATTGCAATACCTTCAGGAAAATTATGAAGTGCAATTGCCAAAGCCATCTTTATACCCAAATTTATATCTTTATAACTACTTATAAAAGTGATTATTCCTTCAGGAAGATTATGCATTATCAAAACAATCATAGATAAAATTCCTAATTTATAAAGATTATCTTCATATTTTGATAAAAAATTACTAATATATTTAATTAAGTAAAAACTACATATAAATAGTGTGCTAAATAAAAAAATTGACCATATTTTATATTTTTCAATTATAATAAATATTGAACTTGGAAGTAAATCTAGTAAACTTATTCCAATCATAATTGCAACTGAAAAAGATAAAGAAAATGTAATAAATTTATTTATACTTGTATTTCTTATTTTAATAAATAAAAATATGCACCCTAGGCAAGTGGAAAGTGATGCAAGTAAAGATACCAATAAAGCATTAATTATATTCATATTAAATTATATATTCATTAATAATATTTATACCTAATTATTTAAATAAAATATGCCAATTATTTCCATAGTATTTTAGTAAAAATAATCCATACTATTAACGGGAGGAAATAAATGAATAATTCAAAAAGTAATGCTAGATCTTGTAAAGCTAAAGCTCGAAGTAATGCAAGAAGTACTTCAGCAAATGCTAGAGCAAACTCGAAATGTAAATAGTCATTACAATTAAAAATAGGAAGGCACTACCTTCCCTTTTATTTAGTCTCTTGGATGAAAATTATAATCCTCTTTTAAAGATTCATTAGAAAGATGAGAATATATTTGTGTTGTTGTAATATCACTATGTCCTAAAAGATGTTGAATAACCCTTAAATTTGCACCATTATTAAGTAAATGTGTAGCAAATGAATGTCTTAATGTATGTGGTGAAACATTTTTCTTAATACCTGCATCATTACATAGTTTTTTTAATATTTTAAAAAAACCTACCCTACTAATTACATTACCAAAATTATTTATAAAAACATAATCACTTACATTTGTTTTTAGTAAAAAAGGTCTATAATTATCAATATAGTTCTTTAAAGAATTATAAGCACTATCATTTATCGGAACAATTCTTTCTTTACTACCCTTACCAAATATTTTTATGGTACACTCATCAAAATCAATATCAGACATTTTCATATTACAAAGTTCACTTACTCTTATACCAGTGGCATATAACGTTTCTAACATAGCAACATTACGATAATCATATAATTTAACTGGATTAATATTTAAAAGTTTATCTACCTCTTCAATAGTTAAAAAAGAAGGTAATTTTTTTTCTAATTTTGGAAGTTTAATAGTTTCACAAGGATTTGTTATTATATTACCAGTACTTATCATATAACTATAAAAAGAATTTAATACTGTTAAATAATGTGCTCTAGTCCTTGCTTTAATACTTTCATCATATAAAAAATCTCTTATTTTATCTGCATTTAAATCTAAAATATTTTGTTTTTCAAAATGACTATAAAATTTCTTTAAATTTTCATAATATGAATCAATTGTATTTTTGCTTAATTTCTTTTCATATTTTAAATAATCTATATATTTATCAATATTTTTTTCTATACTTTCCATAATTTAATTGTACTTTATTTTTTTAAAAAAATCTATACTTTTTATTGGTAATTTGATATCATAATTATGGTGATTAAATTGAAAGTTAAATATTTAAGAATGAATAAAGAAGAAAGAAAAGAAGTAAAGCAGAAATATTATGAAACCTCCTTAGGTAAATATATAAAAAAGAAACTTATATCTTCATTTATATGTGGTATATTATGCATTGGTTTTGGCATTTATTTTTTAATAACTACTAAAGATGCAAAATTTATTGACTATTTTTATAATATAAGTCTTGTTTTAATAGGGTTTGCTTTTATAATAGCAATTAGAAAAATTGAAATAAAAAAGATAAATGAATATGTAATAAAGAATAAATTATAACCTTTATTACATATTTTTTATTATGGAAGATAAACTAAGAATGCTTGATAAAGAGAATATTATTTGGCTTATATATATTTTTATTTTTGTTATGGCAATTGTTTCAAACTATTATGAAGAAAAATATCTTTTTACTAAAAATATTAATTCAAAAAGAATATACAAGAAAATTAATCTTATTATACTTACAATAGGTTTATTAATATATTTATATTTTGTAATTATAAATTATGAAAATATTAAAAGTAGTAAATATGGATCTTTAAGAGAATTTGCCTCAATTATGTTTTTCATTGCAGGTGCTATTTATTTATATATTGAATATCAAGGTCAAACTGAAATTGAAGTTGGAATTATTTAAATGAATAATATATTTTATTTTCTAATGTAATGTTATTTTCTTTAGCATAATTAGTTACACTTAATACTTTTATATTTCTTTCATAAAATATATCTACAATTTTTTTAACTGCATCAACAGTTGTTTTATAAGAATCATGGAAAAGAATAATGTCTTTATCTTTTGCATTTTCTAATACGTAATTAACAATAAAATCTGAATCTTTATATTTCCAATCATGTGTATCTTTGTCCCATAATATAAAGGAAGTATTTAATATTTTTAATGTATTTTTAGTAAATGCTCCATATGGAGGTCTTACAAGAGAAAGATAATCTCCAGTAATTTTATAGTATATTTCATTAGTTTTATTAAAATCACCTTCTATTTTTTTATTACTATTTTTAGTAAAAAGGCTATGATCGTAACTATGATAACCTATTTCACTATTTGAATTATATATTTTTTTTATAATATCTTTTTGATTAACCATTTTATTTCCAATCATAAAAAATGTTGCAGACATATTATGGCTTTCTAAATAATTTAAAATTTCCAAAGTATTTTCATTATTTGGACCATCATCAAATGTAAATACTAAAGTTGTACTTTGATTATTATTTGCAGTTTTACTATTAATATTTGACGTCATTATTAATAGTAAAACTATTATAATTATACATTTTAAAAACATTTTCATAATTAAATATATGAAAAAAAGGAAACATTTACTTATTTTCCTTTAATTTATATAAAATATTTAATGCCTCAATTGGAGTTGTATTTAAAATATCTATATTTTCAAGAATATCTTTAGGTTTTTCCTTTTTTTCTTCAAAGTCAAAAGATAATTGTTCTTTTATTGGTTCTTTTTTATTTGACTTTTCTAAATTATTTAATATTTCATCTGCCCTTTTAATAAGACTTTCTGGAAGTCCCGCTAAAGAGGCTACATGAACACCATAACTTTTATCAATTGCACCTGGTTTTACTTTATGTAAAAAATATAAATTGCCATTTTCCTCTTTGGCATCTACATGAACATTTTTTATTGATTTATATTTTTTATCTAATACAGTTAGTTCATGATAATGAGTTGAAAATAATGTTTTACATTTAATATTATCACAAATATATTCAATTATACTTTGCGCAATAGCCATTCCATCATATGTAGCAGTTCCACGACCAAGTTCATCAAATATTATTAAACTATTTTCAGTAGCATTACTAATTGCATTATTTGCTTCACTCATTTCTACCATAAATGTTGATTTACCTCCAGCAAGATCATCTGATGCACCAATTCTAGTAAATATTTTATCTATAATAGGTAATTTTGCAGACTTACAAGGAACAAAACAACCTATTTGAGCCATTATAATAGTAATTGCAATTTGCCTCATATAGGTTGATTTTCCACTCATATTTGGTCCTGTTATTAAATATGCACATATATTATCATTCATTTTACAATCATTAGCTACAAATGTACCTTTTAAGGTATTTTCAACAACTGGATGCCTTCCTTCAATGATTTCTAAGTCATGATTTTCATTTAATATTGGTCTTACTAAATTATATTTTTCACTATCTATAGAAAATGTTACCATTACATCTAAAAAGCTTAAATTGTCAGCAGTTTTACGCATATCTTCGACATATGTCTTAACTTCATTTTTAATATCCATAAATAAGTTATATTCAAGATCAATTATTTTTTCTTCAGCATTTAAAATCATATCTTCTTTTCCTTTTAACTCAGGAGATATAAATCTTTCACCATTTGCAAGTGTTTGTTTTCTTTCAAAGCCGAATTTTTCAGCATCCTTTGCCTGTGCTTTACTTATTTCAATATAATAACCAAATACTTTATTAAAACCAACCTTTAAATTTTTAAAGCCAGTTTTTTCCTTTATTTCATTTTCAAATTTAGCAATAAAGTCTTTCCCATTTTTTTTAATTTCTCGAAGATTATCTAAATCGGCATTATACCCTTCCTTAATAAGATATCCCTCTTTTAAAGTTATTGGAGGAGAATCATATATACTTTTTTCTAGTAAATCATATATTTCATTAAATGGTTTAATATCTAAATCAAAATTTAATTTTTTTACAATTTCTATAATTTCTGGAAGTGGTTTAAGACTTCTTTTTAACTGGAGCATATCTCTTGCATTAAATGAACCATTTGTAAGTTTACCAGTAAGACGTTCTATGTCATATATTTCATCAAGAAGATTAATCAAATTATCTTTTAAAATAAATTCATCATTAAGTTTTTCAATCATATCATATCTTTTATTTAATTTAGAGATATCTTTAAGTGGAGAAAGTAACATATTTCTAAGTTTTCTACTTCCCATTGCAGTTTTACATTTATCTAAAAGCCATAGTAATGAAAATTCTCTATCTTTATTACGAACTGTTTTTGTAAGTTCTAAATTATTTGCACTATAAGCATCCATATATAAATAATCTTCATGAGATATAACTTCTATATCATTAATCGTAGATAAATCTTTTAAAGATAAAGTTAAATAACCAAATAAATGTTTGACGCCTATTTTACATCTTATATCACTAAGTTTATTATCTATATTTTCTGGTAGAGTTTCTAATAAATCAGTATAATAATCAATTTCTATGTTATAATCATTTTTTAATGTATTAATAAGTTTAACTTCTTCATTACCATTAAATATAATTTCTTTAATATTATATTTAAATATTTCTGTAATAATTTTATTTATACTTTTTGATACTTTGGAACTTATAAGTTTTCCTGTAGAAATATCTAAAGCTGTTAATATATATGTATCTGGATAAACTAAAAGTGATGCCACAAATGAATTTTCATAAGATTTTAATAGTTCTAAATCTGCAACAGTACCTTTAGATATAACATCTGTAACACCCCTTTTTACCATACCTTTGGTAGTTTTGGGATCTTCAAGTTGTTCACAAATTGCAACTTTATAACCTTTATTTATAACTTTTTCTATATAACTTTTAACTGCGTGATATGGTACTCCACACATTGGCACCTTTTCAGTTAAACCTGCTACTCTACCAGTTAAAGTAAGTTCTAATTCTTTCGATGCAATTATTGCATCTTCAAAAAAAAGTTCATAAAAATCCCCTAAACGATAAAATAATAATACATCAGCATATTTATCTTTTATTTGCATATATTGTGCCATCATCGGGCTTAATTTATTTCTGTCTACTTCACATCTTTTCATATTAACTATCAAGTTTATATAATGGATTAATTTTTCTTATTAAAGAAAAATCATCTTCATTAAATTTTTTTCTTGCTTCCTTTCTATTATTTATATTTGCATTTAAAGTAATGTATAATTTTAAAATTTCTCTTTCTAAAAGAATATCTGTTTCAAAACTATTTCTATTTAAAATAATTTGTTTTAAAACTTCTTTTAAATTTGTATGTTTTTCATTCAAAAACATATATTCATATAAATCTGAACATATTATATTGGCTAAATATGGTCTATAATTACGTAATATTGAAAGTTTTTTATCTACTACATTATCATATGGCAAATCATTTCTATAATCATAATAATTCATATCTGCATTTAAATACATTTCTAAATCAAAAAATGGATCAAAACCATTATAACAATCATTTTCAAGTATTACTTCAAAAACATCCATTAAAGTACTTCTTAAAAAATCATTTAAACCATTAACTTCATATGTAGATTTTTTTAATTTTTTATTATCTAAGATATTTTTAAGCATTATATTATTCAAATAATTTGCAATAAGACTTAAACTATGATTTTTATTTGAAATAAAATCAATAATTATTACATCATCAAAAGTTAATTCATCATAAATTGTATCATCATAAATGTTAAGTATTCTTATAATTTTAATAGCCATATCAGGATAGCCCTTAGTAAATAGTTTTAAAATTTCTTCGTAAATTTTGCCATAAATATTACTATTTTCCTCAGTAAGAAGATAAAAATACAAATCAATTAGATAATCTTGTGCATCATCATATTCCATAAAACCTCCTTAGATAATATTGTAACAAATTTTATAATTCTTTTAAATAATTAACAGCATCCTCAAAAGTTTCTACCATTACAAGGTCAAATGTTAAATTATTCTTTTTATATATACTTTTTGCTTCTTCATAATTATCTTTGGGAACAAAGAAAATATCTGCACCATCATGTTCTGCTCCAAGCATTTTATATTTTATACCGCCAATAATGCCAACATTACCATCTTCATCAATGGTACCAGTACCCATAATCTTTTTGCCATGAGATAAATCTTCATCAACAAGTTTATCATAGATTTCAAGAGCAAGCATTAATCCACCTGAAGAACCCGCCTCAGAGGAGCTAGTTTTAAATTTAAGTGCAGGAACATTTTCATATTCATACTCAGTTGTAATCATAACACCTATTTTCTTTTCGCCGTCCATGTCAATTACATAAGCATATTTTTCAACTTCTTTGTTATTCTCTTTAACCGTAAATGTAACTTTATCATTGGTATCTAAAGTAGAAATATATTCCTTAAATTCATTTAAGCTAGTAAATTTATTACCATCTACCGAAATTATTTCATCTAAAATATTAAGATTAGTTTTACTTTCATCACTTATATATGTAATATAATTTTTTAAAGAAGTTACATTAATAGTTTTACCAGCTTTTTTATAGGCATTTAAACTTGCATAATAAATTGAGTTATTTAAATCAATTTGTTCAATTTTAAACGTAGTTTCATAATCAAAACTTGATATATCTTCTTCGTTATAAATATCCCAATTAGGTATAAATAAAGAAATAAAAACTAAAGGAACATTAGCCTTTCTAACTGTTACATAGTTCATATAATAGCTTCCATTTATATTATCTTCGCCCTCAATAGTTATTCTTTCATTTAAACTAATAGATCCTCCTGGAGAATAAATATAATATGGTATTTTATAAAATACTAAAAATAATAAAATAACACAAAATATTAATATTTTTAAATATTCTTTAATAAATTCTCTTATATTTTCATATATATTATTAAACATTTAATTATCACCAAGTTAATTATAACAAATTTTATAAAGAATATGAATAAAAAAAAATTAAATATATTAATAATCATAATAATTTATATATTTTTTTACATAATATTTAAAAATAGTAATATCCTTTCAAATATTACTATTTTAAGTTTAAAAATGTTTGTAGTAAATGTATTTCCATTCTTATTTATAATGATGATTTTAAATAATTTACTTATAAAATGTAATTTTCCATATTATTTTAATAAAATATTTAAAAATAATAATTTATATATTTTTATTAATTCAATTATATCAGGTAGTCCAATTAATGCAATAATATTAAAAAATTATTTAGATAATAAATATTTAACAGAAAAAGACGCAAGTAAGATGCTAGCATATACTTGTTTTAATAATCCATTATTTTTATATAACTATTTATTTAGTATCACAAATAATAATTATCGTGCAATTAAAGTAATATGCATATTATATATATCTAATATTATCATATTTATATATTTTAATAAAAAGAATAATTATTATAATTTTATTAAATATAATGATTATAATTTAAAAAAAGAATTATTTAAATGTATTTATGAAAGTATGCAAAATTTAATTAAAATAATGGGAATAATAATATTTTTTAAGATAATTCTTGATTTATTAATGAATAAAAATAGTCCTTGTTTTGCACTACTTAAAGGTCTAATTGAAGTAACTACAGGTTTAAATAGTTTATTAAATATAAATGTATCTATAAAAATAAAAGAAATAATTAGTTATATAATTATTTCCTTTATGGGACTTTCTATACAAATGCAAATAAGTATTATTTTAGAAAAATATAATATTAATTATAAATATTTTTATATATCTAGATTTTTTATTATAATTTTAGGGATAATATTGATTCTTATTTTATAAAAGAAAAAGTAATATCATCTAAAGTATTATTGTTATCTTTTGAATTATTTACATTATTTGTATATACAGGAATTGTACATTCAGTAATTTCAACTACATCAGTAGAGGTGCTTTCCCCGCCTTTTGTTTCACATTTAACGATTCCTAAAGTTCCTCCTTTAATTTTCCATTTTTGTGGAACACAAGAATCATCATTATAATCACTATAATATGTAAGTGTATCATCAGTAACTTTAATTATATATATTTTTGTATTATTTGTTCCATTTAATACTAAAATAGTATCATTAGTATTAGTTGTATCAATACTTACATCATTATCTAATAACAAATCTCTTTCAAATGTATTTATAATATCAATTCTATTAGCTTGGTTTGAATTAGCAATATAATCATTATCTTTTTCAAAAGTTACACTAGATAATAAATTATATAAAAACATAAGAACTACGGATAATAATGCAACAGTTACAAGAAGTTCAACTATTGTTACACCTTTATTATTTAATATATCAAAATTAATTTTTTTATGTTTAATACAAAAATTAATATCATTAGATTCAAGTTTATTATAGTAATATTTATGATACATTTTATTTATAATATCACATAATTTTATTTTAATTTTCATTACAATCATTTTAAAAGTATTCATGTTCTCCTTTTTAAACTCCTATCATAATAAGTATAAATTATTTTATAGATATTTTCAAGTACAGATAAACCCTTATTTTTGTTAATTATGATTAGTTTATGATAATGTCTCTATTTTAAGTATTTGGATTTATGTCAAGTTTTTAGACACAATTTTTCACGTGCAATAAAATTCAAACGCGATTCAAATTTTATTAAAATATATACCCAATTAAAAAACTGACTAAAATAGTCAATTTTTTACCATATTGTTAATTTAAGCTTGAAATGAAACTTTTTAATTAATATATAATTTTACAAAAATCTTTTTATTACCCATTTTTCTTACTATCTATAAATTTATTCTAATTTATACTCTTTTTTACATTGATTTTCTTTTTGGGATTCTATCTCAACAGTATAAACATCATCGTAAGTTCCTTTACCAGATAGTTTTACATCTGAAGA
>CAYSFJ010000007.1:0-38183 GCA_964430785.1 uncultured Mycoplasma sp. | reverse complement strand
ATTTTAATAATTATATAATGCTATAATTATATTATATTTATAATGTTTTAAAAGATTTAATTACTCTATAAATACCATATTTTTGATTACTATTTTTATATTTTCTAATCATTTTATTTAGACTATATATATTAAAATAAGTAGCTTCATCTTTTTCCATAGCATATTCAATAATTTTAATAACTAAAGACTTATTATTTTTAACTTTAAATAAAGTTTTATATTTTAACTTATCTTTATCAGATACATTTTTTAAAACATAATCATAATACCAATTAGGACATTTTTTAAATATATATCTTTCTCCAGGATAATTTTTAAGTACTTTAATTGTATCAAAATAACCTATTTTAATATTTTCCGTAATTGAGGCTTTATTAACAGTTAAAGTTGAGGATAATTTTCGTGAAGGTACAATTGTAATAACTTTATCTTTATCAATAACTTTCTTCTTAAAACCAATTCCTTTAAGTTCAACACGATACACTTTATCATAACCTTTTTTAAGCATCATATTCGCGGGACAATTATCATAAATACCACCATCAAAATAGTAACTATCATCTTCGAGTTTTTCCATTTTAAATACTGGTAAATAGCAGCTTGATATAATATAGTTATTTATCGAACCATTTTTCATATCTCCTTTAAAAAGTTCTAAAGGTTTTAAATCTTTAAGTCTATATGTAATAAGTCCAAAATCCATCTTACTATTTCTAATTTCTGGTTCTAAATTAAATTCTTTTAATGTATCCTGAAGACCTTCGATACTTATTCCTTTATTTTTTATTATATTTGTAAAATTTTCAAACCCAGATTTTAATAACTCAAGTTCATTTTTATTATCACTATTAACTAAATCAACATATTTTTTTTCATAACCAAGTATTTTACCAATATCAGCATTAAGCCAAAAGTCAAGTAATTCGTCCTCTTTTCCAGCAACAATCATCGCAGCATTAAATGACCCTATTGATGTACCACATACACCATTAAACTTTATATGACACTTTTTAAAAGCCATATAAGAGCCTATTTGATAACTACCTTTAACTCCACCACCAGCAAGTGCAAGTCCTACCATACTACCTTCCTTTCTTAATTAAAAGTATGAATTTGCCAAGTAAAATATTAAATTTTCTTTTTTTACTTCTTCGTTTTTGTCTCATAAAATAACTTTCTAATGAATCACTTGAATATTCCAAAATTTTTTCATATTTTTTTGTATCATTAAGTATTGGAAAAGACATATCTTTATTTAAAAATATTCTTGATAAAATATAATTAAATGAAAGTCCATGATACTTTAAAATATTATTAAGAATATCTTCATACTTACACTCAATATTTCCTAAGTTAATTTCTTTTTTATTTACTTTATCTAAATTATCTAAAATTTTTGATAATGCATATGCACCATCCTCTTTTGTAATTGAATAAACCATATCATCATTTTTTACTGTATAAATAAATGGATCTATTGTTAAATCACTAAGTACCAAAGGAAATCTTACAATTACATAATTTTTACACTTACTTGTAACAAGTTTCTCTGTTTTTATTTTTGCTTTATTATAATATGTATCAACATTTTCAAAAATACTTGTACTACTTGCATAAATAATAGTGCATTTAGGGTTATAATAAGTTATTGCTTTAATAATATTTTCAGTTACACCGTACTCTATTTTATTAGCAAGTCCGTCTTTATAATTTGCAAGAGGTGAAATACATGATGCTAAATTTATAACATAATCATGAGTTTTAATTAAAAACTCAACAAGTCCACGATCAAAAGAATCAGAATAAATAATATTAACTCTTTTTTTATATTTTTTTAATCTATTAATTTTTTCTTTATTTTTTAAGTCTACTACAGTAAGTTCATATTTACCTTCAGAAAGTAAATATTTAATTAAGGGTAGTCCAATACATCCTGCTCCACCAAAAATTACAACTTTCTTCATAATCCTCCTTTTTATAATATGTGTAAAATAATAACTAGTATTATTCCTAAACTAATGCCAAAATAAATACCTTTATTTTTTCTATGAACTATTAATTCCTTAAGAAGTTCAAAAAAACATAAATAGATAAGCATTCCTAATGTAAATGAAAGCAAATAATTTGTTATAAAAATTGGAATATTTTTAAAAATATAGCATATTAGTCCCCCAATAAAACCAGATAATGTAAGAACAAAAACATTGATTTTATTTTTACCTTTTAATCCACTTTCAATTTGAAAACCTAATGGAATATTATGTAGTCCTATACCTAAGCATAAAATTAAACCTGTTTTAAAACTAGTTAATGTAATATTATATAAAACCATATTTTCAATTACATTATGTAAAAGTAATGCTAGTATTGTTATAACTCCAATATGGATTTGATGACTATTATGTTCTTTTATATTATCTTTTTTTTCTTTATGATTATGATTATGATCTGGTACAAAAAAATCAAGCAATTTAAGAAGTGAAAAACCTAGTATTATCACTAAAAAATATTTAAAATTCAAAAGTTTTTTTATTTCAGGTAAAATATCAAATAAAATAATATTAGCAATCACTATAAAGGACATTCCAACAGAAAAAGTTTCAACATTTTTATTTGATTTAAATAATTTATTGATAAAAATACCAAGTAAAAAGAAAATTCCTGTTATTAATGTTAATATTAATGCCTTCATAACTACCACCAACAAAATTATACAAAATTTCTAATAAAAAGTCCACATACAAAAAGAAAGTGTATTAGCACTCTCTTACATTGTCAACGCTTATTTTAGCACTATAGCTTACATTACTATTAATTTCTTGATTAACATCATTAAAATAATTATAGGTTACTCTTACTATATATTTTATATTCTTATTTACGTTTTTTACTGTATCTATACTATGTTCATAATTATCTATATTTAAATTAATAGGAACGTGAATTTTTCCTTTAACTGTAGTTATATCCATATTTTCAATAAGTAATTTTTCTTGTTCATCATTTACCTTTGAATATATATTCAATGTTAGTTCACTATTAGGATAATTACTATATTTAAATACCTCATATTCTGGTGCTTCATAATAAACATCATAACAATACTTTATTTTTTCTTTTGTCGTAGAAAGATTAACATTAACTGAAGTTTCACCTGTAATAGAATTACCTATATCTTTGATAAAATTACGGTCATTAGCTACAATATTTATATCACTACCACTTGATATTTTTAATGTATCAACTCCTTTTGTTCTAACATCAATATTAAATGAACCATAATTAAAATCTTTTGTTATGTAATATGCATAAACTCCAGTAACCACGATTAAAAGGAATATAAATATAAAAATTATTAAATACACTTGTGTCTTTACTCTTTTATTTTTATCCATTTACTAACCTCTCTATTCTTAAATTATCTTATCAAATTTGTATATGTTTTACAAGTTTATTTAACATAATTACTTACAATACTATAATAGTTTGTATCTATAAAATAACTACTTAAATTAATCTTATTATTTACAATTTGCATTTGTTTACTAACATAATCATCAGAAACATCACTTTTTTTAATAAACTCTCCCATTGTAGTAAAATATGAACCATAATCAGTTACCCAAGAACGATTATCAAACATTGCAAGTCCATCACTTGTACTTAATAAATCAGTACCTATAATAAGTCTTGAATCATATTTTAAATTAAATAAATTATATATTGTAGGAAGTACATCAATTGAACTTCCAACTTTTGATATATTAACATTTTCCATATCACTATTATACAAAATAAATTTACTATGATTTACCTCAATTTTATCATCTTTTTCATAACTAGATATCTCATTTACTTCATCAATAGAAAGTTCATAAGGATAGTGATCACCAACTAAAGCAATAACTGTATCATCAAGTTTTCCAGCCTCCTTTAGTTTATTAATTAAACTTTCTAGTGCCTTATCAAGTTCCATATTTGCCGCTAAATAAGATAGTGGGCCTTCACTATAGCCTAAATTTAACTGCATTATTTCATTCTTATGTTTTTTAGCCATTGCATTTTCTGAAAAACTATATCCTGCATGTCCTGATACAGTTGCATAAAATACCATAAATGGCTCTTCACTATTAATATAATCATCTACCGTAGAATCAATCATTTCTACATCACTTTGAGGCCAAGTATGACAATTTATCCTTTCCTCAAGTCCATTATAACAAGCTAGAAAATTATCAAATCCAAGTGATTTTAAATATACATTTCTATCTTGAAAAGCATATGAATTATTATGATATGCATAAATATTATAACCTTCATTTTTAAATAAATTACCTATTCCATAAGGAAAAGAATTAGTCCCATTTCTAAATGTCTTAAGTGAGGAAAAATTTGCATAAAGGCCAGTTAATTCTTGAAATTCTCCACCTATAGTTGAATAAATTGTTGGCGTATAATAATTAGAAAAAATAAATCCATTATTTGCTAATTTATATAGTGTTGGAGTAGTATCTTTTCTTACAGCTATTTCATTAAAACTTTCTGCCATAAAAAGTATTAAATTTTTACCTTTAAATTTTCCAGTATATTCATTTTGATAAGTATATTTATCCTTTATATAATTTGTTAAAGTAACAACTTTTTCATTATTTTGATAATCATTAAGTAATGCGTCAAAATCAATATCTAATATATTAGCTTCATATATTGGTTCAACCTCACTTTTAGTTTTATTACCACTACCATCATCACTAACATATATTTTTTCTTCAAAGCCAAATATAAAACGATAACTATCTATAAAAAATGTATTAATTATACCCTCTTTTTCAATATTAAGTGCAGGATTATTTACATGATAAAATAGTTCATATGGACTAAATGATTTTTCTTTACCAATATTAAGTGAATAAACATAACCAATACCTGAAAATATTAACATTATAATTGCCATACCAAACTTATAACCATTAACTCTATTAAAATAAATTTTCTTTCTTAAAAGTATTACTAAAATAAGTGGTAAACACAAAAGTATTATTCCTGGAAGTCTTTTTACAGTTTCTATTACAGCTTTACCTAAAAAAGATGTAACTTGATCCGCTATTTGAAGTACAGAAAATGAAATATAAAAGTCAAAAAATCCCTTTACTACATATTGTGCTGAAAACCATATAGTCCAAAATATAAATGTAAAATAAAATATAAACTTATTAATTTTTTTATTAAATATTTTTGTTAAAATGTACATTAATATACTAAAACCTAAAATAAAAATAATCATATTAATATTGGATAACACAAAAACTTTATCGTATAATAAAATTCTATATACAAATTCCATATACAAAAAAGATAAAAAATAAATTAAAAATACACTTTTTCTCTTATAATCTTTCATAAGAATATTATACAAAAAAAATCATAAAAAATATAGTATTTTTAGTATAATTTACAGTATATAAATTATTAATTGACCATAACATTTTTTGAAATGTAAAATTTAATTATACAAAAGTCTATAGTTAATTTAGTTATTCAACTAAAAGATTTGTAAAAAACGAAAGTTAAATTATTTATAATATTTTATAGTAAAAATTATTTTACCATCTTTAGAATCAGCATATATTTTGCCATTATTTTTTTCTATAATATTTTTTGCAAGAGAAAGACCTATGCCAACTTTTTCAGAATAGCCTTTATTATTTGTATAAAATCTATTAAATATTTTATTTATTTCTTTATCACTAATTATACCATTATTTATAATTTCTATTTTACTATATATTTTATTATCATCAGCATTTATATATATAATATCATGTGTTTTAGAATATTCTATAGCATTTTTTACTATATTTGATATAGCCTCAGCTTGCCAATTAATATCTATATTCATATAAAAATTATTTATAATATTTAATTTAACATCTATATTTTTTAAATCTGCTAAAAAAGTGGTTTTATCTAAAGCTTTATTTAAAAGTGACTTAATACTTACCTTTTTATTAATAAAATTTATAACATTAACATCAAATTTAGATAGTTTTAAAAGATTTTGAACTAAACTATATATATTAGAGCTTTCTTTTGCTATTTTTGAAATAAATTTATTTTTTTCTTTTTCATCCATATTTGAATTATCTATTAAATTATCAAGAGCAATATTTATTACTGTAAGTGGTGTTTTAATTTGATGAGATATATCTTCAAGATAAGTTTTAACAACCATTTTATCATGTAAAGTATTTTCAGCATCATTTTTAAGCATAACTACAGTTTTATATATTTCACTTTTAAGTTTTGAGATAATTGTTTCATCACTACCTTTTATATTCAAATTATAATTTTTTTTATTTATCTCTTCGATTAAATTAATTATTTCTTCAAGTTTTTTATTTTCATAATTTTTTTTAGTAATTAAAATAATGCTTAATAAAAGGATAAATAAAGCAAAAATAATATTATTTATAATTAAAATCTTTTTATTTTCATTATTCATACTAATAAGTGCAAATTCACTTTTAGAGTCTATTCCATATTCATTTAAATAATCATAATTTGTAATACCATTTAATATATCTGATATTTCTTTTTTACTAATATCTGGATATTTTTCATTTATTACATAAATAATATTATTTACAAAATCATTATAATTTTTTTTATATATATTTTTTTGATATATATAAATCATATTAAAGGCAAATAAATATATCAAAGTTATTATTATAATTAAAATTATTACTCTTTTATTTTTCATTAATTATATACCCTATTCCCTTTTTAGTTTCAATAATATTATCACCAATTTTTTCTCTTATTCTTTTTAAATAAACAGTTATAGTATTATCATTTACATCATTTCCAGTTAAGTTATAAATATAGTTAAGAAGTGATTCACGAGTAATAATTTTACCAATATTAGTTATAAATAAATATAATATTTTTAATTCTAAAGAAGTTAAATTAAGTATTTTATCATTCTTTTTAACTTCCATTTTATCTATATTAAATGTAATACCCTTTACATTAATAATATTTTTTTTTTGGATAAAAGTCTTGCTACTCTTGCAAGAAGTTCCCTTGTCATAAAAGGTTTTGTTATATAATCTGCACAACCAAGATCAAAACCTTTTACAATATCATCTTCACTATCTTTTGCAGTAAGAAATATAACAGGAATATTTTTTAAATTTAAATTTTCTTTATAAAAGTCAAATCCATTTCCATCTTGAAACATAACATCTAAAATTATTAAATTAAAATTTATTTTATTTATAATATTTTTTGCTTTTTCCAAATTATTTACATGATAAAAATCATAATTATTTTCATTAAAAGTATATGATAATCCATTTGCAATTTCTTCATTATCTTCGATTAAAAGTATTTTCATATAAATATTTCACTTCCCTCATATAATATATTAACATAAAAAGTCTAACATATGTTATGTTAAACTCTTAATTTTGTATTTATACCATTAACTATTTCTTCAGGTGTTAATAAACTTCCATTACTTTTTTGTAATTCTAAATTTTTATTATAGTTATCTACAAAATTCTTATATTTTTGAATACCAAAATCATTTATAAGTGAGGCTATCAAATCCATATATTTTTTGTTATGTAAATTTCTATGTAATGATAATTTAACATTTGATGGAGCATTTATAAAATCTAGTAACTGAGTTAAAAAATTTTCAAGATAAAATTCATATACTTTTACTGAATTAAAATATTCATCCTTTACTAAATCATATTTAGGAACCTCTTCATCATTTTTTGCAAGTAATAAATTAAAGTATTTTAATTTTGATAAATTATATTCTTTAATAATATCATTAATACATTTTTTTATTAACTCACTTGTTTGTGATTGGTTTATACCACCATCACTTTGTGATAAGCTTAAATTTTCTGCTGTATATTTTCCACTTTCAAGTAAAACATTTTTAATTTTCTCTTTTAAAGAGCCATCAAATAATTTTATATTAAGTTCACTCAGTTTATTTTTTTGTTCATCAGATAAGTTATTAAATGTTTGCCTTTCAATTAAAATAATAGCCTCATCTGATAATAAAACATCACCTTTTATACAGGTATCCGTAGTTACTAAAGAAATAACATCATCTATATGATATTTTAATGGTTCAATAATTGCACATTTTTTATTAGAAAAGGTATTATTACCAAATCCATGTTCCATATCATCTGGACAAATTCCGTTTAATGAAAATAAAACTATTGAATTATAATTTGATAAATATGGAATATATTCTTTTGTTATATCTGCACACTCTTTAATATAATTATCATAATAATCTTCATCAGTAAAAACTTTAGAATAATCTTGTTGTGGTAAAATATTTAAATTTGTTAGTAAATCACTTATAGCATTTTGAAATTCTCCACCTAAAAATTTACATAAATATCGTTCATTACTAAGAGGTCTAACAATGCCATCAACTGGTATAATATCAGTGGTCCTAACTAAGGCTATATTTTCAATATTCATAAATACCTACCCTTTCTTTTTTTATTTTTATCAATTATTGTGAAATAAATTCCTAATAACATAAAAATTAAACTTATAATAAAATATGCATTTATTTTTTCATTAAATAAAACAATTGAGGTAATCGCACTAAATATAGGACTAAAAGAAAATATTATTGATGTTTTAGATATTCCAATTAAATTAACTGCATAAGCGTAATATAAAATACTTAATCCATAAGAAAAAAATCCAAGTATTAATAAATACCAATTATTTAATAATAATATAAATATATTATATTTTAAAATAAATAATAAATTAAAAATTGCTACAGCTAAACATTTATAAAATACTAATAAAAGTGGATTTTTATCACTCACTTTGGCTGTTAAATTATTTTCTAATCCCCAACATGCTGTTGCATATACTGTAAGCAAACTTGCTAGTGATAATTTAAACTCTACACTACTATCAAAAGAAAGTAAAACTCCCCCAATACTTACTAAAATAACTGCAATAATTAAATTTTTACTTATTTTAGTTTTAAATATAAAATATGAAATCATAATTGTAAAACTTATTTCTAAAATACTTATTAATGAAACTATACTAGCATCTACAGATTTTAAACTTTCAATTATAAATAATGATGCTAAAACATCACAAATAATTACGCCAAAAATATAAATTAATTCTTTCTTCTTAGGCTTTAAAGAAAATTTTTGTTTCTTATTAAATAACATAAGTAAAAATAAACCAATAGCACTACCAAAATAAAGTAAAAAAAGTATCTCATTTGTAGAAAGGGCTTTTAAACAATATTTTGAAACTGGCACATTAAGATCATATAAAAATGCACTTAAAAATGCAAAAAGAATACCCTTTTTTTCCTTTTTCTTTAACATAATTAACCTCTTTTCTAAACCTCTATACAATAAATTAATCTTTTACCACCATGTATAGTTATTTCATTAATAACTTTATAGCCTAAACTATCAAAGTTTCTGGAACTATATATGTTTTCAGGGTGAACAGTGGCAACGATTTTTTTTACATTTAATTTTTTTGCTTCATTATAAATAAATTCCATTCCTTGTCTTTGTAAACCACTCCCTCGATAATTTTTATCAATCATTATTGAGTCAAGAATTGCTACATCAGTGTTATCATAAAGTTTATACTCTTCGATTATTTCTTGAGGTGGATTAATTGTTAAAATAAATAATCCTATCATTGTTTCTTTATCAAAAAGCATATATACAACACCATTATTTTCAAGTGGATAAACAATTTCTTCCTTAGTTAAAGGTGTAAAAAAATCTTTTCTTTCCATATCATTTATAACATTACTTTGAAAATTTTCTATTTCTTTTAAATCATTTATATGTGCTTTAACTAGTCTTATATTTTCATTTATTTTATATTTCATTTCTTGACTACTATGGTAAATACCTATTTTTATATAATTTTATAAGTTTACTTTACTACCTTTCTAACATTATTTTACTAAACAAATAATTAAAAAGCAAATTTATTTCAAAAAAAATAGACACAATTTTGTATCTATATTTATATTTTTTAAACATTAAAAATTTTCATTTAACAAAAAGTCAATCAAATTCAAATGAATTATACCCGCTCTCGATAAATCAATTTTATCAAGTGAAATAACATATTTAGGATTATTATCATCAATATATTTATATACTCCGAATTCTCTTTCGATTGTACTTTCATTACCATTCATTTCATAAGTTACTTGAATATACTTAGTAACTCCATCTTTTTTTGCTAAAAAGTCTACTTTTCCATTTTTAGTTTTACCAATATAAACTTCGTAACCACGATAAATTAATTCATTATAAACTATATTTTCTAATACAATATAACTTTTAAATTTGGGATTATTATTTTTTATTTGTGCTATACCTAAATCTGTTGCATAATATTTATTAATCTTTTTCAAAACACTTTTACCAGCGATGTCATAACGATATACTTTTTTTAATATTAATGCCCTACATAATCCATCAACATAAGTATAAATTGTTTCTTTAGAAATTTTTCTATTTTGACTATTAAAGTAATTTACTAAATTTCCCGGTGAAAACTCTCTTCCTGTTGTTTCAATTAAATATTGTAAATATCATATCAAATAAAACCGTATCTTTTAAATTTAGATTTTTGACTACATCCCTTAAAATTATAGAATCATAAACATTATGAAGATAATTTTTTATATCATTTTCATTATTAAATAAACATCTATTAGAAAGTCCTCCCCATTTAGCATAATCCCAAAAAGTATTTATATCATAACCATCTTTATTAGTAAGCTTTATATATTCCTTATAACTTAAAGGATTTATGTCAAAAGACACATATCTACCTGATAATACTGAAGATAGTTCTCCAGATAATAGTTTACTATTAGAACCAGCAATAAATATACTCACATTATCTAATGAGGCTCTTAATGAATTAATAACTCGTTCAAATCCCTCTACGAACTGAATTTCATCTAAAAAAACATTGGATTTATTTTGTAAGGTAAGTACACTTCACCGTACTTACTTTTTATTTTTGAATTTAAGTACACTTAAAAAGACTTAAAAATTAATTTAAGCCTTAATTTAAGTTTAAATATTTTCGTCTCTAATAGCATCTAAAATATTTTTAGAATTAACTTTTTTAACTGAATATTTCATAAGAGAAAATATTAATATAAATACAGTAATAATACTTATAATTATACCTTTTATAGGTAAATAATAAATTAATGTTATTTCACCTTTAAAAGCATTATGAATAATAATAGATAAAATAATACCAATAGGAATACCTATAATAAGAGCTTTTGTACAATAAAAGAAACTTTCTAAAAATATCATTCTATTAAATTCTTTATCAGTCATACCAATACTTCGAAGTGATGCAAATTCTTTACGTCTTAAAGCTACATTTGTAGTTATTGTATTAAATATATTTGTAACACCAATTATTGCAATAACTGTAATAAATCCATAAAGAAATATTGCTATAACCATATATAATGAATTTATTTGATTTGCTGATTCATTAATATTATTAATATAAATACTATCATCAAGAGTAAATATCTTTTCTATTTCATCTTGTGTATTATTTGCATTTTTACTATCAATATAAATTGATGTTGCAACTGATTGCTTTATTTCATCACTTTTAATTTTATTAAATGTTTCATCACTTACAATGATAATGGGTACTTCACCACTATTTTCTAGACCAAGTGGTCTAAATGAAGTAGATTTTACAATTGTTAATTTTATATTATTTATATCAATTACTTCCCCATTATTATAATTAAGAACATTAAATTCAACTTCATTATCATTTTCTATATAAACATAATTATTTATTAAAATAGCATCATAATCTGAAATATTTTTAATATTTAACTTTTTTAAATAATTTTGATATTCTGTTTGTCCTACGCATTTTATTATAATATTATTATCATTTATACCATAATTTAATGCATTTTTTGTATAATTTAAATCATTTGCTGCAATATAAATAGTTTGTATAACAGAAATATTATTAATATTATCTAATGATAGTATTTTATTAATTTTTTCATTATTTAATTTTTCATCTTCTTCATAAAGCATAACACTTAAATTATAATTATACTCACCTAATTCTTTTTTAACTACCAAAAATGCAGTATTAATAAAATATGAAAGTCCAATATAAACCGCTACACAAAAAATTATTGACACAACTGTAGTACGATATTTTTTATTATTTCTTTTTATATTTTTATATGAAATAACTCCTCCAATACCAAATAATTTATCAATTAATTTAGGAGTTTTAACTTTCTTTTTCAAAGATATTTCTCCTGGATTACGGATTGCTTCGATTGGGGCAGTTTTTGATGCCTTTTTAGCAATCTTTTTACTAGATAAATAAATTGTAAGTAAACTTAAAATAATTGAAATTATAAATGCTAAAAAATTTACTTTAAATACTAAGAAACCTTCAATAACAAATGCACTTCCTAATAATAAATTAACTATTTTAATTAGAACAAAAGCTGCAAAAACGCCAGATAGTAATCCTAAAATTATACCAATAAAACCTAAAACAAAACTTTCATAATAAACACTTTTCTTAATTTGTTTTGAGGTTGCTCCGACACTTATAAGATGAGCATAACTTTTTATTTTTTCTGTATAAGAAATATTAAAACTTGATTTAATGCAATATACACTAGTAAATATAATAATAATTATTATTATAAAAGCAATAGTTAATATAGTACTCATAGTTCCATTATCAAATGGTGATGAAAGAATTTGATTTAAATAAGTATTTTCACCATATAAATATTTTGCTTTACTTATTTCATTTTCATCATAGTTTTCTAATGCTTTACCTGAAATTCCAAGAATACCTCCAATTATATTATTTTTATTTTTTAAACCTTTATCCGTTAAATAAACATAAACATCATTATATTCTCCTTCATTTTCACCATACGTTATAAATGTATATCCAGGGGCGGTATATGGCTCAATATTTAATCTTTTTACAATTCCAACAATTTTATATGTTTTAGTAAAAGTAATATCTATTTGCTCTTGATTTTCACTATCATATGGATTATTTTGATTAAGCCTACCATCATTATCTAATCTATTTCCAATATCTAAAGTTATATAATCGCCAACTTTATAGTCAATTCTACCATTGGTTTTTAAACTTGTAGGAATAACTATTTCATCCTCACTTAATGGTAAGTTTCCTTCGACTAAATTTAAGCCAAGATTTTCCATTGCATTTTTATTCATACTTACAACATAAGCATATGGTTTAGCGTCATTTTGACTATCTATTTTAGCATAACCAAGTTCACTTACTAAATATAAATTTTTTATACTACGATTACTTTTTAAAAAAGATAATTCATTTTTAGGTACATCATAAAAGACAAATTCATAATTACCAGAAACTTTTTTTTCATATTTTATTAAACTTTCTCTAAAACTTGTTACCATTGATGCAACAGCAGTAATAAGAGCAACAGACAAAAGTATACCAATAATTGTTACGAAACTTCTCTTTTTATTTAATTTAAGATTTTGAATAGTAATTTTTTTTAAAATATTCATTTATCTTGCACTATCCTTCCATCCTCAATTGTAATAATGCGATCTGCAATTTTAGCAATCTCTAGATTATGAGTTATCATAATAATTGTTTGATTATATTTTTTATTAGTTTTCTTAAGAAGACTTACAATTTCTTCGCTTGCTTTTGAATCAAGATTTCCTGTAGGTTCATCAGCAAGAATTAATGATGGTCTAGTTATAAGTGCTCTTCCTATTGATACTCTTTGCATTTGACCTCCAGAAAGCTCATTTGGTAAATGTAATTTTCTATTTTCAAGTCCTAATAATTTTAGCATCTCATTTAAATCATTTTTATCTACTTTTCTACCATCTAATTCTAAAGGAAGAGATATATTTTCACCAACATTTAATATAGGTATTAAATTATAAAATTGATAAATAAGGCCAATTTGTCTACGTCTAAATATTGCTAAATCATCATTATTTAATTTATATATATCTTCATCATTTATAAATACTTTTCCACTTGTAGGTTTATCTACACCACCAATTAAATGTAAAAGCGTACTTTTTCCACTTCCACTTACACCAACAATTGCTACAAACTCGCCCTTTTCCACGGTAAAAGAAACATTATTAAGAGCCACTACTTTACTTGCACCTGTTCCATAAACTTTATTTAAATTTTCTACTTTCAAAATTTGCATATTTTTCCCTCTTTCAAATTAAGTATATTATATCAAAATGACTTTAGAGTGACAAAAAAAGTAGCAATTGCTACTTAGCAAAGAAAATTTCCATAACAACATTAAATATTTCTAGTAAAACAAATAAGATAAATGCTATACTTTGAAATTGCATACCTAAAAACTTTTTAATACTCTGCATAAACCCCTTTACTTTTTTAAAATTTATAATTAAATAATATATTAATAAAACAATTGATAAAACAATAATAACTATTTTTATAATGTTTATTAAAACTGTATTTTCAATCTTTATAAAAAACAATAGTATCGTAATAGAGTTTGTTGTTATATGTGTTATTAATGATGGTAATAAAGATTTATATTTTAATGATAAAATAGCCAAAATGTTCCCAATAAATATGCAAGGTATAATTTGAGTTGCAGTTCCGTGAAACATTCCAAATACAAATGATGAAATAATTATGCTTAAATAAACACCATATTTTTTTAATGTACTTAAAATATATCCACGCATTATAATTTCCTCGCATATTGGAGCAATTAAAGAAATATATACTATAGAAATAAAATCCAAATTAACATCTAAATTACCTTGATTATAATTAACAAAATTTAAAAAATATTCCCACAAAAGCCAAAAAAATCTTATTAAAATAACCGCTATTACAATGTCTAAAATAATATGTAAGTAGTTATATTTTTTATCTATTTTATAATTTATATTATTATTCCATTTTTTTAGGAATATTCTATAGCCTAAATAATATGTAAAAATTATTGCACTACAATCAAGAAGATTCATTATAGAATCTGAAACTTTATGAATATCTACTAATTCCTCAATTAATATTGAAACTAAACTAAATCCGCCTTGCAATATTCCACTAAATAAAGCAAAAAATAAAATAAAACCACCTACGCATCTAAATTCTTTTAAAAATATTCTTTTTTCTTCTTTATTCATTACTTCACCCTAAATGATTTAGTACCCTTTCTTAAAATTATAACATAAAAAATAACAGATATTATAAATAATAATATAATTAATAACCCCATACTTAATAAACTTAATTTAATTTCAAAATGATAAAATGCAAAAGCAAAGAAGTATATAATATTATCTAAAAATTTATATATTTTATTTACAATTGTTCCCTCAAAAGAATATGGCTGAAAAATATAATATATAAAAATATAATAAATTGTGTAAAATATTGTAAGTATCAAAGGCATAGTAGCTAAAATAATAACTTTTACTAAGCTTGCATTTAAATTATAAACTAAAAAAGTGAGTAAAAATGTTAAACTAATTATAAAAGATAAAAATAAATTTTTCTTAAGCATATGCTTTAATCTCAAAAACATATTTTCTTTTATACTTTGCTTATTTCGATAAAAATTATAATTAACTAAAAATCTATCTATTTCTAAAAAACAAAGATGTAAAAAACCAGAATTATATGAACAAGTAAAATATATTATTATAAAAAGTAAATAGTTTAAATCAAACAACTTATCTATTATATTATCTATTTTAAAAATATATGGTACTAAAAAAATAATAATACATCCTATATAAACTATAACTTCACTCATTTTAGTAACGGCATTTATATTTTTGTGATATCTTTTTATAAACATATTAAATAAATATTTATAACCGACATTATTATCGGTTTGATTTTTATCAATGCTATTATTAACATTATTCATCATTATTTTAGTAACATTTTTATTATTTTGATTTATTTGTAGTTCCTTAATAAAGTTATCATTTAAATTTACTTTATAAAATTTATCAAATTCATAATTATTAATTTTTTTAATAAAGGGTATACACAAAAGTATTGTAAATATCATAATAAAAATCATTATTTCATTGGAAATATAAAAGTTAAACTTATAAAGTAATAGTAATCCTATAATATAGAAAATAAATATTAAAAGTTTTAATATTATATTTCTTTTTATATTATAATTGTTTCTTTTTTCATTATTTAAATATAAATATTCAATTATAATACTTAAACTTATACTTGATAAAAAGCTAACACACAATAAAAATAAATTGATTTGCAAAGATTTATTAACTAAAATTATTGGTAAAATTCCATATATTATTTTAGAAAAAATTATACCGAGCATTTTAATTTTAGCATATTTATTACCATTCATTCGAAGAAGTTTTATTAGATTATACTCTTTTAAAGTTACTTTATTCATTTTACAAATTATACTATATAATAAACTAAACAAATAGAAAAAGAAAAACAAAGAATTACTTTTTTCTTTAAAACAGACTATTAATATTAATGTTAAAATTAAATAAACTAACATATTTTTTATAAATTTCAATGTATTTAAGGTTAAAAAAATTCCAGATTTTGCTTCATATTCACTTGTTAAATCATCGTGAAAAAAGTGAGAAAAAATTGTATTATGTGATAAGAAATAAATAAACTTATTTATATTTTGAATAGTATCAAGTTTTTTAATATAAAAATATGGTGTTAGATCACTTTTCATCTTTTAAAATCTCCACGATTTTATCCTCAAAGGAAGAAGACTTAATTATTTTTGAATCAATTAATTCAAGTTTTTTATTATTTAAAATTACGATTTCATCACATATGCTTGTTGCAAGTTCTAAAATATGAGTTGAGAAAATTATAATATGGTCTTTTTTTAATGATTTAAAAATATCTTTAATTTCTTTAGCGACTATTACATCAATTGAGGTTAATGGTTCATCAAGTAAAACTATTTTAGGTTTTGAAATAATACACATTAATATCTGAAGTTTATTTTTCATTCCCATTGAATACTCTACAATTAATTTATCTTGCTCTTCTTTGGTAAGTGATACCTTTTTAAAATATTCCTCTATTTTATCTAACTCATTTATTTTATTAATTTCCATATATGTTTTGATAAATTCATAGCCTGTTAAAAATTCTGGCAACATTGGATTAGTTAACACTAGCCCCATATTTTTCTCTAAAGTTTCTTTGTTACCATCATCATTTTTAATATAAAAAGTACCTTTTTCAAAAGGAATTAAATCATCCAAACAGTTAAAAAGAGTTGTTTTACCACTACCATTCCTACCAAGCAAGCCATATATTTTACCACTCTCAAAAGAAAATGAAATATTATTTAAGACTAAATTGTCTCCGTATTTTTTTGTTAAATCTTCAATTATTAATCTCACTACAATCACCTATTATAAATATACCACATATTATTTTGAAAATATAGAAAAAAGTAGCATTTGCTACTCTATTACTTTCATTACAAATGGAAGAATTTGTTTTTTACGAGACATTATACCAGGTAAAAATATTCCTTCATAAACTTCCTCTAAATTAAAGGCATTTTTTACTAAATTTTTGCTATTTTCATCATATATTACATAACTACCTTTTTTCAAAATATCTGTTATAAATATTAATACTGCCTTATAATTTGTTTTGCTCATTTCATTAAGCATTGAAATATAACTATCTATATTTTTCTTTATTTCATCAAAATCCATTGTTGTAATAACTGCAACTCCATAATCTTTATCATTAATTGAATAGCTTTTAAAGTCTTGATGAATTAATTCTTTTACACTTAATCCCTTAATTGAGGATGCCTCTTTTAACATTTTAATACCATATTCATCTATATCTACTTTAGCTAGTTTAGCAAGTTGTTTTGATGCATTAATATCATCTTCAGTTGTTGTTGGTGAAGAAAATAAAAGTGTATCTGATATTATAGCAGATAGTAAAAGTCCAGCAATATTTTTAGGTATTTTAATTCTTTCTTTTACATATTGTTCATATATAATTGTTGCGGTACATCCAAGTGGTTTACATAAAAAAGTAATTGGCTCTTTAGTTCCTATATCACCAAGATTATGATGATCTACTATTTCTAAAATATCTGCTTCATCAAGACCATCAATTGATTGTGAATATGTATTATGGTCTACTAAAATGACTTTTTTCTTTTCATATTCATTCATATGAGTTACTTTAATTACTCCTAAACATTCATTATTATCTTTGACTACGGGATAATTTGTAAAAGTTTTTCTTCTTGTTAAAGATATTAAATCTGCATAATAAGAATGAATATTTACAGTTGTAAGACTACCTTTATTATTACATAATATTTTAATATAACTTGTATTTGGAAGTAAACTACATATAGTTGCTGTAGGATAATTACAAGTGATAATTGTTACACCATTTTTTTCAGCTTTTTTCAAAAGTCTTTCAGGAAGTACTCTATCTCTTGTCAAAATAATTAATTTAACTCTTTTATTAATAGCACTATCAATTATATGATATCTATCTCCGACTACTAAAATAGTATTTTCATCAAGTTCATTTTTTCTTGAAAATTCTTCATTTGAACAAGTTATATAAATAGTATTACCCAAAACATTTTCTAATTTACCGCATAAAACTTTACCATTTAAAAGTTCTAATATATTTTTAAGTGAAGTATTTAATATTTTTTTATCATCTAATGCAAGATAATTTACAATATCTTTTAAGGTAACATAACCAGTTAAATTTTTATTTTCATTTACAAGAGGTATTGCATTTAAATCTTTATTTTTCATAAAACTTATTGTATTACCGATGCTTTCATATTCATTTATAAATGCACCCTTTTCATATTTTAAATCTTTAATTTGTACTTTAACATCATTTAAATATGAAGGAACAGGTGTATTAAAATAATTTAAAACATATTTAGTACCATTATTAACTTGGCCTATTACTTTAGGTGTAGTATTAATACCTTGCATATTTTTTAAGTATGATAAAGCTATTGCACTACATACTGAATCTGTATCTGGATTTTTATGACCAAAAACATATATTTGTTTCATTTCTCATCACCATACTTATGGTACCATATTTTTGATAAAATTTAAATAAAAAAATGGATTATACAAGTCAATATAGAATACAAAAATTTATAAATTAATAGTTTTATTAAACATAACCATACTAATAAAGATAATAATGTGTTAAAATATTTTTGATTGGAGGCATTATGTTTAAATTAGTTAGTAAATTTCAACCAAGTGGTGATCAGCCACAGGCAATTGATAAATTAGTGAATGGCTTAAATAATCACGAAAAAAATCAAGTTCTTTTGGGAGCCACCGGTACGGGAAAAACTTTTACAATTGCAAATGTTATAGAAAAGACTAATAAACCAACTTTAGTTTTATCACATAATAAAACGCTTGCTGGACAACTTTATGCAGAACTTAAAGAAATGTTTCCTGAAAACCACGTTGAATACTTTGTGTCTTACTATGATTATTATCAACCAGAGGCTTATGTACCCTCTTCGGATACATATATTGAAAAAGATTCTTCAATAAATGATGAAATTGATGAACTTCGACACAAAGCAACTTCTGCTCTTATCAATTACGATGATGTAATTGTTGTATCAAGTGTATCTTGTATATATAATATAGGTCAGAAAGATGATTATGAAAAAAATATGTTTGTAATAAATATTGGAGATACATTTTCAAGAAATTTTATTATTAACAAACTAGTTGATATGACTTATGAAAGAAATGAACTTGATTTCCATCGTGGAACATTTAGAGTTCGTGGAAATAGTATTGATATAGTACCAATCAATGAAAAAAGTGAAGCGATAAGAATCGATTTAGATGATGATAAAGTTGAAAGTATTACAATATTTGATCCCCTTACAGGAAGTGTCCTTAAAAGAAAACAAACAGTTATAATATCTCCAGCATCACTATTTGTAACAAGTAAAGAAACTTTAGAAAAAGCAGTAGCCAATATCAAAAAAGAACTTGATGAAAGACTTAAAGAACTTCATGAAAATGGTAAACTTATCGAAAAGCAAAGGTTAAAAGAAAGAACTAACTATGATATGGAAATGCTTCTTGAAACAGGATTTTGTAATGGAATTGAAAACTATTCAAGACACTTATCTTTAAAAGAGGCCGGACAAACGCCTACAACTCTTATGGACTTTTTTCCAAAAGACTACCTTTTAGTAATTGATGAGAGTCACGTAACCCTACCTCAAGTAAGAGCAATGTATAATGGAGATAGAATGCGTAAACAAACTTTAGTAGATTATGGATTTAGACTTCCCTCTGCTCTTGATAATAGACCATTAAAGTTCGAAGAATTTAATGAAAAAATTAATGATGTTATTTATGTATCAGCAACTCCTGGTGATTATGAACTATCACTTACTGGCGGAAAATATATAGAGCAAATTATAAGACCTACTGGGCTTCTTGATCCTACCATTGAAGTTAAAAAAACTGAAGGTCAAATTGATGATATTGTTTCACAAATTAATATATGTAAAGAAAAAAATGAAAGAGTATTAATTACAACATTAACCATAAAAATGAGTGAGGAACTTACTGATTATTTAAAAAATCTTAATATTAAAGTTGCTTATTTACATAATGAAATTAAAACTTTAGACAGACTTAAAATTATTCATGATTTAAGAACAGGAAAATATGACTGCATCGTTGGTATTAACCTTTTAAGAGAGGGATTAGATATTCCCGAAGTAAGTCTTATTTGCGTGCTTGATGCTGATAAACAAGGATTTTTAAGAAGTACAAGAAGTTTAATTCAAACTATCGGAAGAGCCGCAAGAAATAAAAATGGACATGTAATAATGTATGCTGATAGTATTTCACAGGCTATGGATGAAGCAATTAAAGAAACCGTTCGAAGAAGATCAATTCAAGAAAAATATAATAAAGATCATGGAATTGTTCCTCAAACAATCATAAAAAGTATTAAAGATATACCTACTACTGATGATGAAACCAAAGGTAACAAAAAAATGAGTAAACAATCTAAGAAGGAAATGCTAATTAAAATTGAAAATGAAATGAAAGAGGCAGCTAAAGCATTAGACTTTGAAAAAGCAATGGAACTTAGAGATATTTTATTTGAACTAAAAGAAAAGAAATAAATTACAAATTAACTTATTTCTTTTTATTTTAAATTATTAGTAATTTCTTTGAAAAAATCTTCATTCCAAAGCTTTAAAATTTGTTTATCATTAACAAAGGGCAAAATATCCTTTTTAGCATCTTCATAATTAATTTCACTAAACTTTTTATTTAATAAATCTTTTAAAACATCAATGTTAAAATCATCATTTTTTTCTAACACCCCCGAATCAATTAATTTATTTTTTATAAGTTCAATATTTATTTTTGCATCGCTAATCAATAAGTAAATATAATCATATAAATCTCTTCCTTTAGTTCTAAAACTCCAGTTTCTACATAAGATTGCATGAACCTTACCCGCAAGTAAAGACGACTCATCATAAATATTTATTTGATGAGGAGATGGAAGTACTTTATATTTAACTTCATATGTTGCTCCAATTGGTGGATTAATATCAACTTCAAATTTAACTTTTATATTTTTTAACAAATTGTTATAGGTAGTACTTTCTTCACGAGGAAAAAATCTTAAAATATGTTCTAATGTGTCTCCCTTTAAAAATGCAGAGGTAATATTAGAATCAGATTTTTTTTGCTTTGTACTTATTTCCATATTGATTCCATAGGAATTCAGTTCATTTTCTATATATGAAAAGTACTTACTTAAATCAAAATTTTTATCTGGACTTATTAAAGCAAAATCCAAATCTTCGGAAAATCTATCTATATTATAAAATATTCTTAATGCTGTTCCTCCATAAAATGCTACTTTATCAAAAAAATCACTTCGAGAAAGTCCACACAATACTACTTCTTGAATAATTTCTTTTAAAGCATTTATTTCATCATTAATATTTTTGGTTTCATAACCAGCAAGCATTTGACTAATAATATCATTCATTTTTATTCCTCCTTAAAAATTTTGCTAATAATGACACATTTGTTGAATGATATAGTTCACTTAATTTTTCAATTTTTGTAGCATCTAAATTGTAAAATTCTTCTTCATCAATTCTTAAATCATCAAACAACATAATTTGCATATTTTTTAAATTATTTAAAGGTTTTAAAGAATATAATTTATCACATAATGCTTTTTCAGCAGTGGCCATAATAAAAGAATAATTCCCCTCTTGTTTCAAAATTATTTCATAGGGAAATGCTCTTGATGGAACATCTTCATAACTAAATGTACCAAAATGATTATTATATATTTTTCTTTTCTTTTTATTAAAGGTTGCACAAGTAACGGTGTTAACTCTTTCTGGTATTAAACCATAATATGATAGTGCATATTCAAAAGATATATAAGATGGACCATATATGCTACTTGCAAGTAAATATGCTGAAGTATCACAATTTGTGTCATATAGACCATTTACAATTCTATAGAGTTTTTTATCTTTAACTTCTCTACATATTTTATTATTTATATTTGAGTAATCTTTTAAAGAATTTTTTAACATATTATTTGTAATTAGCATATTTTCACCTCTAAATACCATTTTATAGTATTTTATAAAGAATTTCAAGTATAAAAAAACACCTAGTTAAAACTAGGTATCTTAATTATTTTATTTGATTCATTACTTCTTCAGCAAAGTTGTCATTTCTTTTTTCAAGACCTTCGCCTACTTCATAACGTACCATAGAAACGATTTCTCCACCATTATTTTTAACATAATCTTTTACAGATATGTCACCATTTTTGATGAATGGTTGTTCAGCAAGACAAATTTCCTTATAATATTTTTTAATTCTTCCTTCAACCATTTTTTCAGCTATTTCAGCAGGTTTTCCTTCATTAATAGCAATGTTTCTTTGTACTTCTCTTTCTGCATCTAATACATCTGCAGGAACTTGTTCAGTAAATACATAAAGTGGTTTCATTGCAGCAGCTTGCATTGCAACTTCTTTTGCAACATCTTCGCTTGCACCTTTAATTACAGTAAGAACTGAAATTCTACCACCCATATGAATGTATGCACCAAAATGTTCATCATCATTTTTAGTAATTTTTTCAAATCTTCTTAAAGAAAGTTTTTCACCAATTTTTGCAGTTTTTGCAACAATTAAATCATTTAATGAGCCATCAGCATATGGTAAATTTTTTGCTTCCTCTACAGTATTTGCATTACCTTCAAGGATAGTTTTTCCTAGAGCATCAACAAATTCTCTAAATTCAGTATTATTACTTACAAAATCAGTTTCACTATTTACTTCAATAATAACAGCATTATTACCATCAACATAAATATTTGATAAACCTTCAGCAGCAATTCTACTTTCCTTTTTAGCTGATTTACTAATTCCTTTTTCTCTTAAATAATTAATTGCTTTATCTTTATCACCAGAGCATTCAGATAGTGCTTTTTTGCAATCCATCATTCCTGCGCCAGTAATTTCTCTTAATTCTTTTACTAAACTAGCAGTAATTTCCATTATATCCTCCTTAGTTTAAAGCATTTAATAATTCTTCTTTTTTCATTGAAGAATAACCCTTAACACCTTTTTCTTTAGCAATAGCTTTTAGTTCTGCAAGTGTTTTAGAACTTAAATCATCGCTTTTTTCTTCTTCATCTTCAACAATATCATTAATTAAGTATACATCGCTTTCTTTAGCTTCTTTAACTTTTTCATCGATAACTTCATCTTTAATTAATTCTTCCATTGAGGCATTTTTCTTATTTTTATCTTCTTCAGTTACATAATCAACTATTTCTAAATTGTTTGCTTCACAAATAGCATTTGTAAGTACTCCAAGTAAAACTTTAATACTTCTTACAGCATCATCATTTCCAGGAATAACATAGTCAACTAAATCTGGATCTCCATTAGTATCTACTACACCAAATACAGGAATATGAAGTTTTCTTGCTTCTTTAATTGCATTGTATTCTTTTCTTGGATCAACAATAATTAATGCCTGTGGAAGTTTAGTCATTTCTCTAATACCACATAAAAGTGTATTTAATTTGTCATACTCTTTCTTAATTTTAATAACTTCTTTTTTAGGTAGTGCTTCAAATGTACCATCACTTTCCATTTTTTCGATATCTTCAAGTCTTTTAACTCTTTTTCTAATAGTTCTAAAGTTAGTTAAAGTTCCTCCAAGCCATCTTTCAGTTACATAATATGAACCACTTCTAAGTGCTTCTTCTACAGCAACTTCTCCTGATTGTTTTTTAGTTCCTACAAATAAGAACTTTCCACCATTACTAGCAATAGTCTTAATTTCATTATAAGCCTCCTCTAGTAATTTTTGTGTTTTCTCAAGATCAATAATATAAATATCATCTCTTGAATTAAAAATATACTCTTTCATTTTAGGATTCCATCTTTTAGTTTGATGTCCAAAATGAACTCCTGCTTCTAATAAATAACTCATAGAAACAACGGCCATAAAATATCCCTCCTTCGTTATTACACCTTAATGCTTCACCCTAACATTTCACCCTCTTCGGGCACTCGAAACCCTAGTCCACATTAATGTTTATTTGCTTTTAAAGCCAAGATTATATTATCAAAAAAAGTACTATTAATCAAGTACTTTTATATATTATTTTTTATACAAATGAGCAAGTATATTTTAAATTATTACGATAATAATCGCTTATTTCACCATATGTAGATGGAAATTCACTACCATATTCACTATCAAGAGTTTCTTTTGATAACTCCTTTAAAATAGTTATTTTTTTATTTTGATAATCTAAAATAGCATTGCCTTCATTTTCATTAATTTTAATTATTCCATCATTTATGGTTTCAATAACATTAGAATATTCTGTTTCATCATAAGTATATTCATACATTCTTATAGAATTATTCATATTTTCTTTATTTTTATTAAATATTATTTCATCAATTAAACTATTATCTGAACTAACACACTTAAACTTCATCTTTGGTTCTTCATTTATTACATAAATATATGCATAATAAATATTTTCATTATTTTCAGAATCAACAGCTTTTATTCCAACTTTCTGAAGACCTATATTATACATATCTTCTTTATATTTTTCTTTATCTACAAAACTAAATGTTAATTCATCATCCGAAGATATAAGTCTTTCAATATTAAGTTGTTCACCTTTAATAGTATAATTAAAATACGTTGTTACATTAAGTCTTTTTGTAACTACAGGTTCCTCTTCATCATCATCATTTCCATCTTTAGATTTTACAACAAAACTTTCAGAATATTTAGAACCACCACATATAACATAGTATGTATAATTACCTGGGGTATCATTTTTAACTTCACTTGTATCAAGTGTACAATTTGATACATCTATTTTTGAAAAATCACCATAATCATTTAAACTTTCAGGTATTTCGTCACCTGCTTTAATCTCCATTTTATTTATATTAAATGCTGGAGCAACCTCAACTGGATTATTATTTTTTGCAAGTTTTAAATAATAATATACTCCAAATGCTATGCCTCCCATTAAAGCTAAAATCAGAATAATAAATAATAAATTTTTAATAAAACTGCCATTCTTGGAAGAATTATTATTGTTATTATTATTACCATTATTATTGTTATTGGGCTGACTTACTTTTTTGGGTTCAATTTTTTTTATAGGTTCAGGTACATCTAAAGTTTCAATAACATCAACCATTGTTGGATCAGTTCCAATTTCATTCTTCACATTTATCACCCTTTATTCTTACAATTAAATTATATAATTTTTACATTCTTTTTGCAATATTTTTAAATTCTTCACCACGAGTTTCAAATTTATCATACTGATCCCAACTTGCACTAGCTGGAGACAAAAGTACCACACCAGAGTTTATATTATCATTTTTTATTTTATTCATTGCCTCATTTAAAGTATAACATTTTTCACATAAAATATTCATACTTTGAGCATAATCATAAACTTTATCAGTAGTTTCTCCAATAGCATAAATTTTTTTAACGTTTTTTATTGCATCATCCAATTCATGAAAATTTTGTTTTCTTTCCATGCCTCCTAAAAGTAAATATGTGTCTTCATCAAAAGCTTTTAAGGCAGTAATTGTACTTGTTGGATTTGTTGCCTTAGAATCATTATAATATTTAACACCCTTTTTTTCACAAACAAATTCAATTCTATGTTCTACTCCTTTAAATACACTAAAAAACTTTTTAATAATATCTTTATCAATACCAAATTCCTTGATAACTAGTAAGCATGCCATAATATTTTCATAATTATGCATTCCTTTTACTAAAATATCTTTTGTATCAATTATCTTTTCATCATTAATATAAATAGCATTATCTTTTACATAAGCATCTTTACCATTAAAATACTCTTTTTTACTATTAATATCACTAGTAAGAATCATACTATCTTCATTACCAGCATTAATAATTGCAATATCATTTTCAGTATGATGATTAAAAATATTATGTTTTACTTTTTTATAGTTTTCATAATTACCATGATAATCTAAATGTGTTTGACATAGATTTGTAAGTACACTTATATTTGTTTTGAAATCTTTAAAATTTATAAGTTGATGATCAGATATCTCCAAAAGAAGTATATCACCTTCATGTAAAAAGTTAATAACCTCGCTTAAAGGATAACCAATATTTCCCCCAAGAACTACTGGTTTTTTCATTAGTTTTAATAATTCAAAAATCATTGTTGTAGTCGTAGTTTTACCATTTGAACCAGTTACACCAATTATAGTAATATTTTTAGGAAGAAAATGATATGCTACTTCCATTTCATTATAAATGGGTATGTTTTTACTTTGTGCAAAAACTAAAAGTGGATGAGTTGGCATAACTCCTGGATTTTTTATAACCATATCAAATGAATCATCAAAAAGTTCTAAAGGATTATCACTTTTAACAAATTTTACCCCTAAACTAGTAAGTTCATTAACTTTTTCTTCATCTTGATCATTTTTATCAGTTATAATTATATCATTATTTTTATAAAGTAGTTTTGCTACATTATAACCGCTTTTAGCCATACCTAGAATAAATATTTTCTTATTTTCAAACATTATTATTACTCACTTTCAAGTACCGCTTTAATTCTACGTACTCCCGCTGAGGAAGATTCCTCTTTTAAAATTTTGAATATTCCAAGTTCACTAGTATTTTTTACATGTGGTCCCATACATATTTCTTTAGAAACATCACCAATAAAATAAACAGTTACAATATCAGGATATTTCTCAATAAACATATGCTCAGCACCAATAGCAACAGCTTCTTCTTTAGGCATTTCAGTAATTGTTACTGGTAAACCTTCTTTAATCCATTTATTTACCAAATCTTCCGTATTTTTAATTTCTTCGTTAGAAAGTTTATGATCACAACTAAAATCAAAACGCATTCTTTCACTAGTAATATTACTTCCTTTTTGATGTACATCTTTATTTACTGTAAGTTTTAAGGCTGCATTAAGAAGATGTGTTGCTGTATGATATTTAGTTTCCATTTCAGAATTACCTGCAAGGCCTCCTTTAAATTGTCCTGCTGAGGCAGTTCTAGATAAATTTTGATGTTCTTTAAATTTTTCATTAAAACCATTTTCATCAACAGTTACACCACTTTCATTTGCAAGTTCAATCGTAAGCTCAATTGGAAAACCATAAGTATCATATAAATGAAATGCTGTAGTTCCATCTATATTACTACTTTTAGATATAACTTTATTAAACTCTTTTAAACCTTTTTCAAGTGTTTTATTAAATTTTTCTTTTTCAATTTTTAACACTTCATAAACGGTATCTTCATTTTCAGATAGCTCACTATAATATTTTGAATATTTAGATATTATCAATGAGGCAATTTTTCTTTCCCAATCACTATTTATATCAATACCTAAATTTTTAGCATGACGAATTGTTCTACGAATAAGTCTACGTAAAATATAGCCTTGACCTACATTTGATGGTTTAATTCCAGCATTATCCGCAGCAATAAATACGGATGTACGAATATGGTCTGCAATAATTCTTATCGCTTTAGCATTATCTTCATAACTTTTTCCAGATATTTCACAAATCAAATCAATTACATCTTTCCATACAGAGGAAAGATAATTGTCATTTACACCCTCAAGTACGGCAGTTACCCTTTCAAGTCCCATTCCAGTATCAACATTTTTTTTAGGAAGACTTTCAACACTACCATCACTTTTTTTATTAAATTCCATAAAGACGTCATTCCAAATTTCAACCCATCTTTCATCTTCTGGATCAAACTTTTTAGGAATTTCATCATCACTTCTAAAGTAAAACATTTCGCTATCTGGTCCACATGGTCCAGTTTCTCCAGCAATCCAAAAATTATCATCAGAGGTTCTTGCTATTCTTTCCTCAGGAATACCTAAACTAAGCCAAACATTATAACTTACTTCATCAAAAGCAATAGTATCATTACCTGCAAAAACTGTTACACCAAGACGCTCTACTGGAATATGTAAAACCTCAGTTAAAAATTCAAAGCTCCAAGTAATAGCCTCTTTTTTAAAATAATTGCCAAGTGACCAATTACCAAGCATTTCAAAAAATGTATGATGATATGTATCCCCAATAGAATCTAAATCATTAGTACGAATACATTTTTGTGCATCACAAAGTCTTGTTCCATATGGATGCTCTTTACCCATTAAATATGGAATAAGTGGTTGCATACCAGCAGTATTGAATAACACACTTGGATCATTTTCAGGAACTACTGGAGCTGAGGGAATTTCTTTGTGTCCTTTTGATACAAAAAAATCAATATATAAATCTTTTAAATTAATATTTTTCATTATACCACCTTATCTAAAATTGCAAATACTTTTTCTCTTAATTTATCAAGTTCATCATTGGCAATTGTATAATCAAAATCTGTATATTCCTCCAGTGCATTTTCTGTAATATGTGCTTGCTGCTCAATTGTAAGTTTACTTGAGGCAAATTGATTTACAACATAAAATGAATAAACATTATCAAATGATGATTTAATTTTATCAATTTCATTTGGCATTCTTACATCACTAATAACTAAATTTTCAACATATTTTTCATATATTGTTATATCTTTAATCATACTTGATACAAGAAAATCTTCATCAAGTTTACGCATTTCATCTCCTAGATGTTGCATAAAATCTCTCGGTTTATTTGCATCAGTACCATCCCAATCAGTTAATTCTAATGCAAAATTTTTAATATATTTACTATAACTTGTTATAGCACATTCCTCAACTTTATAAATATAGTATTCTTTTATTAATTTTGCCACTACATTTTTACCACTTCCAGCTTTTCCCGCTATTAAAAATATTCTCATAATTACCTCCGTTTAATCAAATATATAATACCAATTTTTCCAGTTATTTTCAATTATTTATGTAAATTTGTTATAAATGCACTACACATAAAAATTATTTAATTATATTTAATTTTTTAACTTTCACTAGTTTCTTCACCATATTTTTTAAAAACATAATTTTTACTAGAACTATCTAAATATAAAGTTCCTTTATCTTCTAAGACAGCATAAACTTCTTGATATTTATTTAACTTTTCAATATTAACAAGATTTACATACACAGTATTTCCATCAACCATTCTTAATAAAAATCTTTCATCATCAACAACTTTATCATTATATTTTTCAACAGAATACTCTATTTCAGATATCATTTTATAATTACTATCATCAATTTTTGCAAGAGATTCAATTAAAGTTTCACAAATATCATTTGGAACATAATTAACTAAAATAGGAAAACCAACATATTGGCCAGTATCTTCCATTTCTTTACCATTTGAAAGAACTATTTTTTTAGTTAAAACATTATAAAAAAGTATTTTACTTTCAGTAATTTTTATATTAATAGTTCCATTTAAATTTCTAGAAATAGTTACACTATCTATCAAAGGATTTTTAAGTAAATTATTTTTGATTTTATTTGTACTTAACTTAAATATAGACGTATTATAATTTATTTTACTTTCACTTATTATCTTACTATCTGTAAGTAAATTATTTCCTGTTATATTAATACTTTTTATAGGTAACGAGATAAAATAGTATACAAGCATTGCTAATAAATATATTGTTAAAAATATAAAAATAACACCAGAAATTCTTACTTTCTTTTTACCTTTTTTCATAAATTACTCCAGCAAACAATAATAGGCTCAACTTCTAAGCTAATTTTATAATGCTCAAAAACTTTTAATTTTATATAATTTATAAGTTCAAGTACTTCTAAATATGTGGCATGTCCCTTATTAACAATAAAATTGGCATGCTTTTCACTTACATAAGCATCACCTATATTATAGCCTTTTAATCCTAAATCATCTATTAATTTACCCGCTGAGTAACCTTCAGGATTTTTAAATATGCTTCCAACATTTTTTTCATTTAATGGTTGTGTTGCAAGTCTTTTATCATTATTTTCCTTAATTAATTTTAAAGTTTCTAATGGTTCGCCTTTTTCAAGCTTAAAGGTTACAGATAAAATAATATTTCCTTTTAAAGAAGTATATCGATAACCATACTCAATTTCACTTTTTGGAATAATGACAACACCATTTTCGTTTAATACTTCTACACTTTGAACATATTCCATTAAGCTGTGATTATAACATCCAGCATTGCCCATTACTGAAGAACCCACTTCTCCAGGTATAAGTGAAGCAAAATATAAAGATACTAAACCATTCTGAAGTGCTACATTATTTAAAAGTCCTAGTTTTACCCCACATGAAGCAGTTACTAAATTATCATTTATCTCTAGTTTGTTTAATTTATTTACCCTTATTATTACCCCGTCAAAAAAACTATCGTCTAAAATAACATTTGAGCCATTACCTAAAATATAATACTTTATTTTATTTTCTTTTAAATATTTTATTAAAGAAACAAAATTATTTTCATTTGTAACCTCAATCAAATATTTTGCTATTCCACCTACGCCTAAAGTAGTATATTTTTTTAAATCAACATTCTCATAAACTATACCATACTCATTCATTTTATTGTCCTTTTTATTTCATCATAAATAATTTTAGAGGATTTAACTTTATTTAATTTATTAAGATTTTCTTTCATAGTTTTATATTCATTATTATTACTTAATAGATTATTAATATCTTGATATAATACATCAACATTTAAATTTTTTTCTTCATACATTTTAGCAAGACCCCTATTTGTTAAATCTATAGCATTATAATATTGATGATTTCCCGCTACATAAGGTGAAGGAATAATTATCGAAGGTAATTTTGCATACATAATTTCTGATAAAGTTGAGGCTCCTGCTCTAGTTATAATTAAATCAACATCATAAAATAATGAAGACATATTTTCTAAAAATGGTAATACTTTAATATTTTTAGAAAAGGTTTTATTATTTACAAATTCATCATAATAATTTTTACCTGTTATATATAAAACTTCGTAATTATCTTCCTCATTTATTTTAGAAAGTAATGATATAAAAAAGTTATTTAAAGTTTCACTTCCAAGAGAACCTGACACTATCAAAAGTAGTTTTTTATTTTTATGAAATCCCAAATCTATTTTAGATAAACCATTTATTTTTATATCAATTGGGTTTCCAGTGCAAATACATTTTTTTGCATTAGTAAAATATCTATTACTATTTTCATAAGAAGTGCATACTAAATCACAGTTTTTAGATAATATTTTATTTGTTTTACCTGGAATACTGTTTTGTTCTAAAATAACAGTGGGAACACCTTTTTTCTTAGCACTATAAATAACTGGCATTGTAACATATCCACCAGCACCAATAACAACATCTGGTTTAAAATCATCAATTATTTTATTACATTTTTTTATAGATTTTTTTATTAAATATATGTTTTTAAAATCTCTTAATAATTGAGTTTTACTAAAGCCATATATTTCTAAAGATTCATATTTTATACCAAGTTTTGGTACAATAACAGTTTCCATGCGATTATGAGTACCAATAAAAAGTACATTCAAATTTTTTTCTTGCTTTTTAAATTCATTTATTACCGCTAAGGCAGGATAAATATGTCCACCAGTACCTCCAGCACTAACTATTATATTCAACTTATATCACCTACAATAATATTATACATAAATATATGTATTTTTACAAATTAAATATAAAGTATTAAATAAAAATGAAATTCGTATATTGTTTTATAACATTAAAATTATAACTTCACATATTTTTCTCCTTTCATATATACTTATTACCAAAAAATTTCTAATTTCCTCCTTTTTTTGATAAATTTCTTTTAAAAAGTTAAAATTTTACATAATTTTGACATTTTTCAATATTACTATTTACATTATTTTACACATGTTTATTGTAAAGCATTTTACATTTTATAAATATTAAAAAGCTTTTTAAAATAAGAATATTTTTTTATCTTAAAAATATAATTTAATATCGAAGGAGGATAATCTTGATAAATAAACAAAATTTATGGTTCATTACCCTTTTTGCACTAATACTTATTTTAGGTATTTATTATATTTCACTTCCAGATAGCTCATTACCAGTCTTTGAAAATACTGAAACGAAATTAGATAATGCCATTGAAGTAACAGATTCAGATGTAATAATTGCCCTAAAACTTTCTGAAGAAGAAAAAATTCTTAAAGAAATGGAAGATGCACAAAAAATTCTTATTGACAAATCTTCCTCTAAAGAAAAGAAAAATGAAGCATATAACACATTAAAATATTTAAATTATAAAAAAGGCAAAACTTCCCATATTGAAAATTTAATTAAAGAAAAATTCAATTTAAACTCATGTGTAACAATCGATGGTGAGAAAATAAGTATAACTGTCGATGATAATAATGCAAGTAGTGAAAAAGCTAATAATATTATTAAAGAAGTTCAATCCTTATATGACACGCAAATGTATATAACAGTTAAATTTCAATCTAAATAGGCATATTTCCGTGCCTTTTTTTTAATAAATTCATATATTATTATGAAAAGGTAAGAAAGGATGGAATATGAAAAAAATACTAACTAAAAGAGAAAAAGAAATATTTGATCTTTTGACAAAAAATAAAACCACAAAAGAAATTGCCATAGAGCTTGGAATAAGTCAAAAAACTGTAAGAAATCATATTTCAAATACAATGCAAAAATTAGGTGTAAAAGGAAGATGCAATGCAATTTTAGAACTTCTTCGCTTAAATGCAATTTCACTTGAATAATTAAACCCTTATGGGTTTTTTGAATAATAAAAAATATTCTTAATATATTTTAATAAGGTGATTTAAATGCTTAAAAGAAATGCTTTAAGAAGAATTTGTATATCAACATTTTCACTTTTTATAGTACTTTTATTATGTATATTTCCAAATAATGATACAACCTATTCTGAGCAAATAATAACAGTTAATGAACTTACAATACCTATATATATAAAAGATCAAAATAATTATGTTGCTAGAACAAATATAATAAAAAAAGAAAGTGATGAAATAGAATATATAATTAGTTTATTAACTAAAGGTTCAATAAATGAAAACTATTTACCAATGAACTTTGAAGCTACAATTCCAGAAAATACAAAACTATTAGATTACTCATTAAATAATAAAATTTTGAAACTTAATTTTTCTAAAGAACTTTTAAATGTAAATGTAAATGATGAAAAGCAAATGATTGAAAGTATAATATATTCACTATGTGAACTTGATAATGTAGACAAAATATTAATTTTCGTTGAAAACGAAAAATTAAATGAACTACCAAATTCTAAAATAAAACTTCCAATTTCATTAGATAAAAGTTATGGAATAAATAAAGTGTATGATATTAATAGTTTTAAAAATATAACTAAATCAACAGTTTATTATATAAGTAAGATTGATAATACAACTTATTATGTACCAATTACAAAAATTACAAATGAAAGTGCAAACCCAGTAGAAATAATTGTAAATGAACTTAAAACTTCACCAATATATGAAAGCAATTTAATTAGTTTTCTAAATGCCTCTTATGAATTAAAAAATTATGAAATAATGGAAAAAACTGTAAATATATCTTTTGATAATAAAATGATTTTAAATATAAATGATGAAAACATTACTGAAAAAGTAAAATACACACTTGCACTTTCAATTAGAGATACTTTAGGAAAAGATGTAAATATAAACATTAATTGATACATAGAAATTATTTTTTTAGAATATTTTTCAATATTTACATAGTTTTTTAAGTGTATAATATTTATAAAATTTACATATTTTTTGCTAAAAAAAGTGAAAATTATTAGAAAAACAATGAATTTTGTATGAAAATGATAAATTTTTACTTGCTATTAAAAGCTCTTTGATATATAATTTAGTTGTGATGTCTCCGTAGCTCAGTTGGATAGAGCAACCGCCTTCTAAGCGGTCGGTCGTTGGTTCGAATCCAATCGGGGATACCAATTATAAAATGACTTATGATTAAATTCATAAGTTTTTTTTTGCAAACGACCAACCGCAAAAAGAAAAAAAAGTAAGAAAATTTCCTACTTTATAATATATCCATCTAAACTAAAACTTTTAGCATCAGTTATTTTAACATTTACAATATTACCAATTTCTTTTTTATCACAATCTACATTTACAAGTTTCATTGTATCTGTGTAGCCATAACATTTATTTTTATCTTTTTCACTTTCTCCAATTAAAAGTACTGGAACTACTTTATTAAGCATTTTTTCATTACTTTCTTTAGAATATTTATTTACAATTTCATTTAGTCTATGAAGCCTATCTTCTTTTTCTTTTATAGTAACATCATCTTTCATAAATGATGAAGCAGTTCCTTTTCTTTCTGAATAAATAAATGTATATGCACCATCATATTTAAGTTTATTTACTATATCAAGTGTTTCCTCAAAGTCTTCATTTGTTTCTGTAGGAAAACCCACAATTATATCTGTAGTTATACATGCATTAGGAATTTTTTCTTTCATTTTACTAAATAGTGTTATATACTCATCCTTTGTATATTTACGGTTCATTTTCTTAAGTATTTTATCACTTCCAGATTGAATAGGAAGATGAATATAAGGCATAATATTTTCATACTTAGCAATAATCTCAATCATTTTATCAGTAAAATTCCAAGGATGGGATGTAACAAATCGAAGTCTTGGCACTCCTAATTTAGCAACATTTTCAAGAAGATCTGCAAAATCATAATCCAAATTCAAATCATTACCATATGCATTAACATTTTGACCAAGTAATGTTATTTCTTTATAACCTGCATCAACCAAACATTTGCACTCATGAATAATGTTTTCAATTTTTCTACTTCTTTCTCTTCCTCTTGTAAATGGAACTATGCAATATGTACAAAATTTATCACAACCAAACATAACATTTACCCAAGCTGATATTTTAGAATCTCTTTTATAATCAAAACCTTCAGGTACAATATCACTATTTGAATGAACTAATATATTTTGTTTATCAAGTTTTTTTAAAAGTAAATGTGGTAAATCAAATAAATTATTCGGACCTATAATAATATCAACATATTTATGATTTTTTTCTATTTCATCGACAACATCTTCTTGACCAGCCATACAGCCCATTAAAACAATTATTAAGTCCTTCTTTTCCTTTTTTAAATGTTTACATCTACCTAAATAACCGAATACTTTATCATGAGCATTTTCCCTTATAGCACAAGTATTTAGAACTACTATATCACTTTCTTCCATAACATCTGTTTTAATAAAACCTAATTTTTCCAAATATGATGCAATAGCCTCAGAATCATGAACATTCATTTGACAACCATAGGTTCTTAAAAAATACTTTTTACCTTTATAAATATTATTTATTTCTTTATCAACATTTTTATATTTTATATCAACTTTTGTTCTATCTTTTGCTACTTTATAATCTGGTTTTAACATACTAACACTCCCAACTTCCTTGTTATTATAACAAATTATTATATATTTTGAAAGGGATTTTGATGGAAATGTAAAGTATGTATGAGTTATGATTTATAATTTTTAGTTTTTATATTTTTATTTATAATATAAGTTTTGTTGGGACGCATTAATATGAAATTTTAACCACCAAAACCCGCTTTCAAGAAATAATTTACACTATTTGAAAAGATGTTTCAACTAATTCGACAAAGGTTGTCAAAACAACTTTTTTTGTGACAAAATTCGACATTTTATTTAAATTTAAAAAGCCTATTTTGTAGGCTCTATTTTAGTTTTTCCACCCATATAAGGTCTTAAAACCTCAGGTATAGAAATACTTCCATCTTCATTATAATTATTTTCTACAAAGGCAATTAATGCTCTTGGTGAAGCAAGTACAGTATTATTTAAAGTATGCACATAGTATGTACCATTTTCTCCTTTTGTTCTTATTTGAAGTCTACGTGCTTGAGCATCTGACAAATTAGAACAAGAACCTACTTCAAAATATTTTTGCTGTCTAGGACTCCAAGCCTCTATATCACAAGATTTAACTTTAAGATCTGCTAAATCTCCACTGCAACATTCAAGTTGTCTTACTGGAATATCTAAACTTCTAAAAAGTTCTACTGTGGCTTTCCACATCTTTTCATACCAAGTAAAAGCGTCTTCCGGTTTACATAAAACAATCATCTCTTGTTTTTCAAATTGATGAACTCTATAAACTCCTTTTTCTTCAAGTCCATGAGCACCACCCTCTTTTCTAAAACATGGAGAATATGAAGTAAGTGCTATAGGAAGTGATTTTTCATCAACAATTTGACCTAAAAATCTACCTATCATTGAATGCTCACTTGTACCGATTAAATATAAATCTTCACCCTCAATTTTATACATCATTGCTTCCATTTCAGGAAATGACATAACTCCTTCGACAACAGATGCATGAATCATAAAAGGTGGAATGCAATATGTAAATCCTTTATCAATCATAAAGTCTCTAGCATATGAAAGCATTGCACTATGAATTCTTGCTATATCACCAGTTAAATAATAAAATCCCTCTCCTGAAGTTCTTCCTGCACTTTCCTTATCTAGTCCACTTAATCTTTCCATAATATCAGCATGATATGGAATTTCATATGTTGGAACTTTTGGTTCTCCGAATCTTTGAACTTCAACATTTTCACTATCATCCTTACCGATTGGTACACTAGGATCTATAATATTAGGTATCAAAAGCATTTTATCGTGAACAAAACTCTGAAGTCTTTCCTCCTCAACAGTTAAATTAGCGATTTCAGTATTTATTTCATTTACTCTTTTTTTAGCTTCCTCAACTTTATCAATTTCTTTATTTCTTACATACTCACCAATTTTTGCACTAACCTTGTTTTTTTCACATCTTAATTCATCTGCTTTAAACTTTGCATTTCTAAATTTTTCATCCATTTCTTTGATTTCATCCACTAAAGGTAGTTTTTCATCTTGAAATTTCTTTTTAATATTTTCCTTTACTAAGTCAGCATTTTCTCTAATTAAATTAATATCAATCATTTTTACCATCCTTTCATTAAAAAAAGCACACACATATCACTTTTAAGGAGCAATGCTGCGGTGCCATCCTTTATATAACTTAATTATTCTTTAACGGAAATTACCCGAAGTTTATTAGACTTTCTAGAAAGTAGATTCATAAGTCTTTATTTATTGGCTTGCACCTAACGCCAACTCTCTATAAAATAAATTACTTACTACTAATCTTTCATCACTGATTTACAAACTTATTTTAGCATTTAATTATAGGTTTTACAAGAGGAAAAAGTTTAATCTTGATTATTTACTTCGAAAAAATATGAATCCCCGAGTTTGACAATTTTTAACCATAAATCTTCTAAAGCCTAGATAAAACCTAGT